>DASQVO010000414.1:0-11988 GCA_035640715.1 Streptosporangiaceae bacterium
AATCCCCGGGCTGAGCGCACCTCCCCGTTCGCTGAGGCCCTTCTTGTCGCCCTTGGCATCCAGATCCGCCACGGCGTCCGCACGGGCAGGCGTACCGTCTCAGGTCCCGGCACCATCGGCGGCGAGCCGCCCCGGCCGGCCCTGGGCCGGGCCGGCCGGGAAGAGCTGGGCTGGGAACTGCGCATGCTCGCACTCGGCCTCGGCGGGGTATTCGGCATCGTGCCGGTCACTTGCGTCGTGCTCTCCGGCTATCTGTGGACGCTGGTCACCAGGGACTTCCTTACCGGCTGGCTCGGCGTCGCCGACGAATCCGGCTGATATCCCCGGGCGCGCAGAAGGCATTCGGAATAACGGACCATCAGTATCCAGCGTTAATGTCGGCTATTCCGGTTCATCTGCTGGGGCAGCCGCCCGCAGTGGCCAGGTGTCCGCTGTCTAGAGTGAGCCGCAGAGGTGGACCGATCTGGCGCGGGAGGCTGCACGGATGTGGACCGCGCTCAGGCGGGAGGACGGCGGTGACGGAGCGGACAGTCGGCCGCTGCAAAGCGAACGCCTTCGCATTCCGCAGCCGCTGATCAAGCGGCGGCTCCCCTCCGGCAGGGGCGCCACCGAGCAGCCGAATGTCACCAGTGACGGGGAGAGCGCCCTCACCCCCGCCTTCTGGGCCGTCCTCGTGCTGACCGGCATCGCGGCGGGCCTGTTCGGCGACCTGATGATGTTTTTCCTGTTCAACGTCGAGCACCTCGCGTTCGGCTACCACGCCGGCAACCTGGAATCCGGTGTCAGGCACGCGTCGGCCCTCCGCCGCGTCGTCTCGCCGCTCGTCGGCGGAGCCGTCGGCGGCGTCGCGTGGTACCTGCTGCGGCGCCACACCAAAGGCGAGAAATCAGAACTCGACGATGCGATATGGAACGGGGACGGGCGGCTGTCCTTCCACCGCTCTCTCGGCACGTCGGTGATCTCCGAGTTCGTCATCGGCATGGGTGCCTCTATTGGCAGAGAGGCAGCCCCGAAGCTGATGGGCGGCGTGTCGGCGAGCGTCCTGGCCGGCTGGGCGCGCTTGTCCCCAGCACAGCGGCGGCTGCTGGTCGCGTGCGGGGGCGGCGCCGGACTCGCCGCCGTGTACAACGTCCCGCTCGGCGGCGCCTTGTTCACCGCGGAAGTGATGGTGGGCAGCCTCGCCCTCCCGGTGGTGCTGCCCGCCCTGGCCTGCTCCGGGATCGCCACCGCCGTCGCGTGGATCTACTTGCCGGATCACGCGACCTATGTCGACCTTCCCGCCTACAACTTCACCATGCCGCTGCTGGTCTGGGCGCTGCTGGCCGGCCCGGTGCTCGGCGTGATCGCGGCCGGCTACATCCGGCTCATCGGCTGGATCTCCTATTACCGGATCACCGGGCGCCCTGCGATCGTTGCCCCGGTCGTCGCACTCGGTGTGCTCGGCATGATCGGGATCGCCTACCCGCAGCTGTTCGGCAACGGCAAGGACATGGCTCACGACGCGTTCGTGGGCGCGGCAGGCTTCGGTGTCCTGCTGGCCCTCTTCGTGCTCAAGCCGCTGGTGACAGCCATGTGCCTGGGCAGCGGCGCGGCCGGGGGGCTGTTCACGCCGACGATGAGCACCGGCGCGGTCTTCGGGGGGGCCTTCGGCATTGCCTGGAGCCTCGTATGGCACGGGTCACCGGCGGGCGCCTACGCCCTGGTGGGCGCGGCCGCTATGCTCGGCGCCGCGATGCAGGCGCCCCTCGCGAGCCTTGCCCTTGTGCTCGAACTCACACACGGCGGCTTCCGCATCATGGTCCCGATGCTGGCTGCCACCGTGATCGCTACCATCGTCGCCCGCTACATCGATGGCTATTCGATCTACTCCGCGCGCCTCCCGCCGCTCCGGGGCGGCCCGCCCCGCCGGGTCAGCCTGCCAGGAAGTCCGGAGGCCGACGGCTTGGATACCGCATAGCGGCTGTACAGGCCCGGGGGGACGACCCCCGGGCCCCCCGCCTGCTCGCGCCGGTTGCCCGCCGACACACCGGCCGCTGTGCTGGCCCGGGGGGACGACCCCCCGGAACCCCCCGTCAGCTTTCCCGGGCTGGGGTCCGACACACCGGCCGCTCGCCGGGTCTGAAGGCCCGGGCTCGCTGGGCCGGTACGGTCGCCTGTCCGTAGCCCGCGTGCGATCCAGGGCCGCCGACCGTGACCCGGACGCGGCAAGCCGAGGGCGTGAAATCAGGGCGGCGTCAGGGGCAGGAGTGGCACAGGTGCAGGTAGCGCAAGATTGGCAACCCTTGGGGATAGGATCGCGAGGGGAGGATTCGCGAATGTGCTTGCTCGCGCGAAATCTAGCATCCGGGGGCGGGTGCGCGCCAGGCAAGACCTTGCCGTGGCAGTCGCTGCTCACCGTCCGCCGGCCATGGATCGTGGCCACCTTTGTGGCTTGCGGAATGTTCGCCGGCGCGGTGTCGCTGTTCAGCACCGACAGCCTGCACCGCCTTTGGGGCCTGATGGCGGCGTGCGGCTACGCGGTCGCGGCCCTCGCCGTGATGGCGTGGCGCTCCCGCGGCACCGATCTGGCGCTTGTGGTGAGCCTCTGCGGGGCGCTGATCGTCCCGCTCATGTGGATGGCGTGGACCGGGCAGAGCCAGCCGGAGGTCAGCGTCATCACGCGATCGGCCGGAATGCTGGTTCATCACGGCACGCCGTACCAGTCGCCTGGTCTGCTCAGCAACACGCGTAACCCGAATGCCTACGATCCCTACCTGCCCGCCATGACCCTCTTCGGCCTGCCGGATGTCATCGCCGCACAGAACCCGCTTGCCGACCCGCGGGTGTGGTTCGGGCTGGTTTTCGTGGTCCTGTTCGCGCTCGCCCTGTGGATAGGGCAGGCGAAAGATGTGGCGCGCTGGGCCGTGTTCATCACCGCCTCCCCGATCATTGCGCTCGAACTGTCGGTCGGCGGGGATGATGTGCCGATCGTCGCGCTGCTGTGCCTCGGATTCGCACTGCTGTGGCGGTATCCCCGTCCGGTCCTGGCAGGTCTTGCCTTCGGTGCCGCGGCGGCAATGAAGGCGATTGCATGGCCTGCGATCATCGTCGCGTTCAGCCTTCTCGTCACGAGGGACGGGAAACGGCCGGCGGCCGTCATGACGGCCGCGTCGCTCAGCGTCGCCGCGGTCATCGTCGGCCCGTTCGCGGTACTGCGGCCAGATTCGCTGGTGAAGAACACCGTCCTGTTCCCGCTTGGCTTGGCCAGCGTGACGTCGCAGGCCGTCAGCCCGCTTCCGGGGCACCTGATCGCCCAGACGGGACACGCGGGCCGCATGTTCGTCATCGCCATGCTCGTTGCCACCGCACTGGGCGTGCTGGCGTCCCTCTTCCTACGGCCACCGCGGGACGTCCCGGCAGCCGCCGCACGGCTCATCATCAGCCTGACGCTGATGTTCCTGCTGGCGCCCGCGACCCGCTTCGGCTACTTCATCTACCCGGCGGGCATCCTCGCGTGGCTGATCGTGGCCGCGATCGGCCAGCGCGGTGGGGAGGTGGAGGAGTTCCTGCCTCCGCCCGGGCCAGCGGGCGCGATGATGGCGAGTCGCTTACGTCCCCCTGGCAGCCCATTTGTGAGCCCCTCTAAAGTGGGGTCCGTGCGCCGAGGACACCGCGCGTCAAGCAGAGGCGCCGACGCGGGCAACCCTGCTGACGTGAGCAACCCTGCTGACGCGAGCAAGGCAGCCGAGGCTGCCACGACCGCCGTGGGTCCCGCGGTCGGCGACGACCCGGTGACGGCCGGGGGAGCCGGGCCGCTGGGCACGGTCAGCGCGGTCAAGACCGGCGCCGTGAGGAGCGTCATCCGCCGTGCCATCCACCCCGCGGTCGCCCGGCGACGCGCCAACTGGCAGCGGGTACCAGGCCGGCTATTTGCCGTGGTGACCGTGCTGCCGTCGCTGCTGGTGATGGCATGGCTCCTCGCGGGCCTGCCGCTGCTGCTCGCCGGCCGGTTCAACAACGTGCCCGTGCTCGTGATCTCCATCCCGCTGGCCGTCGCGCTGGTCTTCTTCGCGCTGCGCCAGGTGCCAGCCAGCTGGCCGCACGGTATCCGGGACATCTGGGACAGCCGGCAGGCCGGACCCGGCTCCGCCGAGGTGGACCCCGCAGAGCCGGGCGCTGGCGGAGCCGGGCAGGAAGTCCAGGCAGCCGCTGAAATCGGCGGTGAGGGCGCGGGAACCAGCGGCGACATCGGGACGCTGCAACCGGGGACCACCCACCCGGACGTCGGCCAGCCGGAGGCCGGCCACCCGGAGGCCGCCGGGGAAAGCCGGAACAGCGAGCGCCCGGACGTGCCCTGGTGGGCGCTGGCGGGGACGGTCGCCGTGGCGGCCGGATTCGCGGTGTGGCAGCTCGCCATGAACTCCCAGCAGATCATCGTGCTCCGGGATCCGGGCGCGTACCTGCAGTTCGGGTACTGGATCGCCGAACACGGCTCGACGCGCATACCGCAGTCGCTGCAGGCTTTCGGCGGCGTGCACTCGGGCATCACGTTCGCCAGCCCCGGCTTCTACCGGGCTGGCTCGACAGTGGTGCCGCAGTTCATGGCGGGGCTGCCAATGCTGCTCGCCATCGGCGTGTGGGCGGGCGGCGCCCTGGCCGCCGCCGCGATGGCGCCGGTGATCGGGGGGTGCGCCGTACTCGCGTTCGGTGGCCTGGCCGGCCGGCTCGCGGGGGCCCGCTGGGCGCCTGCCGCGGCGCTGGTCCTCGCGGTGTGCCTGCCCGAGCAGTACGCCAGCCGCTCAACGTTCAGTGAGACGCTGACGCAGGTCATGCTCTATGGCGGCCTGTGCATGCTGGTCGACTCGTTCGTCATCACCGCCGGGCGGCACGGCGCCGGCCCCGGCGGCACTGCGGCCCAGGGGTGGCCGGAGCAAGCCCGGCCGGGACGATCACGCCGGGGCCGCTGGCCCTGGGCGGCACACATGCCCTGGGCGGCCGGCAGGCCATGGGCCACGTGGCTCGGGCAGGGCGGCTGGACTGGCCGCGGAACCTGGCGGGACGGGCCATCGCCAAACGCGACACTGGCTTTCCTCGGCGGCCTGGCCATGGGCCTCACCGTGCTGATCAGGATCGACGGGCTGAACGACCTGTTGCCGGCGATTCCGTTCCTCGGGGTGCTTCTCGCCGCGAAAAGGGTGCAGGCCGTTCCGTTCGGCGTCGGGCTCGTCATCGGGCTCGGCTACGGGCTCGCGGACGGCTACCTGCTCTCCCTGCCGTACCTGGACTCGGTCGGGTCCTCGCTGCGGCTGCTGACAGCGATCGCGCTGGGTGCCATCGTCCTCACGGTCATCGGTATGGGCGTCATGGAAGTGCCCCAGATCCGCAACTGGCTGCGGAGCAAGGTGAGCGCCCGGCCGCTGCGGTGGCTTCCCGAGGCGGCCGCAGCCGTGACACTGCTCGCGGCCATCGGCTTTGCCGTGCGCCCGTACCTGCAGACGGTCCGCGGCGAAACCGACCGGGCGGCGACCGCCTACGTCGCGGGGCTGCAGTGGCTCGCCCACCTGCCGATCGACCCGCACCGGCAGTACTACGAGGACAGCCTGTACTGGGTGATCTGGTACATCGGCATTCCCGCGGTGCTGCTGGGTGTCCTCGGCCTCGCACTGCTCGCCCGCCGGTCCCTGCGGGCGCTGCTGACCTGGCGGGACGAAGGTGCCGCGCGTGTCTGGGTGCTGCCGCTGATGATCATCGGCTGGGTGACGGTGACGGTTCTGTGGCGCCCGGGCATCTTCCCGGACCAGCCCTGGGCCAGCCGTCGGCTGGTGCCCGTTGTGCTTCCGGGGCTGATCCTGGCGGCGGTCTGGATGTCGGCATGGCTGAAGGAACGCGGCCGCGGGCTCGGGGCGGGCCGCCTGGCGGCGGCCGCCGTGGCAACGTGCTGCGTGATCGCCCTGCTGGTGCCCGCGGCCGTCACCACGTTCGGCATCGGACTGACGCGGGCGGCGAGCGGCTCTCACCGGCCCACCGCGAATGGCCTCGCGTTCAAGCGCACCGGGGCCGGCGAGTACAGCGCGGTGCGTTCGCTGTGCGCGCAGATCGGCCCGAACGCATCCGCGGTGATCCTTGACCGGGTCACGGCCGAACAGTTCAGCCAGGTCCTCAGGGGCATGTGCGCGACGCCGACGGCCAGCATAGACAATCCGTCGCTCGCATCGGTGGAGTCGGTGATGGCCGGGATCCAGCGGGCAGGCCGCCGCCCCGTGCTCCTCGCCGGGCAGGAGTCCCGGCTGGCCCCCTACGGCGGTGCCCCGCGTGAGGCGCTCAACCTGCTGACGACGCAGGACGCGCATGAGCTGACCCAGCCGCCGACCGGAACGTGGCCGATTCACTTCGTCATCTGGATGTCTCAGCCGACGGGTGTGGCCGGTGGGGCCGTGGCGAGCCAGGAGGCAGAGTATTCTCGCCGGTCGTGAGCATTCCGAAAAAACCAGGACCATTCGGATCTCCCGGACGCAGGCGCCAGGGGCCGGAATCGACCGGGAACGGACGGCGGGTTCCGCCGGACAGGACGGTACCGCTGGAGTCGCTGTTTCCGTCTGAGCAGCCCCCGGAGGAGCCCTTTCTGGAGGATGTGGCTTACGAGCCCGCGCCACCGTACCAGGCGCAGCCTTCCTACGGGGCCCAGGCGGCGTATGAGATCCAGGCGGCGTATGAGACCCTATCGGAGCTTGAGGCCCGGCCCTTGTATGAGACCCAGCCGGAGTATGAGGTCAAGTCCTCGTACGAGACTCAGCCGGGGTATGAGGTCAAGCCCTCGTATGAGTCCCAGGCCTCCCATGAGACGCAACTCACCCACGAGCCGCAGCCGCAGTACCGGGCCGCGCCGGCGGACGGCCGCGAACCGCGCGTGTCGATCATCCTGCCCTGCTTCAATGAGCAGGATCATGTGCTTTTTGAGATCGGCCGGATCTCCCGCTCGATGGACGCCAGCGGGCTTCCGTATGAGCTGCTCGCCATGGATGACGCCTCGACCGACGCCACGCTGGAACGGCTCCGCTCGGCCGAGCCGCACTTCCCGCGGCTGCGCGTGATCCACTTCCCGCGCAACAGCGGCCCGGGTACCGTCCGCCGGATCGGCACCCAGCAGGCCAAGGGCGAGATCGTCGTCTGGACCGATTCCGGCATGAGCTACCCGAACGAGCGCATACCCGAGTTCGTCGCCATGCTGGATGCCGATCCGTCGGTTGACCAGGTGATCGGCGCCCGCACGAGCGAGTCGGGCACGCACAAGGTCGCCCGGGCACCCGCCAAGTGGTTCATCCGAAAGCTGGCCGAGCAGATGATGAACTCCGATATACCCGACCTGAACTCCGGCTTGCGCGCGTTCCGCCGGTCCGTCGCGCAGCCCTATCTCCGGCTACTGCCGCCCGATTCCTCCTGCGCCACCACGATCACGCTCGCGTTCCTGTCAAATGAGCATGGCGTGCGCTACGTACCCATTGACTATGCCAAGCGGGCCGACGTGGCCCCGTCCCATTTCTTCTCCGGCGCCTACCAGTACGTGCTGCAGGTACTGCGGATGGTGATGTACTTCAACCCGCTTAAGGTCCTGATGCCGCCGGCGCTGTTCCTGGTCTGCCTCGGTATTCTCATGGGCCTTTACGATATGGTCGTGCATCCGCTGAATTTCACGATCAGTACGGTCCTCATTTTCGTGACCGGGCTGATCATCGCCTCGCTGGCGCTACTCGCCGACTTGATCGTCCGTTCCCGGGGCGACACGTGAGGCACGGTCTTTCCATGATCGTAGGTTGTTTTCCGCTCCATCCGCCGTTTTTGGCTCACGATCATGAAAGCCGTGCGGAGGAGCCGTGCGGATCGCGCTGATCGGCCCGGCACACCCGTACAAAGGTGGCGGGGCACGGCATACCACCGAGCTCGCGCACCGGCTTGCCGCGGCCGGGCACGACGTGGTGATCGAGTCATGGAGCAGGCAGTACCCGGTCGGGCACTACCCGGGCGGGCAGCACATGGTCGAGGTGGCGGAGGGCGAGCCGTTCCCGCGGACGCGGCGGTTGCTGTCCTGGCGCCATCCGGCCGGCTGGGTCGCCGCGGGACGTCGGCTGTGTGATATGGACCTGGTCGCTTTCGCGCTGCTGATCCCCCCGCAGGCCATCCCGTACCTTGGCGTGCTGGAAGGACTTCGCGGAGCCCGCCCGGGGCGCCGGCGTGACGGCACGTCACAGCCGCGCACCGTGGTGGTCTGCCACAATGTGCTGCCGCATGAGCGCAGGCCAGCCGATGAGCTGCTGACCAGGAAGTTGCTGCGCCGGGCGGGGGCGGCGCTGACCCATTCGGCCGAGGAAGCCGCCCGGGCGCGCGCCCTGGTCCCGGCGGTGCGGGTCACGGCCGTGTCGCTGCCCCCGCACCTGCCGACCGCCGCATCCGTGTACTGCCGGGGAGATCATGCGGCAGCCAATGGCCATGCCGAACGGGATGTTGCGCTGCGCCCCGGGCGGTGCCATCTGCTGTTCTTCGGCATCGTCCGGCCGTACAAGGGTCTTGACGTGCTGCTGCGTGCACTTGCGCGGGCACCTGCCCACGTCGTCCTGACGGTCGCGGGAGAGTTCTGGGGCAAGGCAGAAAAGGAGACACGGGCACTGATCGACCGCCTCGGCCTAGCCGGCCGGGTCACGCTGCGCCCCGGCTACGTCCCCGCCGACCAGATACCCGGACTGTTCGCGGCGGCGGATGCGCTCGTCCTGCCGTACCGGTCCGCGACCTCCTCGCAGAACGTGTGGCTCGCCTACGCCCACGGCGTGCCGGTCATCGTGACCCGGGCGGGCACGCTCGCCGACCAGGTGCGTGACGGCGCGGACGGCCTGGTATGCCAGCCGGAGGATGAGGATGACCTGCTCCGCGCCCTGGTGCGGATCAGCGCGCCGGGGGAGGCGGCTCGGCTGCGTTCGGCGGTCCGGGCGGCCGACCCGGGCCGCTACTGGGATGCCTACCTGGAGGCGCTGCTGAGCCTCGCCGCGCCGCCCGCGCGGGAACCGCCGGGCCTGGAGCCGATGACCCGCTAGGACCCTGGCGGGGGCCCACAGGCATCGTGCAGCCGAGCGTACGATGACCGCCCGGGATCGGGCCGGCCGCCGGTGGCAGGAATCAGGCGGACATTGGCATTGCGGCTACTCGTCACGGGCCGCCCGGACCAGGCAGGATCGAGGAGTGACGGACACGCCCGCCTCTACCGACACAACAGACCAGGGCCATCCCGATTTCGTTCGGCATCCTGATCCAGGGCCTCACGATTCCGGGCCGCAGCGGGCGCGGCGGCCTGCGTTCGGCGGGTGGGCGGCGCTGCTGGTCGTGTACGTGGTGTGGGGCAGCACGTACCTGGCGATCCGGGTGGGAGTCGAGACGATCCCGCCGCTGCTGCTCGCCGGAGTGCGGTACCTGATCGCGGGGCTGATCCTGTTCCCGCTGGCCGTGCGGAGCGGTTCCGCCGCTAAGCGCGCCGCGGACCGGCCGCGCGCCGCGAACTGGCCGCGCGCGGCGAACTGGCTGGCCTGCGCGGTCGTCGGCATCCTGCTGCTGCTCGGCGGCAACGGTGGCGTGTCCGTCGGCGAGCGCAGCGTTCCGTCCGGGTTCGCCTCGCTGCTCGTGGCGACCGTGCCGCTGTGGCTGCTGGTCCTGGACGCGGCACTGAACCGCGCGCGGATCGGCGTGCTGCCGCTCTCCGGCCTGATAGCCGGGCTGGCCGGGGTCGGCCTGCTGGCAGGCCTCGGTAACGGCGGGTCACCCGGCACAGGTTCCGCGGGCGGTGTGGCCATCATCCTGGTGGCGAGCCTTTCGTGGGCGCTGGGAACCATCCTCTCCGGCCGGCTCGCGCTGCCGGCTCGGCCACTGCTGTCCACGGCGATGCAGATGCTCACCGGCGGTGTCGCGCTGCTCGTGCTCGCCGCCGCGACCGGCGAGTTCGGCTCGTTCCACCTGACGGCGGTGTCGCGCAGCTCGTGGCTGGCGCTCGGCTACCTCATCGGGCCCGGGTCGATCCTCGCGCTGTCCGCCTACAGCGTGGCCGTCCGTAGCCTTCCGACGCCGACGGTGGCCACGTACGCGTACGTGAACCCGGTCGTCGCCGTCATCCTCGGCGCGACCCTGCTCGGCGAGGCTCTCACACACACCATGCTGCTCGGCGGCGGACTGATTATCGTGGCGGTCGCCCTGGTCGTCCGGCGCCAGGGCGGTGCGGGTCACTGAGGTGGGGGGTGCCCGGTGCCAGGATTCGGGCCCGGGCAGGTGCGGGCCGGGCGGCTGATTTGCCTACCGGACCGGAAGTTCATAAGGTTAAGGAACGCGACGCGGGGTGGAGCAGTTCGGTAGCTCGCTGGGCTCATAACCCAGAGGTCGCAGGTTCAAATCCTGCCCCCGCTACCAGGTCAGAGGCCCCTTCCGATCATGGAAGGGGCCTTTTGCATGCCAGATGCTAACGGATTTGCTAACGGAGCTCTGGCTCACGCCGTCGTCCCCGCATCCCCGCCTGCATCGTCCGGCGTGCGTTCCTCTGTCTCTTCTGTCACCTCGGTAGAGGCGAGCGCGCCGCCGATGATCAGTTCGGCCAGCGTGTTCGCCACCTGGCGGTCGGCTTCTAGGTCGGTCTGCACGTACTGCTTCATCGTGAAGGCAACATCCGCGTGGCCGATGCGCTTGCTGAGCGCTTTCCAGTCGATCTTCGCGTTCCGGCCCGCCGTCGCGTAGCTGTGCCGTACGTCGTGCAGGTCGATTTCCGGGAGCCCGGCCGAGGCAGCCAGCTTCTTGAACCGGCGTGTGATCGTGTCGGGGTGCGGGGGCTTGCCGTTCTCCCAGCAGAACAGGACCCCGTGATCCTGATAGTCCGGCCCGAACTCTTTCCGTTCCAGGTCCAGCATCTCGATGTGGACCTTGAGCGCGGCGAGGGTGAACGGGTCGAGTGCCAGGACGTGCTGGGCGTTCTCCGTTTTGCCGTCCGACTCGATGACTTTGCCGTCTATGACGACCCGCGTGTCCTCGATGGCGAGTGTCCCGGCGTCCAGGTCGAGCAGGTCACGGTGAGCGCCCGCCAGCTCGCACCGCCGCATGCCCGAGGTCGCTTCGAGTACCCATAGCGCGAAGAACCGGTCAGACCGGGCGCGCTGCAGGAAGGTCTGGAGCTGAGCGACGGTCCACACCATACGTCCTTCGCGGGGAACGCGGGGAGGGTGCGCGTCGCTGACGACGTTCCGCTTGGCCCAGCCCCAGACAGTGAAGTCCTCCCATGCTCGGTGGAGCATGCGATGCGTGTTGACGACCGTCTTCGGCTTCAGGCTGGGGGACAGCTTCTTGCGCGATACCTCGGCGGCCTTCTCGGTCGTGCGCCGGGTCGGCTTCTTCGCCTCGATCGGCTATCCGATCATTGGATCGTCCTCGGCGTGCTTGCGGTGGCAGCGCACCGTGTCGTACCGGTAGGGGCGGCAAGGTCAAGTACTACGCATCCCTGACCGGCTCCCGGACCAGACGCCTGGAGGCCAACGGGCGCAGGGACACCTTCGCCCAGCAGGTCGAAGCCCAGGGCAAGACGCCTAAGCAAGTCAGCACCGTTGACGTGATCCCGGCCGACACGGACATCGCATCCCGCCTCGGGGTGGAGCCCGGGCAAGAGGTCGCGGTACGTCGCAGGGTAATGTACGCGGACAACGAGCCGCTGCAGCTCGGCGACAGCTACTATCCGCTGGCGATCGTTCAGGACAGCAAGATCATGAACCCGGCCGACATCATCGAGGGCACCGACCAGGTCCTCGAAGACCTCGGCCACATCCCCACCCGCTACGAAGACGAGATCACCTGGCGCATGCCGACCTCGGAGGAGGCGACGAAGCTGCATCTCCGGCCGGGCATCCCAGTTGGCCGCCTGGTACGGGTGAGCTTTGACCAGCACGACCAGCCCATCGAGGTCTACGTCGTGATCCTGCCCGGTGACCGGCACGTCCT
>DASQVO010000415.1:0-12085 GCA_035640715.1 Streptosporangiaceae bacterium
CGGCCCAGGCCTACGTGACCGCGGAATACGATGACGCGTCCCCGGCGGCGGACGCCGCGGGATCGGCCGCGGCATCGCCGCTGCTGCCATCCGCAGTGGAGATCGACCGTCCCCGGCCAGCCGGCCCGGTCCGGGCCGGGGTACTGCTCGAGGGCACCGCGTCCGGCGTGGCCGAGCGGGCCGCCCGGATGGCCGCATTGCTCGGCCAGGACGCGGAAGTCTCGCAGTCCGCGCCGGAGTGGTGGGCGCAGCGGGGCGAGGCCAGCGGAAGCCCTCGCGGCACGCTGATCCGCATCGCGTTCTGGGGGGCGGAACTGCGCCGCGTGCTGGATACGATCGACACGGTGGCCGGCGACGCCCGCGTGGCGCCTGCCGTGGGCGGGTCGGCAGGAGCCGGAGTCCTGTACGCGTGCCTGGACGGCAGCGCGGACGCGGACCAGACTGCCCTGTTCGTGCGCGCCCTGCGGACCGCTCTCGGGCACGCTTCCACGCCAGGGACCGCGCCGGACGGCCCCGGGGCGGCGGGTTCCCCCGCCGGTGAGGGCGGTCCGCCTCGCGGCAGCGTCGTCGTGCTGGCGGCGCCGCCGCCGGTGCAGGCGCGCGTCGACATGTGGGGCCCGGTTCCCGCTCTGGCCCTGATGCGTGCGGTCAAGGGTCAGTTCGACCCCGGGAACCGGATGGCGCCGGGGCGCTTCGCCGGAGGGATCTAAATTGGACACAAGTAAGCTGCGCGGGCTGGCCAGCGACTGCGTGCACTGCGGGTTCTGCCTGCCCGCCTGCCCCACCTATCAGCTCTGGGGCGAGGAGATGGACTCGCCGCGCGGCCGGATCCACCTGATGACGCAGGTCCTGGACGGCGCGGAACTCAGCCCGGCGGCGGTCGAGCACTTCGACCGCTGCCTGGGCTGCATGGCATGCGTGACGGCGTGTCCGTCCGGCGTGCAGTATGACCGGCTGATCGAGGCCGCGCGAGCATGGATCGAGGAACCGCGCCAGGATCAGGCCGCCATCGTGGCCGGCGGTGCCGCCGACGAGAAGGCCGCCGAGGGGAAGGCCGGTGACGAGAAGGCTGGTGACGCCCTGGCCGAGGTGGCCGGGGCGGAGGGCGCCCCCGCTGGCGGGACGGGCGGGGATTCCGCTGGCGTGGCAGCGGGCGCCGGGCGGGGCAGCGGGCCCGGCGGCGCGGCCGGCGGCCCCAGGGGCAGAGGCCAGCGGCGGCCACTGCGTGACCGCGCCGCCCGCTCAGCGATCTTCGCTGTTTTCCCGTATCCGCGCCGGCTCCGCGCGCTCTCGGGCCCGCTGCACGCCCTCCAGCGCACGGGTGCGGACCGGCTCATCTCCCGCAGCGGGCTGCTGGCCCGCGTCTCCCCCGTCCTCGGCGCGGCGATGAGCCTGGCCCCGAAGCAGGACGCGCCGGTACTGGCCGGGCGCCTGCCCGAGCGGATCCCGGCCCGCGGTCGCCGGCGCGCCGTGGTCGGGATGCTCACCGGATGCGTGCAGTCGGTGTTCTTCCCCCAGGTCAATGCCGCGACCGCGCGGGTGCTCGCGGCGGAGGGCTGCGACGTGATCATCCCGCGCGGCCAGGGCTGCTGCGGGGCGCTCTCGCTGCATTCGGGCCGGTCCGGTGAGGCGGCCCGCTTCGCGCGGCACATCATCGAGACGTTCGAGCGGGCCGGCGTGGACGCGATCGTGGTCAACTCCGCCGGCTGCGGCTCCGCCATGAAGGAGTACGCCGACCTGCTGGCCGACGACGCGGCCTGGGCCCCGCGCGCCGCCGCGCTCAGCGGCAAGGTCCGTGACTTCGCCGAGTTCCTGGCCGGCTTGTTCGAGACCGCGGGCGGCCCCGCCGCTGCCCGGCACCCGGTGCCTGTCCGGGCCGCCTACCACGACGCGTGCCATCTCGCGCACGCGCAGCGGATCACCGCCGCGCCGCGCGACCTGCTGCGCGGCATACCGGAACTCGAACTGGCCGAGGTCCCCGACGCCGGGACCTGCTGCGGCTCGGCGGGTATCTACAACCTGCTGCAGCCAGCGGCCGCCCGCGAGTTTGGCGAGCGAAAGGCGGCGTCCGTCCTGGACACCGGTGCGCGGCTGCTCATCTCCGCGAACCCCGGCTGCTCACTGCAGATCTCCTCCGCCCTCGAGGCGCGCGGCGAGCACATCGCGGTCGCGCACACCGCCGAGATCCTCGACGCGTCGATCCGGGGCGTGCCGGTCCCGGTACCGGCCACCTGACCCGACCATAAATAGGTGCGGCTGCCTCCGCCTGGCCATCACCGTCACCGTGCACCCCCTGGGCGCTTCCGGGCCCAGGGTGGCCGCATAGTCATCGTCTTGCCGGCGCCGTAGGTCTTCTGTGATCTTGCTGGGCTGCGGGCAGACGCACAACCGTCATCTCTGCCGGGCTGGAGAGTCACCGATCGTGATATGCGAAAATGGATCTCGTGACGCGCGTTGTTCATGTGCCCTACGCCATCGAGCAGGACGAGGACGGCGTCTGGTGCGCCTCTGCCCAGCTTCGCCCTGGCGTCGGCGCGGTCGGCGACGGTCCGACCCAGGAAGCCGCGATCGCCGACTTGCGCGAGGCGCTGGAAGTCCTGCTCGCCGAGGTAGGTCCGCCGGATGAGCTGACACTGACCCTCAACGTCGCCTGATGCCCGCCGCCATCCCGGCAGTACCAGGGGCGAAGGTGGTCAAGGCGCTCGAACGCGCCGGGTTCACGGTTACGAGAGTCAGCGGCAGCCACCATGTCATGCGCCATCCCGATGGCCGTACGGTGATCGTGCCGGTTCATGCAGGCAAGGACATGGCCAAGGGCACCCTGCGGAACATCTTGTCTATCGTCGGCATGACCGCTGACGAGTTGCGGAAGCTGCTGTGACCAGGTGCCTTGGGCGTCAGCCCTGAAAGCCCGGTGGAGCCCGAGGGGACGTCTATGACCGGCAATGCGGGTCCGTCGGCGCGGCAGATCGCCGAGCGCTACTTCGAGATGTGGAACACTGGCAACACCTCCATCGCTCCGGAAATCCTCAGCCCTGGCTGGATTGAACATGCTTATCCTGAGGTGACAGGCCCGGACGGCGTGCAACAGGCCGTTGAGCAGACCCGCGTGGGCCCGGCCGGGTCTGAGGTTCCGGATCGACGCCATCCTCGGTGGCGGTGACCTGGTAGCCGTGGTTGGCGCCGCCATTCGCGAACCGCAGGTAGTTCAGGTGGCGTCTGCGCTGGTCTGGCTCATTCGGCTGGAAGACGGCCGGATGGCCGAGATGTGGACCTATCGCGATTCGAGCAGGTGATCGGGATGCAGGGCATAAGCTTGTCCTGATTCGTGTTCCTGTCGAGTCCGCCCGCAGCCGCGATTCCCGTCCCATGGCATGCGCCGGGTGTGCCGAACACCCGCGAATGAAGTGTCATTTTCCGAGTTTCGGCTTGCCGGCGCCGTAGGCATCTACCTCTATGCCCTCTGGCCCTCTGGCCCGCTGCCGCCTGGCACGAGACGGTGCCAGCGTGGTCTTCACCTACATAGCCTCCGTCGACCGCGCAATGGCACGATGGCGGCTACCACGATGGCGTGCTGCACGCGATCCTGCGCGACGCCCCCCGGCCTCGGTGACGTCGGCGTGATCACCTCCACCCGATTCCTTTTCCGTGTGCGGCCGGTCTACCTGGTTGGAGGCGGGAGGCCTCCGCGGGCCTGCGCCCGCTGCCCTGACCTCCGCCCGATCACACCAAAACAACAGGAGCAACAGGCATGACCATAAAAGACAAGACGGTCCTGGTCACCGGGGCCAACCGCGGCATCGGGCAGGCACTGGCAGCCGAAGCCCTGGCCAGAGGCGCCAAGCGGGTGTATGCCGGCACCCGCCAGCCGCTGACTCACCCCGACGACCGGGTGACGCCCCTGAACCTGGACGTCACCAGCACGGCGCAGATCCAGGCGGCTGCCGACCAGGTCGCGTCACTGGACATGCTGATCAACAACGTCGGCATCGCCCTGCCCGACGACCTGACCGACCCCGCCGCGCTCGAGCGGCACCTGGCCGTCAACCTCTTCGGGACCTACGCCGTGACCCGGGCCTTCCTGCCGGCGGTGACCCGCTCCCGCGGCGCTATCGTCAACATCCTGTCGGTGAACGCTCTCGCCCCCTTGCCGCTCATCATCCCGGCCTACTCGGTCCCTGATCCCGCCTCAGCGCCCATGGCTGACAGCTGGCGCGATAGCGCGGCCAAGGCGCTCGAGCGCCAGCTCGCACAAGTAGCACCCGTCAGCTCGTAAGCGAAGGGAGCGGCTGAAGTCCGACGCCGGGTCGGGTCGCAGGCTTCCGGGGTTGGGATACCGGCGCCGCCGCGCTGGCAGCTGTCTAATCCAGTACCGGACCAACGCGGCGTTGGCTTTCCGCCCCCCGCCAATACGACCAACGCTCCAGCAGCCACGCCCGTCCCACGTACCGCAAAACAAATGTCGAAGTCCGATGTTCGGCCTTGCCAGCGCCGTAGGTCTTCTTTGGTCGGCATCGCTGCGGCCGACCGCTGGGACGCCCGCGCCGGGCCGCGCGTTCATACCGAACTCTGCTGCAGGCCAAAGCGTCCGGAGCGATTCCTTTTCCGCTCCCGCCAGGTCTGCATGGTTGAAGGCAGACCACGCAGGAGAGGATCGCAAGTGATGGAATGCCCACTGGACCAGGCCCTCCAGGGCACCCTGGCCATCTTGACCAAGGTCCAGCCCAAGGATCTGGACGCGCCGACGCCGTGCGCGTCGTGGGACGTCCGCGCGCTGGTCAACCACTTCGTCGGCACGGCCCGCTGGTGGGCCGCCACCATCGCCGGAGATGGTGATGTCGCCGACGCGGACTACGCGGTCGGGGATTTCGTGGCCGCGTATAAGGAGAGCATCCGGATCGCTGTCGCGGCGTTCGGAGCCGACGGCGCCCTGGACAAGACAGTCCGGCTGCCGTTCGGCGAGTTCCCCCGGCACGGTCTTGCGGAACCTGGCCATGATGGAGCAGTTCACCCATGGCTGGGATCTGGCGCGCGCTATCGGGCAACCCACAGATCTGGATCCAGGGCTGGCCGCCGGACTGCTCAGCCAGGCCAGGCTGGCGATCACCGACGCCTACCGCGGGCCCGACTGCGCTGGCCGCACTCAAGCCTCTAGGGCAGATCGCCGCCGGCCAGACCGTGCTGATCCACGCTGCGGCGGGCGGGACCGGCCAGGCCGTGGTGAAGATGGCCAAGCACTACGGCGCGACAGTGATCGCCGCCGCCTCGCCGGGCAAGCATGAGACGGTGCGTGCCCTGGGTGCCGACCACGTGCTCGACTCCCGCAGCGCCGATCTTGCCGCCGAGGTCCTGCGGCTGACCGGCGGCAACGGCGCCGATCTGGTGCTGGAGTCAGTCGGCGGCACCACCTTCGGCGCCAGCCTGGCCGCAGCCAAGCAGGTCACCGGCCGTGTCGTCGTCTACGGCGTGGTCGGCGGCGAAGCCAAGATCACTAACTGGGAGCTGGTCTACAAGCACCAGGTCCACCTGATCGGCCTGAACATCGGCATGCTGATCCAGGCCGCACCGCAGATCTTCGGCGAGCTGATGGGAGAGCTTTACGCGCTCATCGCCACCGGGGTGCTCACCCCCGGCCACCCCACCGTGTACGACCTCGCCGACGGGCTAAAGGCGCTCGCGGAACTCGAAACGCGAGTTACCGTCGGCAAGCTGGCCTGCTGCCCTGAACAGCCCAGACCACGGGTAGCGCAGTCCTCCGGATCCACCACCGAGATATCCCTACGGAACCCGGGCGGCGGACTCAGCCAGAGAAATGTCAATTCCCGATGTTCGGCTTGCCGACGGCGTAGGCATCTGACCAGCACGACGCTGGGGACACGGTGGCCTATCACTGCCAGCGCGGTGAGCGCGTGGTCATCGCCTGCGTCCCGGGTGGATGGATGGGAGGCCGAACTTGGCTACCAGGCCGGGGCCGCCGCCGAAGACGGTGATGCGGGCGATGCCCGCGGGGGTGGCGGTGAGGATGCCGAGTCCGAAGGCGTGATGGGTTCCGTCGCTGTCGCGGTGGTAGGCGGCCGCGGCGGGCTGGCCGTTGGAGAGGGTGGGGTCATCAGCCAGTCTCCGGGGGATCCGACGCGTCCGGGATCGGCTGCAGCCAGGCCACGTCAAATTCGGCCGGGCCGGGCGGGGCGTCGGGGTCGTTGGCGGGGCCGCCCAGGCCGGATGGGCCGCCTCCCAGCGCCTCTTGACCGTCTCGGACTGCTTGCTTGGCATCGCCGTGTCTCCTTCCTCGCTCAGCCAGCCTGTTCCGGGCAGTTCCAGAAGGCCTGAACGCGCCAGGTGCCGCCCTGCCTGGACAGCACCCAAGTCTCATTAAGGACCTCCCGCACCGGGCGGTCGGCCCCGACGGGCGCATTATCGGTCATCACGTTCCCTTTCACGATGTTTCGCTTCGCTGCGCCGGCGGGTGCGGCCCGAAGCCCTCGACAATTCAGACCGCCGACGGCCGGAAAAGGAATCGCTCGCCCCCCAGCAGGAGGAGGAGGAATCACCCGCTCACACGGCACCATTCGGCCCACGGCACACGCTCGGGCGGCAACTGGCTCGCCATCCCGTGAACCGGCTCTTGCGTGCACCCCGCAGACAGCGGCGCCATCGCGCACCTGGCAGCCCTCCGCGGGCTGGTGCATGGCAAGAAGCTGCCGCCCGATGAAGGAGAGCGCGCGCTCCGCAGAAATCCTCAGCCCCAGCAGCTTTCCGGCCTGGGGAGCGTGGCATGGGCTCAGGCCAGCGTCTTTACTCCCCGAACGGCGTCCCGGTGCCGGTCTCAGCGTAGGCGGCGAGGCTGGCCAGGAAGTGCTCCCACCCCTCCGCCACCACCTCTGCCGGTAGCCCGGTGTGGCGAAATTCCAGCTCGCACGCCTGCGGGCCGGATGCGGGTGATCTTGCCGTCATCAACGGTGAAATGCTCGGCCACGCGGAGTGTCCCGAGGCCCTGAACATCCATGTCATACAGGAGCATCCCCTCCGTGCCCGCGCTCATCGCCGAGAGGAGTTCGGTCTTGGTCGTCATCGATCCGAAGGTCTTCAGCGCGGCGGCGAAAGACCCGGTGTCCGGGTACTCGTTGACCGGCACCTCGACCGTCAGCCCGTGTGCGAGCAGGGAGACTGCCCGATCGAAATCCTTGGCCGTCCAAGCCTCGTAGTAGGCGCGGATGATTGCGGGGGTGTCCTGTGTGCCCATGCGGCTTCCTCTGGATACGACTGCGATGCTGGCGGGATCCTCGTCTATACAAGCGTTGACTTGTGTAAGATACAAGCATTAACTTAAACAAGTAAAGGCTTGTATTATGGCTATAATGGGCAGCGTGAGCGAAGCTGCGTTCCATGTGCTGGCCGAGCCGCATCGGCAGGGCATCTTGCGGCTGCTGCGGGACCAGCCGCGTTCGGTCAATGAGATCGCCGAGCAGTTCGACATCACCCAGCAGGCGGTGTCCCAGCATCTGAAGGTGCTCAAGGACGCGGGCCTGGTTGCCGTCCACCCGCAGGGCCAGCGGCGCCTGTACATCGTCCGCCCAGAAGGACTGGCCGGGCTGCGTGATTTCCTCGCCGAATTCTGGCCAGATAGCCTCGGGCGCCTCAAGCAGGCGGTGGAGTCCGGCGATGACCGCTGACCCGGTCACCGCCACCGTGCACATCGACGCCCCGCCCGAACGGGTCTGGGAGTACTTCACCCAGCCCGAGGCAATCGTCCGGTGGATGGGCGAGTACGCCCTGATCCAACCAGAGACCGGCGGCCGATTCGCCGTCGACGTGAAGGGCACGCCAGTGCGTGGCCGTTTTCTCCGCCTCGACCCGCCACACCGGCTCCTCATCAGCTGGGGCTACGCCGGCTCAGACCGGCTGCCCCCCGGAGCCAGCACCGTGGAAGTGCGGCTCACCCCCGACGGTTCCGGCACCCGCGTCGACCTCGAACACCGTGACCTGCCGCCTACCGAGCAACCCGGGCACGTCACCGGCTGGACTCACTACCTGGCCAGGCTTAGCGCCGCCGCCGTGGGTGATCCCGGCCCCGACCCCGGCATGGGTGATACATCACCTCCGCAAGCCGACCTGGTACGACGCGATCTCCACCCCGGGCAATAGGGGCGAGTCGGCGCGGCGCGCACGGTGCTGGCCGGCTCACCCGCTGCATCGTGCCAGGCTTTGGTAGCGGGGCCAGCGAAGCCGTCAGCGTGCGGGGGCCTGCCACAGGGTGGGCTGCTCGCCGTCCTGTGTGGCGGTGAAGCCGACACCCGTCAGGGCGCCGCCGGACGTGGCGAGTCCAGTGATCTCCTGGATGCCGGTGCCGCTCAGCCCCGTGCCGCGCGGTTCCCTCGCCGTCCACGTGCTGCCGTCCGGTGATGTCCACAGCACCACGTCGAGATTGCCGGGCGCGCCGTACACGCCGGCGGCGGTGAAACCACCGCCCACGGCGGTCAGCGCCGTGACGGCGGCCGTGCCACGCGGGGACGGAAGGGGCACCTGCCGCCACGTGCCGCCATCATTGGCGGAGATCTCGGCGAATGCCGCCCGGCCGCCGGACGGGCTGATCTTCTCGCCGAGCGCGACGACGTGCCGCCCGCTGACGGCCACCCGCTGCAGTTCGGCGCTCGCGGCCCCGCTGGGTACCGGAAGGGTGGCAGAGTGCCAGGAGCGGCCGTTGCCGGACGTCCAGACGGCAGGGCGGATTCCCTGCCGGCCGACGGCGACGAACCCGGACACGCCGCCGGTGACGCCCAGCATCTCCCCGGTGCCGCCCAGGGCCGCGCCGGCTGCGGTGCCGCTCGCGCGGGTCCAGGTGCTGAGGTTGCCGGACCACCAGGCGGCGGGGAATGTCCCCGCGCCGCTGACCTTCGTGCCGACGATCACATAACCGGACCGGGCCGCGGCGGCCTGGGACGCCGAGACGCTGGCCCCGGGGAAGGCGCTGGCACCGCCCGCGGCCCGCCATGCCGTGCCATCGGCGGAGGTGACGACGAGGGGATGCTGACCTGTCCCGGAGACGGCCGTCCCGGGGACGGCGCCGCCGACCGCCAGCCAGCCCGCCCGCCCGTGCACCACGCTGGTGAGCTGCTGCGGGCCCGGCCGGTCACCTGCCGCGGGACCCATCCCCGAGGCGGGTGACCATGAGCCGCGGACCGTTTTCCGCCAGGCCTGCGGTGATCCGCCGGCTTCTCCGACGGCGACCTGCTGCCCGCCGGAGACGGCGACGGCGACGGCCGTGACCTGGGAAATAGTGGCGCTGGGAATCGCAGTGACGTTCACCGCCCGGGCTCGGCGGCCCGGCGCCGCGACGGCGAGATACGGCTGCTGGCTGCCCGCGCCGCGGCCGGACCCCGCCGCTATGACCGCGCCGCTGGCCGTCACCGTTGCACCGGTGACGGTGTGGGCTGCCGCGCTGCCGAGCGTGGCCGCCAGCCGCCAGGAGGCGCCGTCCGCACTGACGTAGGCGGCCGTGGTGCCGCTGGTGCCCTGGCCGACGGCCGTGTAGCCGCCGTCACCGCCCTTGACCACCGCGGCCTGAAAGCCGCCCGGCGCCGTCAGCGTCCCGGTGTACCGCCAGGCCGATCCGCTGGCTGAGGCGTAGACCACCACGCCGGGCTGGACACGCGCCGAACCGCCGGGCCGGATGGCGGCGAAGCCCGGCCGGACGGCGATGAAACCGGGGCCGCCCGCGGCGATGCCGCTGAAGGAATCGGTCGCGCCGTGGCTGACAGGCACCGGCGCGGGCCGCCAGGATGCGCCGCCGTCGCTGCTCAGCCAGGTCCCGGAGGACCTGGTAACCACCGCGCGCCGCTTCGTACCGCGGCCGGAGGCCGAGATCCGGCTGATCTGGCCGGAAATAACGATGTCGCGGCCGTGGACGGCGGCGTCGCTGATGTTCAGCACGCTGCCACCGGCCGGGGTGAGGGCGAGCTGCGCCGCCGTCCTCCGCTGCCAGCTCAGCCCGTCCGGGGAGGTCCAGATCACCGCCGTGCCCGCCGCGGCATTCTCCCCCGCCGCGAGGAAGCCGCTGGCCGTCCTGGCCAGGACCCGTACCTGGTCGCCGGTGTCGGCCGGGGCGATCCCGGCGGTGGAGGACAGTGTCCAGGACCGGCCATCCCGGCTTGTCCAGACCGCCCGCCGGCCGACGGCCAGCCAGGCGCCGTGGCCGCCCGCGACCAGCTGCGCCGGGTGGCCGGGGGGCGGCTGACCGCCGCCGTGCGCGGTGACCGTCGCGAGCTTCCAGGTGTTCCCGGCATCGCCGGAGACGAAGAACTGGGCGCGCGGAATGTCGCCGCCCGCCTGGGAGCCCACGGCCACCACCGTGTCGCCGGAACTCGCGACGCGGGTCAGCGACTGGACGACGCCGCGGCCCAGTGGCACCTGGCCGGCGCCGAAGATAGTGCCGGCCAGCCGGGCGGGCGGGTATACCTGCGGAATCTGGAAGCCAGCGCCGGGGCCGGTGCCGAAGGCGGCGAAGCCGCCAGCGCCGACCGCCACGGCCACAAGGACGACGAGACTGCCCAGCAGTGCCGCGCGGGGAAGCCTGCTGTGCGGGATCCCGCCCAGCCCCGGCAGCACGTATGCGCGCCGCGCGGCCGGCCGCGGTGCGGGACCGTGGTCCCAGGCTGGCCAGGCGTCTTCGCCCTCACGGATGGCACGCTGCCACTCAACACCAGCGGCACGCCACGCGGCCTGCGCCCGCTGCCACACGGACCGCCCCGGCGGGCCAAGGCGGCCGGCCAGAGCATCCTCCGGCACCGGGAAACCCGGGCCACCCGGTTGACCGCGCAGCGCGGGCACCGCGTCAGCAACGGACAATGGCCTGGCCGGATCGCCGGGATCACTGGCGCCCGCCGGCTCGTCCACCGTGCCCGCGGTGAAACGCGGCGGATACTCCGCGTTATCCATCGTGCTCACCATTGCCCTCAAGCGTCCGGCAGGGGCTAGCCGGTGGCACTGCGGTCACGTGACCTCTCGCGTCGCGGATCATGCGCCCGCCCCTGCGCCGGCGGATCTTCCCGAGCTTCACCCGCGCCGATGTTACTCGCCTGCCGGGCGCTCGCAGCGGCGCATCGCGGAGCCCGGCGCGCCGCCGGGCGGCTGCCAGATCTGCTCAGCGCTGCTCGATCCGCTCGGTGATCAGGCCGTACCGCAGCGCTTCCTCCGTGGTGAGGACGCGGCAGCGCCTGGCGTCGTCCCGGATTTCGTCGACTTCCCGGCCGGTCACGTCTGCGAGCCGGAAGTAGAGCGAGTCGACCATCTTCCTGGTCTGCTCCTCGCGGGCGGCGACAGCTGTCATCGTGCCGCTGAACTCCACGGTCGGCTCGGACAGCGCGAACACCGCGTTCGGGTAGGCACGGCGCTCGCTGGACGCCGCGAGCACGCCGAGCGCCGCGCCGCTGATCTGGCCGGCCGCACGCGCCCGGACGGGAACTCCCACGACATCGAGCACGCCCATGACGGCCAGGGCCGCGGTGAGATCAGCGCTGAGGTTCTGCAACTCGAACCGGATGGGGCTGTCTCCTTCAGCGTCCAGCGTGAGCAACTGGGCACACAGCCGGGTAGCCGATTCATCGCCGAGATGGCCGTGCGCCATCACGATCCGCCGTTCCATCAGGCGCTCGTACAGCCCACCGCGCGGCTCGCCAGGGTCCAGCCACACACGTACCTGCGGGACGCCTGGCTGCGGCTGCGGTTGCGGCACGGCCGGCGACGGCCACCAGGACGGGCGCCCCGGTGGCACGGGCGGCACCGGCTCCCCGGGCGGCAGCGGCCGACCGGGCCGGAACGGGACGTCGGCGAACACCGGGCTGGCTGGCCGTACTGTCATCGGGTCGCTCCTTCCGCCGCGTGCGCGGCTGTCATGTGCGCCGGAGAGCGTCACCCGCTCCCGTTCGGCTACCTCTGCGGCACTCGCAGCCGTCAGCCCTGCAGTTTCCACGTGATCTCGGTGCCCAGGGCAGCGGCGTAGCGTTCCAGCGTCGAGGCGCGGACGTCGGCCTCGCCCGACTCGAGCCGGGCCACGGCCGACTGCGAGGTTCCCATCCGGGCGGCGACC
>DASQVO010000416.1:0-7980 GCA_035640715.1 Streptosporangiaceae bacterium
TCGCCGACCGCCGTCGCGGCGCGCAGGAACGCCGTTCCGTACAGCGGCCCGGACGCGCCCCCCACCGTCGAGATCAGGGTCACGGCCACGAGTTTCAGTACCGCGCCGGGCGTCATCTCCGGGTCGGCGTCCAGCTTCGCCAGCACGGCCTGGAAACCCCGGTGCAGGTTCTCGCCGTGATCGCCGTCCCCGATCTCGCGGTCGAGGCGCGTCAGCTCGGCACGCTGCTCCGCGATGGCCGCCGCTGCCAACCGGATCGACGCGGCCACGCCTGGGCCGTCGCAGCCGTTGCTCACATTCCCCACCGTAGCGCGGCGGTATGTACCGGCGCGTCCCACAGGTGCGTCAGCTCATCGTCGAGCCGCAGCAGTGTCATCGACATTCCCTGCATCTCCAGGCTTGTGACGTAGTTGCCGACCAGCGACCTGCTGATCTCGATTCCCCGCTCACCGAGCAGGCGGGCGGCGATCCCGAAGGCGAGGTAGAGCTCGAGCAGCGGCGTCCCGCCCATGCCGTTGACGATCAGCAGCGTCCGGTCGCCGCGCTGGAAGGGCAGGTCGCTGATGACCGGGCCCAGCAGGTCGGCCACGATGCCGTCGGCGGGCTCCATCGGGATGCGGCGGCGGCCGGGTTCACCGTGGATGCCGATGCCCATCTCTATCTCGTCGTCGGGCAGGCTGAAGCTGGGCTCACCGGAATGCGGCACCGTGCAGGCGGTCAGGGCGACGCCCATCGAGCGGACGTTGGAGATCACCCGCTGGGCTATCGCGGTGACCGCAGCGAGATCGTCACCGCGGGCAGCCGCCGCGCCGGCGATCTTTTCCAGCGGCACCGTTCCGCCAACCCCGCGCCGACCCGCTGTGTAGGTCGAGTCCTCCACGGCGACGTCGTCGTTGATCACCACGGACGACACGTCGATCCCCTCGGCGCCCGCCAGCTCGGCGGCGGTCTCGAAGTTCAGCACGTCGCCGGTGTAGTTCTTCACGATGTTCAGGACCCCGCGGCCCCCGTCCACCGCCTGGGTGGCCGCCAGCACCGCGTCCGGAGTGGGCGAGGTGAAGACCGCCCCGGGCACCGCGGCGTCGAGCATGCCCGCGCCGACGAAGCCGCTGTGCAGCGGCTCGTGCCCGGAGCCACCACCCGAGAGGACGGCTACCTTGCCGGATACGGGCGCGTCAGCCCGCACGATGTAGTCAGGCCCGAGGTTCACACGGACGAGATCGCGATGCGCGGCCGCAAATCCACCCAGCGCCTCGGAAACGACGCTGGCCGGGTCGTTAATGATCTTCTTCACCAAGACCTCCGAAAGATGCCCCGGCCTTCAGGCCGGGGAGGAATCCGGCGCCCCGCGTAGCGGGGCGGGGAAAGACGATCGCCGTCAGGATGCCGACTCGGCTGCTGCGGGAGTGCCGCGTCCCGCCTCCAGGCGGTGCACGATCTCGGAATTGACGGACCGCCGGGCGGCCTTGGCCTGAGCCACCAGCCATTTCCGGCCACCGGGCCCTCAGCTGTGAAGTTATTGCCAGGGCCGGCTGGACCTCGCGGCCCAGTAGGCGCCAGGCGGCTCAGCGAGATCGAGACCCGGCAGCTCAGTGACGGCGAGCGCGGCCAGGTTTGCCCGCAGCTGGCCGGGTGTCACCGCTCCCGACAGCACCACGCTGGCCCACGGATTGGCCAGTGCCGCCGCGATCGCGATCGCGTCCACCGTCACATCCCTGGCCTGGGCGAGCGTCGTCAGCTGGGCCGGCGTGCCCGCCGGATCGCCGCCGGGAGCCAGGCGCCCGTTGGCAAGGGCCTCCTTGATCACGATGGTCCATCCCGCAGCGGCGGCCTCGGCCGCGGCGGCGCTGACCGACGGCTCGAGAAGATTCCACGTCACCTGGGCGAGACTGAACACTGGCTGCCCGTCCACGGTCGCCTCCAGCGCACGGCGCAGGGTATCCGCCTGCCCGGGGCCGCTGGTCGTGACGCCGACGATGACGCCCTCGGTCTGCAGGCCGGCGAGCGCGGCCAGCAGCCTGAAGTCGTCCAGCAGTCCGGACTCGGTGGTCAGAGAGTGCACCTGGTACAGCGCGAGCCGGTCGCCCAGAAACGCCCTGGACTCGGCGAACTGGGCGTTGAACATGGCCAGCGAGTGCTCCTTGACCTCGTGCCGCTCGACGTCCATCTGCCAGCCGCCGGTGTACCGGTAGCCCCACTTGGAACCGGCGACAGCGTCAGGGTGGTCGCGGTCAGCCAGCCAGGCGCCGAGGAACTCCTCGGCCCTGCCGTAGGACCGGGCCGCGTCGAAGTACCTGATCCCGGCGTCATAGGCGGCATCGAGCATGGCGAACGTGCGGGCCTGCATCCCGGTGACGCTGCGGTCGGGCAGGTCGCCGGCTCGTCCGGTGGTGATGTAGGCGGGGCGGCCGAGCGCCGCGAGCCCCAGGCCGATCCGCGACACCACTGGGCCGCCGCGGGCCAGCCTCGCGACCGGCATGCGGGGCTTCCCGGGGTCATCGCTGGACACAGCAGACACGGTACCGCCGCCGGGAACGAGCGCGCGCGTACCTCAGCCGCAAGCCGATAGGCCCCCGGGACACGGATACCTGGACATCAAGCTGGGCGAGGTAACGCAACTTGACTGCACTCGCCTATGGCTGCTCGCTGGCGCAGGCCGGGACATCTGCTTGCCGCGCGAGGTCGAGTTCCTCGCCAATAATCTGAGTTCCGCAGCGCTCGACGGCTCTGCGGCAGTATGAGCGGGGGCCAGAAGGATCGCTACGGTGAACGCGATGACCAGGCCCAGCCGGAGCTGCCCGAGCAGTGCGCTGTCCTTTGTCAGCGCATGGACTGCGGTCAGCGCGATAAACGACGTCACGGTCCACAGCGGGACTGGGCGGCGCGGCCTCAGCACGTCCCAGAGCAGCGCGCCCAGCAAGACCCCCGCGGTGTAATACCCGTGGTCCGCCGGGTCGAGCGCGATGCGGGCACCGACGCCGAGCAAGATCACCGCTGGCCAGCGACCTCGCCACACCGCGGCTGCCGCGAGCACCCAGCCGATGAGAAGCTGGGCGGGCCGGTCCCATGACGGCGTGCGCGGGTCTTTGACCCCGAGCGCGCGCAGCGCCGATCCGGGCATGTTCCTGATCGTGTAGTGCATGGCGGCCACCGTATTGTGGTCGGCTATGGCGAACGGCAGCCAGGCCACGGCGAGCGCGGCAAGCATGCTGGCGGCCGCCCGCCCCCATGCCCGGACCGGCAGCATAAGCAGAAGCGGCAGGAAAACGAGCGCCCAGGGCTTTGAGTCGGTGGCCAGTCCCACGCACAAGCCCGTGAGAACCGGCCGGCCCGCAATGGCTGCCCGGACGGCGAGCACGGTCAGGACCAGGGCGACAGCATCGTCAAGATGCGCGAACGTGACGGCAAGCTCAACCCAGCCGACGAGGAAGACCGCTCCGCCGGCGAGGAAGGTCAAGCGGAGCGCGACCGGCCGCTGGCCAAGAACAGGGCGGACGATGAGCGCGATCTGCATCAGGGCGTGGACCAGGTACAGGCCCGCTACGGTCAGCACAACCTCGGTCACAAACACCCCTTGATGCGGACCGAGATGACGTAGGCCCTGCGTGATGACGAAGGCCACCGGGCCGATCTGAAGCTGCGGGTAGTTGGCGTAAAGGTGCAGGCCGCCAGGGAGCGCCCGGGGGCTCGGGGCACCATCGAACAGCAGCGCGCTGCCCGTAGTAAAGAAATGCCAGGCCATGCCGCCGCCCCGGGAAAAATGCACGAACCAGGCCAGCGTCCAGCAGCCCAGAACCACCAGGTACCAGTAACGGGCCCAGTAGCCGGCTAGGCGCGTGCCGAGCCGGGGATTCCCTCCCGCAGGTCCGGGTACATGGCTGTCGTCTTCTGGCAGGCCCTGCCGCCGAGAGACTGAAGATCCAGAGGTGTCCCGCACCCGTCTATCTTGCCCGCGACGAGACAGCTGCGGGCCCTGTTGCCACACAGGGCCTAGGCAGCGTGCGGTGCCTTCGGAGTCAGAACTTGCCGGCAGCGGGGATGACTCGTTCGGCCATCAGTTCCAGCGGACGTAGCGAGCCGGCGCCGATGAGGGTGCCATGCGCGACCTGAATGCCACGTTCGGCCAGCTCGTGCAGGTGCTCGATCGTCTGCTCCACCCGTTCGCCACGCTCACCGAGATCGAAGCGCATCTGCGCGGTCTTTTCGATCTCGGTGTAGTCGCGGCCCTCGCTGGCGCAGTGCTCGCGCAGGACGTCGAGCTTGTGCGCCAGTTCGGGGGAGTCGAAGATGTTGCACGCGTCGGCGTAGCGGGCCACCAGCCGCAGCGTCTTCTTCTCCCCGGCACCGCCGATGAGGATGGGCGGATGCGGGCGGCTCAATGACTGCGGCGAGTTCAATGTGCGACCCAACTGGTAGTGCTTCCCGTCGAACGGGCCGTCGTCATCACTCCACATCTGCCGGCAGATGCGCAGCGCCTCCTCCAGCCGTTCGAACCGTTCCCCGATCGGCGGGAAGAACAGGCCCAGCCCACGCGCTTCCTCTTCGTTCCAGGCCGCCCCGATGCCCAGCATCGCGCGCCCACCGGAGAGGACATCGAGCGTCGTGACGGCCTTGGCCAGCAGTCCGGGCTCCCGGTAGACCACCGCTGTCACAACAGTGAGCAGCTTGACGCGGTCGGTCTTGGCGGCCAGCCAGCCCAGCGTGGTGTAAGCCTCGAGCATTTCGTGCTCCGGCGGCCCGATATGCCCGATCTGCCACACATGATCCATCACGCTGATCCGATCGACACCCGCCTGCTCCGCTTGCCGGGCCACCTCGCCCAAGCGCACCCGCAGCGAAGGCGGGCCACCCTCCCACGTGAAATCCGGGATATGCAGGCCCACCTTCATCCGCCACGCTCCTTACCGTCGGCCCCAGCTATCAACACCGAGCCACCACCCTCGAGGCGCTCTTCCCGAGGTTTGGTCGTCGGCTCGGCCGGCAGCATCCAGGGTCTCACCACGTGCCCTGCACGGGCTCAGTGGGTCCGTGAGCGGCGGTGCTGGCCGATGCCCGGCGATACCGGGCTAGACGATAATTCGTGGCACTGTCGGGTCGACGCGAGCGATGTCATGGGGATCGCTATAGATCCGCGGGCAGGATGGTGAACACCCCGCCCTGCAGCGGCTTCACCGCACGGAAGTGCTTGTGGTCGAAGGTGAGTATCCGGGTGGTGCCGTAACGATCCGGTGCGGCCAGGATCATCGTGTGCGCGTCGGCGATGCCGAGTTTCAGGTCCGCATGCTGTCCGGCTAGCTTCTCGGCGCGCTCCGCGTCCTGCCTGGTAAACGCGGCGACCTGGTAGACGTCATTGGCGAGATCGCTGAGCAAGGTCAGTTCCGCGTGGATCCCGGCCCGGCTCATGAGCATGTAGTCGAGCTCGGCGACCACGAACGGGGAGACGACGAGGGTACCTGCCTCCGCATCCAGCAAGTCCCGCACCGCAGGGCCGTCGGGGTCTTCTTCGTCGTACGCGGCGAGCAGGCCGCTGGTATCGCAGATGATCACAGCTCGCCGAAGCCCTCGGCCAGCACTTCGTCCACCTTGCGGGCCAGGCCCGGCTCATTGAACCTGATTGTCCCCCAGTGCCCGCGCCGGCGGGGGAGCACCGCCTCGGTGCGCTGTTCGATGGCGGCGCGGATGAACTCGGCCTCCGACTGGCCTGAGCGCCGGGCGGCTTCCGCAAGTCGTTGCTTGGTGTTCTCCGGAAGGTACACGGTCGTCTTTACCATACATATATGGTACAGGTAGTGGCTGGCAGTCCATGGCAGGTTGACGGGAATCCGATTTTATTTTAATGCCCAAATATTGGTCGCCCAAGGGCCCCGGGGCTGCGTGCCTGGCCTGGTGCCCGCCGGTTCCGGGAGGGTTCCTGTGGCAGCTTCGGAGGAAGAGGGCTCGCTGCATGTGCCGGTGTACCCGGTGCGGTTCGTGACGGCGGCGGCGCTGTTCGACGGGCATGATGCCGCGATCAACATCATGCGGCGGATTCTGCAGGCGCAGGGGGCCGAGGTGGTCCATCTGGGCCACGACCGGTCGGTCCGCGAGGTGGTGGACGCGGTCCTGGAGGAGGACGCGCAGGGGGTGGCGGTCAGCTCCTATCAGGGCGGCCATGTGGAGTATTTCGAGTACCTGGCCAAGGCGCTGGCGGAGGCCGGTGCCGGGCATGTGCGGATCTTCGGCGGCGGCGGCGGGGTGATCGTGCCGGAGGAGATCGAGCGGCTCGCGGCCGCCGGGGTGCGGATCTTCTCACCGGAGGACGGCCAGCGGCTTGGCCTGCCGGGGATGATCAATGAGCTGATCCGGGACTGCGATATCGACCTGGCGGCCGAGCCGGCCCCGGCCGACGCGGTGCTGGCGGGGGATCGCCGCGCGCTGGCGAGGGCGATCACCTGCCTGCAGGGCGCCCGGCTGCCGGAGGCAGACCGGGCGGCGCTGGCGGCGGCCGCGGGGGCGCGCCGGGTCCCGGTGCTGGGGATCACCGGGACAGGCGGGTCGGGGAAGTCGTCGCTGACCGATGAGCTGGTCCGGCGGCTGCGGGTGGATCAGCAGGACAAGCTGCGGGTGGCGGTGCTGGCAGTGGATCCGACCCGGCGCCGGGGCGGCGGTGCGCTGCTGGGGGACCGGATCCGGATGAACGCCTTGGACGGCGACCACGTCTTCTTCCGGTCGCTGGCGACCAGGGGCGCCCGTGAGCTGCCGGAGGGCATCGAGGCGATCATCGGGGCGTGCCAGGCGGCGGGCTATGACCTGGTGATCCTGGAAACCCCGGGGATCGGGCAGGGGGACGCGGCGGTGGTGCCGCTGGCCGATGTGTCGCTGTATGTGATGACCCCGGAATTCGGTGCGGCGTCCCAGCTGGAGAAGATCGACATGCTGGACTTCGCCGACGTGGTGGCGATCAACAAGTTCGAGCGGCGCGGCGCCGCCGACGCGCTGCGGGATGTGTCGCGCCAGCTGATCCGCAACCGGGAGGCGTTCGGGGCCCGGCCGGAGGACATGCCGGTGTTCGGGACCAGCGCGGCGACGTTCAACGACAACGGCGTCACCGCCTTGTACCAGCACCTGGCCAAGCTGCTGGCCGAGCATGGGCTTCCGCTGGCCGACGGGGTGCTGCCGGTGGCCAGCGGCCGCACCTCCACGGACGCGGCGTCGGTCATCCCGCCGTCCCGGATCGGGTATCTGGCCGAGATCGCCGCGACCGTGCGCGCCTACCACGCGGAAACCGCCCGGCAGGCGGCGGCGGCGCGCCGGGTGCAGCGCCTTGACGAGGTAGCCGCTGAGCTCACCGGCGAGCCCGCGGTGGCGGTAGCCGCGCTGCTGGACCAGGCCCAGAAGGACGTCACCGGCGGCAGCAGGGAGCTCATCGAGGGCTGGCCGGCGGTGATGGAGGCCTATTCCGGTGAAGAGCAGGTGGTGCGGATCCGGGACCGGGAGCTGCGGACCAGGCTGACCCGGGAGTCCCTGGCCGGGAGCACGATCCCGCGGGTCGCTTTGCCGCGCTTTACCGATCACGGGGAGCTTCTGCGATTCCTGCGGGAGGAGAACCTGCCGGGTCATTTCCCGTTCACCGCGGGGGTGTTCCCGTTCAAGCGTGAAGGGGAGGACCCGGCGCGGATGTTTGCCGGGGAAGGCGACCCGTTCCGCACCAACCGGCGGTTCAAGCTGCTGTCCGCGGGCAGCGAGGCGACCCGGCTGTCGACGGCGTTCGACTCGGTCACGCTCTACGGCCGTGATCCGGGGGAGAGCCCGGACGTGTACGGCAAGGTCGGCACCTCCGGGGTGTCGATCGCCACCCTGGAGGACATGAAGGCCCTCTACGCCGGGTTCGGCCTGACCGCGCCGGCCACGTCGGTGTCGATGACCATCAACGGGCCCGCCCCCACGATCCTGGCGTTCTTCCTCAACACCGCGATCGACCAGGAGCTTGACGCATTCGCC
>DASQVO010000417.1:0-11670 GCA_035640715.1 Streptosporangiaceae bacterium
GCGACGGCTTCACCCGCCTGTTCTCGACCCACCCGCCGACCAGGGAGCGCGTCTTCCGGCTGGAAGGGCTAGCCGGCTACCCGCGCTGACACCCGTGTCCATGGGTCCAGGGGCGGCGAGCGACTGCGGGCGGTGGCCCCGGCCCTTCGGGCGGTGGCACCTGGTTCCCCGGCGTGAGGGCGGCCGCCCAGCGCGCGTGCGCGCATGGCGGCCGCGGCGGCGTCGGGCGAAGTGTGAAAGGTGACGAGGCCCACAGGTAACCACCGAAGCAGACGCCACCGGATGCTGCGCCTGTGCGCGTGTCCTCAGAACCGACGGTTTACAGACCATGACTGCTCCGTTCGGCGCAGCTCCTCTGGCCTGCGGAGACGCCCGTATCCCAGCGATGGCACATCAGTTCATCCCGCATATATCCCGCCCGGTCTGGTTCAGCGCTGTACTAGACAGGTGTGCCAGGAGCAGCGACCGCTCCCCCACCCGGCCTTCCGCTTTTCAGGAGGCTTTGCAGGTCCACGCGAGTCAGTCGCAGGCCGCCTGAGCGGGCCATACGCCGCGCTGGCCGCTCGTGGCGTCCAGGCTCATCACCATGTTTCCACGGCCGTTGTTAGCGCGGTGTTAGCAAGATCGGCAAACCTTCCACCGGTCCTGGCCACCATGGGAACCCGCTGGAGCCGCCGGGTGGAGCGGGACGCAGGCTGGGGACTCGTGTGCCCCGCTCCACCATTTACCTACCGTCCTACGGCAAATGCTTCCACCGTGCTCAGCTCGCCGCTGCCGTTGGAGCCGCCGATGGCGTACACGCAGGTGCGGTTCAAGGCGCCGGGGCAGGGCGCGGTGGCCCCCGCCAGACGCTCGCGGGCGGTGGACATGGAAGGCAGCGCCGCCCAGGTGTCGGCGGCCGGAGTGTACGCCTCCACCGTGCTTAGGTCCCCGCTGCTGTTGAAGCCGCCGATGGCGTACACGCAGGTTCCCCCCGGTCCGCCGACGCCCGTGGGGCAGGGCGCGGTGGCCCCCGCCAGCCCCGCGCGGGCGGTGGGCATGGAACGCGGCGCCGCCCACATGCCCGTGACCGGGCTGTACGCCTCCACCGTGCTCAGGAACCCGCTGAGGTTTTCGCCGCCGATGGCGTACACGCAGGTGCGGTTCAAGGCGCCGGGGCAGGGCGCGGTGGCCCCCGCCAGACCGTCGCGGGCGGTGGGCATGGAACGCAGCGCCGCCCACATGCCCGTGACCGGGCTGTACGCCTCCACCGTGCTCAGGTCCCCGCTGCTGTTGAAGCCGCCGATGGCGTACACGCAGGTTCCCGCCAGTCCGCCGACGCCCGTGGGGCAGGGCGCGGTGGCCCCCGCCGGAGCCTGGCGGGCGGTGGGCATGGAAGGCAGCGTCGCCCACATGCCCGTGGCCGGGTTGTACGCCTCTACCGTGCTCAGGTCCCCGGTGCTGTTGTCGCCGCCGATGGCGTACACGCAGGTGCGGTTCAGGGCGCCGGGGCAGGGCGCGGTGGCCCCCGCCAGATCCTCGCGGGCGGTGGGCATGGAGGCCAGCGTCAGCCATGCGCCCTGCGCGTACGCCGGCGCGGCCGCCATGGCGAGAAGGGCCGTCGTCAGCGCGGCGGCCAGCAGCGGCCGCCAGCGGCGGCGCGGGGCCGGGGCTGGGGGACTGCTACTGGTGCGGGCCCCGGGGACCGGCGCACGGTTCCCGTGTGCCCGCCGCTGTGGCAACAAGCTTTGCATCCCCGTATCTTTCCTTTCGTGTCGGAACCGATGTTCACCGGGCGGGCCCCTTGGCGTCCTAGCGGTCTTCTCATCGTGATGGATTTCACCATCTATTGGGTCATCATGGCTGCGGGCATGCGCAGCCAGGGGCCGTCTATTTTGCAGGTACTTCTATAAGGACACCGCGCTGACCCAGTTTGATACCGCGCTGTCCAGCCTCCCGGTTTCAATACACCTCGATGAAGCCGGACGCTGCCTTCCTGGCATGCCCGGCATCTTTCCACTGGTGCAGGTGAACGAGTTCTTTCCTGAACGTAGTGTTCCACGACCCGGCTGCCGCATTATCGCAGCATTGGCCGGTTAAGCCGAAGTTACGGCCAATTCGGTAGGCGATTCGTGGTCTGACCTGTTGTTTTCCCGGGATGGCCGGGCGGGGTTCTGACTACTTCAAGGTGAGCGGGATCGGTGTGCCGATGAGGTCAAAGGCTTCCCGCTGGGCGCTGGTCGGCTCGGCCAGCATTGGCACGGTGACGCGGGTTCCGGTGAACCGGACCTGGTTGCGGGTCAAGGTGGCCAGGTGCTCGAGCAGGCCGCGGAAGCTGCGGTAGGGGTGGCCGGCCGCGTCGTGCTGGTATGAGGCCTTGGCCTGGGCCCGGGCCGAGCGCCGTGCGGGGGCGACGGGGTTTTGCGGGGCGGGCGGGGCCTGGTCGGTGAAGGTCAGCGGCGCCCAGGCCCGGCGCAGGTGCCAGGTGAGGTAGCAGGCGAGCATGCAGATCAGCACGTGCGCCCGGACGCGTTCTTCCAGCCGGTGGAAGACCGGGCGCAGGTCCAGGTCGTCTGTCTTGATGTGGCGGAAGTCCCGTTCCACGTATTTGAGGTTCTTGTAGGCGCTGACCGCGCTGGGAGCGTCCAGCTCGCCGCCGGGGACGGGGGTGCGGATCACGTAGAGCCCGTCCAGGGCGGCTTCCTCGTCGATCTGCTCCTGCCTGCGGGCCACGGTGAGGCTGTCATCGGTGATGGCAACCTCGAAGTGCTTGGCGGTCTTGTACTTGGTGATCACCTTGCCGACCTCCACGCCGATCTCGCCGGCTCCGGTGAGCCGGCCGGCCCGGACGCGGGCGATGACGGGGGCCAGCAGCTTCTCGGTGGCGGCCAGCAGCTCTGCCCGGGTGCGGGCGCGGTCGGCGGCCAGCACCGGGTTGCGGCAGGCGATCAGCCGCTCGCCGGGAAAGTCCGGGGAGCTGATCTCCGCCAGGTCCTGCTGATCGAACAGGGACAGCTGCAGCGGCCCATCCTCGGCCATCAGCTTCTTGATGGCCGGGGCGCGCAGCGCGGTGATCCACCCGTAGGGGTCCGGCCGCTGCGTCCCGTCCTCCGCCTGGTTCAGCGCCTCGATGCGGGCGCTGGTGATCATGCCCCGGTCGCCGACCATGACCATCTTGGCCAGCCCGAACGTGTCCCGCACCACCTGCACGATCTCGGTGAACGCGGCCGGGTCGCCGGTGTTGCCGGGGAAGACCCGGACCGCGACCGGGCGGCCTTGCGGGTCGGTGAGCAGCCCGTACTCGATCTGCAGCTTGCCTTTCTTGCCGTCGCGGGAGTAGCCGCGGGCCGCCAGCGGGCAGCACCGGCCCTCCAGCCATGAGGACGACAGGTCAAACAGCGCCATCCGCGACGGGTTCGCCTCAGGCGCCAGGTGGCGGCGGGCCAGCTCCGCCTCGATCGCCTCCTGGCGGCCCGCCAGCCAGTCCATCGTGGCGTAGATGTCATCGGTGGACGCCTGGGCGACGCCCAGGTCGGCGCCCAGCGTAGTGTCGGCCCACCAGGTCAGGGTGGACAGCTTGGACGCCGGGGCCACAACCCGGGAGATGACCAGCGCCAGGGCCAGGTCCCGCTCGCGGCAGGCCGGGCCGAGCAGCGCGGGCAGGCCCAGCCGGGCGGCCATCGCGTGCACCGCGGCGACGTGCCCGTGCGGCACCGACCGGGTGATGGTGACCGCCCCCGCGGCGGGGACCATCTGCTGGCCCTTCAGCCCGGCGTCGATCAGGTCGATGACATGGCCCGGCAGCGCGGACAGGTTGGCCACGGTCTCGTTCTTGACCTTGCCGGCCTCGCGGTAGGTGCGCCGCAGGTAGGCCGAGGAGTAGTCCCGGCGGCGGCCCTGCTTGTCCACGTAGCCGGTCTTGGCAACTCTGACTACGTGTACCTTCCCGCCAGTCTGCACCATAGCCAGATAATACGGGAATCACTGCCGGATCTGGTAGGCGACACGCCGATTATTCTGACTACACTTTACATGCAGGTCCTGGTGAAACCGCAGTTCAGGACACAACGCTTACGGAGAGCTACGGCAACTTCGGGTTAAGGGTAGATACCGGTATGCCCGGCCGAGGGCATAATGCCATGAGAGAAGCACCGGCCGTGGAATTCATTCCCTGTGCACTGACTGCCCGCCTTGCCTGCCAGAGCGTGCCACCGATGCCAGCGATAGCAGCGAGGGCCGTAGAAATGCTGGCAGCAATGGCAGGCCAATGAGGCTTATGCAAAACTCTCCTTGAAGAAGTAGAGCCCAATTGCCGCCCGGAATGATGACTTGAAGGTCTTCAGCGGCCGACGGTAGTCCGTGAAGAGGATCCTCCAGGTCTTCAAGGTGGCGACGGCTCGTTCGACCGGCGCGCGGAAAGAACTGATCCGATTGTTCCATTCGTGTTCCCATTCGCATAGCTGGCGGCACTTCGGCTTGCGGATTGGGGTGGTGATGTAGTCGGTACCGATGAATCCCTTGTCGGCAAGCACCCCGCCTGCCTTCTTCAGTATCATTTCTGCATCCGATCCTTTCAGTTTCGCCATGTCGTGCTGGTTGCCAGGGACCGGATCGGAAACGAATATTATTTGACCTTGCAAATTCGTGATGATCAGGGAACCGTGTCCCGTGGTCTTGTATTTCCCCGCCCAGAGCTCGTCTTCGCCGTCCCAGGACCAACACGGCCACAGCGTGCCGTCTACCAGGGCTATCGCGCTCCGCGTGACCTCTGCGGCCTCTTCCGCAGTCTGCCTGTCGACGGCGGTGGCCTCCTCGATCAGCGGCGTGAATTTCGTGATGATGCGGGAGACCGTCGGTTGTGATGTGTCGAATATTTCCGTCAGGACTTCCTGGATGATGTGCTGGCGGATGTAAGCGCAGCCGATGATGACGGCATCTCGCAAGGTGAGGCTTTTCGGGCATCCGATTCCCTTGCCCCATGACTCTTCTAGCAGTTCTTCTATATCGAGGATAAGTTCGTCGAGTTGCTCAGTGCTGAGGCCTGACATACGATCGTACCGCAACGGCTTTTCCGCCTGTGAAGGGTTTGGTTGGCACCTCCTTTCTAACGGGCAGAGAGGCCGTTGTCTTTTAGGCGCGCTCAGGTGAAGCGCGTCCGTTTTATAACGGTTTGAAATTGGATAATGATCGAGATCGGATGAGGAGTTTTGAATAATCCTCAATCTACTCCCCCGCCCACAATCCGTACAACAATAGGCGCAACTTGTAGCATGGGTGCTACTGTAATTCTGCCACCTGCGGAGGTTCGTCGCGCGGATTCGTGCCTGGCCTCCGGCCTGGCCCTCGCCGTCAGGCCCGCTGGGGCGGCAGAGGCTCCGGGGTCAATGGCGTGCCGAAGGCGCGTCGCGCGGAGCGCGATGCGGAGCACCATTGACGCTGGAGGAGCCGCCCCGGACAATGCGCGGCGTTCCGGCCCGGTGACTGTGACCTTTCTCGCGGGGACCGGCGCACCTTCGGCGCGAGGGTGACGGCCGGGCCAGCTTCCGCGGGCGGCACCGGGACGTTACGGCGGGGACCGCACGCGGCCGGTACCGGGGACGCCGAGCGCGGCAGCCGCCGCGTCCGTAGGGCTTCCGTCCGGAGGACGCGGCGAAGCTGCCGCCCCGCGATGGCGAGAGTCCCGGCTACCTTAGTGCTCGGGGTCATAATTTCGATGACGTATCCGCCTACCCCAGGGACGGTCGTCACGCCGCGAGATAGTCCGGCTTGCCGGCGAGCTTCTTGATGAGCTCGGCGAGGTCGTCGCGGGTGAACTTCCACTCGAAGGGCTCGGCGGCGTGCTCGTAGCGGCGCTCGAAGGCCGCCAGGCGGGACTCCACCTCGCCGAGGTCGGCGAAGTCGTTGGGCGTGAGCACCTTCCGCTGGAGCACCGAGAAGACCTCCACCATGTTCAGCCAGGAGGCGCGGATCGGAAGCTGGACGAGCCGGGCATTCGGCCAGCGGCTGGTCAGCCGTTGGCACGCGGCGTTGCCGCGATGGGATGACCCGTTGTCCACCACCCAGAACACCCGCCGCGCCGAGGCGCAGGGCTCGATGTCCATCACCTGAGAGACGAGCCGTCCGAAGGGCTCGATGCCCGTCGCGGGCTCGCAGCGCCCGAAGATCTTGGCGCGGTGGATGTCCCAGGCCGCCAGGTACTGCAGCGCCCCGGCCCGCTCGTACTCGTGCTCGGCCCGCATCGCCCGCCGTGGCGCGGGGGCGAGGCTGTGGTGGCAGCGGACGCGGGCCTGGATGGAGGTCTTCTCGTCGGAGGAGAGGACGAAGTCGCCTTCCCCGAGCGGCTTGCCTTCCCATTCCCGGGCGTACAGGTCAAGGACGCGGCCCGCTTTGGCCTCGAAGCCGGGATCGCGGGGGAAGATCCAGGAGCGGTGCCGCCAGGGCTTGATGGCGTCTTCAGCGAGCCAGCGCCAGATCGTCTTCCCGGAGATCCCGGCGACGATGCCTCGCTCGATCGCCTCCTCGCGCAGGCCGGGCACGTGGAAGCGGCTGAGCGGCACGCCGGGGCGGCTTGGCAGCTCGCAAGCGAGCGACTTCACGGCGACGACCACCTCAGGGGGAAAGACCGGCGGCCGGCCGCCGCGGGGACGCTCCTCCAGGCCTGGAAGGCCTTGCTCGAAGAAGCGTTTTCGCCACTTCGAGACGATCGCCCGGTTGGTGTCAAGACGCGTCGCGATCTCCTCGTTGCCGAGCCCTTGGGCGGCCATGAGCACGATCTTGGCCCGTACGACGTCTCGATACGGCAACGTATACCGTCGCGCTCGCGCTTCCAGCTCGCGATGCTGCTCCGCGGTCAGCGCCAGGACGTACGGGCTCTTCCTGGTCACGAGCTCCCCTCCCTGGGGAGCCCATACGCTACCGTGAGCCTCTAGTTACGTCATCGTAGTTATGCCGGGAACCACTTAGCCGCCTACGGCCGGTCACCCCGGCCGCTCTACTTTCCCCGATTGCCCGCGCCTGCGCGCATAGCCATGTCCCGGTCGTCAGGCCCGGCGCGCCGAAGGTGCGCCCTTGAAGCCGTGGAGAAACTTGAAGCCGTGGAGAAACTTGTCACAACTTCCGGCCCGGTCCGGCCCGGTCCAGGCATCCGGCCCGGTCCAGCTCGGTCCAGTCCACGCATCCGCGCAAAGGATGGTTAGTGTGGCTGTCCGTCGATAGTCTCAATGATCTTTCCGCTTTGGCTGAGTGCCTTGATCCGGTATGGAGCCCACGTCTCGGTGCAGACGACCCATGCCCCGAAGTGTGAGTGGAGGTCCCGGGCGGACCTCATGCCCGTCCTGGACAATGGCGAGCGTGGTCACTGCGGGTGACACGCTGCCGGTGATGACTACCGCGAGCTTGCCTGGGACAGGCTGCTGCCGCGAGGAGCTTCCGCCCCCTTCCGCGATCGCGCGCCCGCTGAGTCCACGGGAGGGGTCGGGGCTGAGTGATTACATCCCGCCAGCCGACCCCCGCCCAGTACTCGTCAGCGACCCAGCGATCATGTTGCCTGGTGTAGGTAGCCATGAGCGCTATTGGATTGTCTGTGAATTCGGAATAGCGCCAGAAGATGTCGGCGCTCATGTAATTCCCCAGCTCTGAGGGGGTAGCGATCACGTAATTCCCCACCCCGATCACGTAATTCCCCATGGGGACGGCGTGCGTGTCGTGGTGGACCTGGCCATCGAGAAGGAGCAACCTTTCCTCCCGTCCGGATGACGGGGGGCCGATGGCAAGGAGAACGTTCGACGTGATCGACGTCGCGGAGATACTTGTGCACTGGCATGCGGGCCGGTCGCTGAACGAGATGTCGCAGAGCCTGGGGGTGGACCGCAAGACGCTGCGGAAGTACACCGCTCCGGCGGTAGCGGCCGGCATCAGCCCGGGCGGGCCTGCGAAGAGCGAGCAGGAGTGGCATGAGCTGGTCCGGGAGTGGTTCCCGGAGCTGGCCGATACCCGGCTGCGGCAGGTGACGTGGCCGGCGATCGCCGAGCACCATGACTACATCGTCGCGCAGATGAAGGCCCATGTCCGGGTGTCCACGATCCACCAGCGGCTGCGGGACGAGCGGGGCCTAGCGGCCAGCGTGGCTAGCTTCCGCCGGTACGTCACCGCCAACATCCCTGAAGAGGTGCGCAGGTCGCAGGTCGTGGTGTGGAACCCGCGGCAGGCCGAGGCCGGGGAGCAGGCGCAGATCGATTACGGGCAGCTGGGCCGGTGGCTGGACCCGGTGACCGGCAAGCTGCGCACGGTGTGGGCGTTCGTCATGGTGCTGGCCTGCTCGCGGCACATGTTCGTCCGCCCGGTGGTGAAGATGGACCAGCGGGCATGGACCGAGTGCCACGTCGCGGCGTTCGAGTTCTTCGGCGGCGTCCCCGCCCGGCTCGTGCCGGACAACCTGAAGACCGGGGTAGACAAGCCCGATCTTTACGACCCGAAGCTGAACCGGTCCTATGGCGAGCTGGCCGCGCACTACGGCTTGCCTGATCGACCCCGCGAGGGCGCTGAAGCCCCGCGACAAGAGCCGCGTCGAGCGGCCCATGCCCTATGTGCGCGACTCGTTCTGGCGGGGCCGGGAGTTCACGTCGCTGCCGCAGATGCAGGCCGAGACGGCCCGCTGGTCACTGGAAGTGGCCGGGCAGCGGCAGTGCCGGCCACTGGAGGGCGCTGCCCCCGCAGCGGTGTTCGGCGCGGTGGAAAGGGACGCGCTGCGCCCGCTGCCATCCGAGCCGTTCGTGCTGGCCACGTGGGCGACGGCGAAGATAGGGCCGGATATCCACGCCCAGGCCGGCCGGGTGCTCTACTCCGTGCCGTGGCAGCACATCGGCAAGACCGCCGACGTGCGGCTCACCGCGACGATGGTGCAGTTCTTCATCGGCGGGCAGCTGGTCAAGACCCACCCGCGCAAGATGCGCGGGAAGCAGACCGACTTTGGCGACTACCCGCCGGAGAAGATCGCGTTCCACATGCGAACCCCGGCCTGGTGCCGCCGCCAGGCCGCCGGCATCGGCCCGGCCTGCGAGCAGGTCATCAACGAGCTGCTGGCCGAGAACGCGCTCTACCGGCTGCGGTCGGCCCAGGGCGTGATCGGCCTGGCCGACAAGCACGACCCGGGCAGGCTGGAAGCCGCGTGCGCGAAGGCGATCACGGCTGGCGACCCGTCTTACCGGACGATCAAGGGGATCCTGGCCGCCGGCGCCGAGCGCGAGCAACTGCCCGCCGCGGCCGGGGACGGCGGCGCAGCCGCGTTCCTGCGCGGCCCCGCGTCGTTCGCGAACGTCATCCCCATGCCCGGCACGATCCCCAGCGACGCCGTCCGCCCCGGGAACCCGGCGGAGGTGACACCGTGACCGCCGCCACCGCGAGCGCCGGCGGACTGCTGCCCGCCCGGCCGCTGGCCGCCCAGGCCCACGCCCTCCGCGCCGCCGCCGCGTTCATCGAGCAGGCAGGCATCCCCGGCCTGTCCCTGACCGTTGACACGGACCAGATCGTCATCCAGGTGCCTGCCGGCCTGGCAGGCCCGGCCGCCCGCACGGCCGCACCCGCGGCTGGGTCAGGGCCGAGGGACGGATAGCCGGCCACGACGTCCGCATCTTCACTCCCATCACGGAGGAAACGCCATGAGCACCGCCACCGTCACCGACCGCTCCGCGCTGGCCGCCGCGCTGCGCGAGCTGAAGCTGTCCGGCATGCTCGCCACCCTCGACGCCCGCCTCGCCCAGGCGCATGCCGGCGAACTCGGCCACCTGGACTTCCTGCAGGTCCTGTGCCAGGACGAGATCTCCCGCCGCCAGAGCATGTCCCTGGCACGCCGGATCCGCCGCGCCCGGTTCGAGAACGAGGCCACCCTCGAAGGATTCGACTTCAATGCCTCCCCGAAACTGCCCGCCGCCCAGATCCGCGACCTCGCCGCCCTGCGCTGGCTCGCCGGAGGCGAATCGGTCATCCTCTACGGGCCGGTCGGCGTCGGCAAGAGCCACATCGCCCAGGCCCTCGCCCACCTCGCCATCCGGGCCGGGGCCGACGCCCGGTTCATGAAAACCAGCCGGATCCTGGCCCACCTCGCCGGCGGCCGCGCCGACCGCACCTGGGACAAGCGGCTCGCCGAGCTCACCCGCCCCGCCGTCCTGGTCCTCGATGACTTCGCCATGCGCGAGCTGACCGCCGCCCAGGCCGACGACCTCTACGAGCTCATCAGCGAACGCGCCGGGAAATCGCTCATCCTGACCAGCAACCGCAGCCCAGCTGACTGGTATCCCCTGTTCCCCAACCCCGTCGTCGCCGAATCCCTCCTGGACCGCCTCATCAACAACAGCCACCAAGTATTCATGAACGGCCCCAGCTACCGGCCCAACAAGCGCCCCGGGCGTGTCGTCCCCACCGGGAACGCGAGCGGCAACTAAGCGTGTATCCAAAAGTTCTGCGCGTGTCTGGGTGTGAGGTCGCCGGGATGGGGCGTTGACAGGGGCCTCGCCGGGGGTTGGATCGAGATTGCTCCGCTCGTCCATCCGCCCGGCGAGGTCGTGGTCAGTATGTGCCCGGTCAGCGTGGTCGCCAACGCTCCGCCCTGCCAGATTGAGCAGTTGCGCAGGCGGCTGCGCGGCCCGTGGCGCCAGGCGATGCGGGCGGTGATGGTGCTGCTGTCGCTGCACGGCCTGCCGCCGGCCGAGATCGCCGCGCTGCTGGAATGCCACCCAGCCACGGTGCGGCGCTGGGCCGGCCGGTTCAGCTCCGGCGGGGTGGCCGCTCTGGCTGACCGGCCCCGGTCCGGGCGGCCCCGCCTGGGCGGACCCCGCCTCACCAGGCGGATCGCGGCGCTGCTGGCCCGGCCGGGACCATGGACGGTACCGCGGATCTGGCAATATCTGGGCCGGCCACGCGTCAGCCTGCGCACGGTGTACCGGCGGGTGCGGCTGGTGGCGGTCTGGCGGCGGCCCAGGCTGGTGGCCCGCGGCGATGATGAGCATGACCGGATCTGCGTGGCGATCGCCGCCCGCCTGGCCCGGCTGCCGCGCGGGGCGGTGGTGATGGCCGAAGACGAAACCCACCTGCACCTGCTGCCGCACCTGCGGTCCGGGTGGACGCTGCGCGGGCACCGCCCCAAGGTGACCACCCCCGGCACCAACCGCCACATCACCGTCTATGGGGCCCTGAACCTGGCCAGCGGGCGCTGCTTCTACCGGCTGGGGCGCCGCCGCGCCGCCGAATTCGTTGCTTTCTTGCAGGTGCTGGCCGAGTCCTATCCCCGTGCCCCCAAGGTCGTGGTGATCTGTGACAACGACAGCATCCACCACGCCAAGGCGGTCACCGCCTACCTGGCCAGCCATCCCCGCATGATCCTGCTGTACGGCGCCCGCTACAGCCCGCACGACAATCCCGTCGAGCGGATCTGGGGCGCCCTCAAAGCCTTCATCGCCAACACTGCCGTCACCTGGCCCGGCCGCCTCAAACAGGCCCACGCGTTCTTCCGCAGCCGCTCACCGGACCAGATGCTGGCCACCGCCGCCCCCTGGACCAGCCCCTGGCTCCCGCCTGGGTACGAACAGAACTTCTGGAATGCCGCTTAGATACGATGCCCTTATCGGTGACTCCCAGATCCCGCACGACACTTTCCCGTATATAAGGGCCAGACGGCGCTCAACGCGCTCTTTACTG
>DASQVO010000418.1:0-11404 GCA_035640715.1 Streptosporangiaceae bacterium
CCTGCCCGCCTCGGCTGCGATGCAGCGAAGGAGTAGCAATGATGAGAACGTCGGCCGGTGCCCGGGAGCCCGGCGGCAATAGCTTCCCCGGCCGCAGACGCCTGCGCCGGCTGCTGGCAGGGGCTGTGGCTGTATCCGCGGCTGGCCTTACCGCGGCGGCCGTGCCCGGCTATGCCGCCGCAACAGGCGCCGCCGCGCACGGTGCCGCACGCGGCGCCCTGAGCACACAGGCCGCCGGCCTGCCGAACGTTCCGGGGCTGATCACCGCGCACCGCGATGCGTCCACGGCATGTGTGCTGCCGGACGGAAGTAACGTGTCGTATTTCCACTGCTATACGCCGCAGGACATCCGGGCGGCTTACGGCGTCAACACCGTCGCGCCGATCACCTCCGGCGGCTCCACCGCCCCCAACTACGGGCAGGGCCAGACGATCGTGCTGGTCGATTCGTATGGCAGCCCGACGGCGGCCTCGGACCTGCAGCACTTCCACGACACGTTCTTCCGGAACCTCCCGGACCCGAACTTCCAGGAGACCTATCCCCTGGGCAACCCGCCGTATCAGACGTGCAGCGGCAATGCGAAGGACAAGTCCGGTGACTGCGCGGCGGCCGGCTGGACCGGCGAGGCCACGCTGGACATCGAGTGGGCGTACTCGATCGCCCCGGAGGCACACCTGATCCTGCTGGCGGTGCCGCCCGCTGAGACCGAGGGCGTGCAGGGTTTCCCGAACCTGTTCAAGGCGATCTCGGGCGAGATCACGGCACTGCCTGCCGGGACGGAGTTCTCGATGTCGTTCGCCGTCACCGAGCAGACGTTCGGCGGCGCGACGGCCACCCAGACGGCAAAGTTCGACCAGGTATTCCAGCAGGGCCTGGCCAAGGGCGACAACTTCTTCGCCGCGGCCGGCGACACCGGCACCTACAACGCGGCGAAACAGCAAGGCGGGTCAGCGACATACAACTACCCGACGGTGCAGTGGCCGGCCAGTTCGCCGTATGTTGTCGCGGTCGGCGGAACCCAGCTCCAGTACGGCTGGACATGGAACCCTTCGAGCAACCAGGCGTTCACCTCCAGCGGCGCTTTCAACCCGGCGTACTGGCAGTGGACCAGCGGCGGGAACAGCCAGGCGGTGTGGAACGAGTCCTGGGGCCCGATCGGCACCGGCGGCGGGGCCAGTGCCATCTACCCGCGGCCGTCATGGCAGGCGGCTGTCGATCCCGGTTACGGCGACCACCGGCTGGTCCCGGACACCTCGTGGAATGCGGCGGTGAACGGCGGAGTCGACGTCTACATCACCGCCTATCCGCAGTACAACTGCGGCAACAGCACCGGCTGCTGGACGGTCTACGGCGGCACCTCGGCCGCGACGCCGCAGACCGCGGCGCTCGTCGCCCTGGTCAACGCGGCCCGCGCGGCGCAGGGCAAGCAGCCGATCGGGTTCCTCGACCCGCTCCTGTACCAGGGCGTCGGCGCGGCCGATTACACCGATATCGTGCCGCAGCACTACGGTTCGGCCCCGAAGACCTTCGCGGGATCGCAGGCCGGCGTCAGCGGTCCGGTGTCCAAGTCGGCCGGTGACCTCGAGGACAACCAGATGTGGCAGTCGCCGGCGGCTGGATATGCGACCACCAGCGGCTACGACGCCAGCACCGGGTGGGGCGTGCCGAACGCCCCGGCGTTCGTCTCTGCCCTGGCCGCCAGGCCGTAACTGGCAGATGCTCGCCTGGATGTAGAACCGGCCAGGCGCCGACGACCTGCTGCGCCAGCTTGCGCCGCAGGTCGTCGGCGTGCTGACCCGTCAGGGCCACCGGGACCGAGTTCCGCCTGCCGGACGCCGGTGACTGGCCGCGTGGGCTCAGGGTCGTGCTGCGTGTCCTTTACCTGATCTTCGGCTGACGCCCGGTGAAACCGCCGACGACTACCGCGAGATGACCGGGTCCTCGGCCGGCCACGCTCGTCAGCCCGCTGGCGAGCGCCAGACGGTGGCGATGGGGGTGACGTCGTTGGCGCTGCCGAGGTATCCGTTTAGCCGGAAGCCGTCTTCGACGGTGCGCAGCACACTGTAGTGGTAGTACTCCTGGGCGTAGGAGCCGGGGATGGCAAGCGGGCTGATGATCGCGCACACTACGTGGCCGCCGGCACCGAACCCGTTCTTGCTCGCATTCCCGCCCGCGAGCTCGTCCTCGTCGTAGGCCACGATGATGACCCCGTTGCTCCCGAACGCGGGTGAGGCCTCGATCTTGGGCACCTCGCGGGCGAGGAAGTCATCGAACTGGGTGTAGCGGTTGTTGACCGGCTTGCAGTTCGCCTCACCGTCCTCACAGCCGTTCGGGATGACCATGTTGAAGTTGGCGACCTGGCCGGTCGCGAGGTCGGCGTTGAACGTGGACATCCCGTCGCTGGGAGTACCCGCTGGGATGTCGTTGGCAAGGCATTCCGCCGAAGGGGTTGTGGGAGACCAGACACCGCCGGGGCCTTCGATGTTATCGAACACGATCGGCGGGTTGCCGGTGGTGTAGAACCCGGTCAGTGGGCAGGCAGTGTTGCTGGCGCAGGAGCCGCCGGATCCGGTGTCGCATTTGGCGGTGCCCGCCTCCAGCCACACCTTCCAGCTCAGCCTCGCCTGATCGAGCTGGTGGAACAGATTGTCAACGTTCTGGTGGCAGGCGATGCCCCCGTCCTGCTGCTCGCACCGGGTGAACTGGCCGCTGGCCAGCGCCACATAGTTGGCCTGGGACCAGTGGGTGGCGGCGTAGTAGCTGGTCAGCCAGGCCGAGTGCGGCCGGATGGTGCCCAGCAAGTAGGGGGCGTTGGTGGAGGTTAGGTGGGAGTAGGTGGTGTTCTCCCCGATGATCAGGAACACGTGCCCGAACGCCGGCACCCCCTCACCTGGACCGGCCACTGAGGCGACCGGACTAGTTGCTGAGCTGGCTGGGGATGCCAGCGCAGGGCTGAGGCAGGCCGCCAGCGTGAGCAGCGGCGCGAGCAGGACGCCAATCCGGATGCGCATCGGGCATCCCTCCTTCCTCCTGGGCTATGAACATCGCCCGCCGGCCGGCCGACTTCGGCCAGATGGTTCCGCCAGTTTCATGGGTGTGACTGGTTCCACGGTCTACGCCAGCCTCCCGGTTGCGGGTTCATGGCCGGTTGCTGGGGTCCGCTGGGAGCCTGTCTGGTCGTGCTGAACACACGGTGAGGAGCCGAGGACCGGAGAGGAACGCGACCGGAACATTTCCGGAGCCGCTCGTGCACGGCAGCCGGGTTTTCATGACGTACTCGGCGTCCGGCTGTTGGCCGCCGGATTATGCACTCGGCCTGCTGTCGGCGCCGGTCAGCGCGAACCTGCTGGACGCGTCGTGGCAGAAGTCCGCCGCGCCGGTCTTCACGAGCAATCCGTCGGCTGACATCTACGGCCCGGCCAGCAACGGCTTCTTCACCTCGCCGGATGGCCACCAGACGTGGATGGTGTACCACGCGGTGAATGACGCGAACGGCTCGTTCGGTACCCGAGAGCCCTGACGAGCACCAATTGCCAGGCGCTTGGCCCGTACCGCTGGTGCCCAGCGGGGCGCTCAGTTCAGCTCAGCTGGCAGCTCGATGGCAAGGGAGGTCCCGCCGCCGGGCGGGCTGTGGAGGGTCATCTTGCCGCCCAGCGCGTCCACGCGGTCGATGAGGCCGATGATCCCGGAGCCCCGGGCGAGATCGGCTCCGCCGTCGCCGTCGTCGCGTATCAACAGGTGCAGCGTCCTATCTTTTACCGCGACCTCTACCTCGGCGACTGTCGCGTTGGCATGCTTGGCGGCATTGGTCAGCGCCTCGGCGACGACGTAGTAGGCGGCCACTTCCACTGGCTGCGGCAGCCGCTCTATCTTGTCGAGGCGCAGTATGACCGGTATGCCGGAGCGCCGGGCGAGTGACCGGAGCGCCGGGCCGAGGCCGCCCTGCGACAGGATCGCGGGATGGACGCCCCGCGAGATCTCGCGGAGCTCGTCCAGCACGTTTACCAGCTCATCGCCGGTGCGCGACAGCGCCTCCAGCAGATCCTCGTGCTCGGGCGGAACGGCGTTCTGGGCCGCCCGGAGCTGCAGTGCCAGCGCCACAAGCCGTTGCTGGATCCCGTCGTGAAGGTCCCGCTCGAGCCGGCGCCGGGTCTCGTCGGCTGTCGCGACGATCCGGGCGCGGGACGCGGCAAGCTGCACCTGGCTTGCCGCGTTGCTGATGGCGGTGGCCACGAGCTGAGTGAACTGCGCGATGCGGCCCTCAGCGCCGGGGGGGACCGCCTGGGTATCCCTCCAGTCGACCGTGATCGCGCCCCAGAGGCTGCCCTCGACAATGATCGGCGCCCCGGTCGTTGAGCGCATCCCGAGCCGGCGGTACGCTGCGGCGGCGGAACCCGGCGGCCCGTCGAACTCGTCGATCCGGGCCGTGGCGCCGCTGGCCCACACCGTTGCGGCGACGCTCCCGCCGTCGAGGGGCATGCGCATATGCACAGGGGCCTCTACGCCGGGTTCGCTGCTGACCGCGACGACGGTTACGGTTCCATCCGGTTCATAGCGCAGCAGGCTCGCGACACCGGCGTTCAGCAGCAGGCGCATCTCGCTGGTGACCGCGTCGAAGAGCTCATCGGATGCGACGCCTGTCGCCACGAGCGTCGCCACCCGCCGCAACGCGGCCTGCTCCTCGGCCAGCCTGGCAAGTTCCGTCCGCGCCTGCGCGTTCGATATCGCCGTCGCGACGAGCTCGGTAAAATTCGCGAGCCGCTGTTCCCAGGTCGCGGGAACCGGTTCCGGCTGACAGGACCCGACGGCCATCAGCCCCCAGACGTAGCCGCCCACGAGGATGGGCGCGGCGGCCACTGACCGGAGGCCGAACTGTCTCATGACCTTGGCCGTCGGGCCGCCGCCGCCGTAGTCGTCGAACCGCTCAGGGCGGCTGGACCGTCGTGCCTTCGCGACGATGCCGTCCGCCTCGATCCTGGCCGGGATGCCGACGGGAATATGCTTGCCTTCCCTGCTCCACGCAGCCATCACGGTCATGCACTCGTCCGGGTCAAACCTGATGACGCCGCCTACGTCGGCGCGCAGAACCCGGCACATTTCCTCTGCCACCGCCGCGAAGATCTGGTCAGGCGCTGCCTGGGCCGCGACGAGCGTGGCGGCGCGCCGCAGCGCGGCCTGCTCGTCAGCCAGCGCGGTGAGCTGCGCCTGCCGCTGTGTCAGCGCCGCCAGCAGCCGCGCGTTCTCGGTCGCCTGGCGATCGCTTTCCTCACGGGCGGCGCGCTCGTCATCGAGGAGGCGCTGCGTCCGCATCGCCATCGATGTCACGCGCGCCATGCCCTGCAGCAGGCTGGCCTCCTCATGGCGCAGCCCGCCGCCGGGCCCAGCGCGCGCGACGATGAACGTCGCGCCGGGCGGGTGATGCATGGCTACGCTGGCTGCCTGGCACGTACCGACGCCCGGCACGGTGAGTTCGCCGACCGCGCTACTCGCCGTCGCGAGCAGGTTGAGTTCCTTGAGGGGGACCGCGCATTCGGGATATCCGACCGCGGCTATCAGGCAGTCGCCGAACACGATCGCGGCAACCTCCGCGTCCAGTGCCTCCGCGGCTCGTTCGACCGCCGTCAGGGCCGCCTTGCCTTCGGCCGATGCCGACCAGACGGCCTCCAGGAAGCCGACAAGCTGCTGCGGGAACCAGGCTGAGGGGGTCATCAGGTGACCGACAGGACGACGAGGGTGTGGTTGTACAGGCCGCGCATCCCATGGGTGCGGGCGATCTCGCCGTATGAGTAGAACCCGGCGAGGGGTGTACCGCCCGTGATGCTCGCGAGCCGCTCGATCTCCGCCTTGATCCCCTGATCTCCCAGAACCCCGCGTCTCGCCACGCAGTCGAACGCCAGCATGCCGAGCGGGGGGACGTCCCCGAGTGCCGCGAGCGATGCACTGCAGGCGGCGTCGGTGGCCTCAAGCACCGCGTCCGCGTCACCTTCCATCAGCCAGAGGAGGCTGCCCTGCGGGACCTGCGATGAAGGGAACAGCGAGCGCTCGGCGAAGTCGGCGGAGTTGACGACGTGCACCTGCTCTTCCCCGCGGTGGCGGCTGAGCCCGAAGGGGTGCATGTGCGCGAGGCCCGGCAGTTCCTCCGGGCGGACGTCCCCTGGCCCGATGCCAAGACGCTCGAGGAAGACGTCGAGCGCCGGCCGGCCGTCGAGGCTCTCGATCCTGTCCGGGCTGCTGCCCGTCACGAGCATCGGCTCGCCGGCCGCGCGCCAGCCATGCCGTACGCCGATCCCGATCGGGCCGGTCGACGCGATGCCGGCGGCGACGACGGAGTCGGTCAGCACGCGGTCGCCGTGGAACTGGAATGTCCTCGTCATCTTCAGCCCGTCGGCTGCGCAGCCGCCGACCAGCGGGACACCAGCGCCGAGGACCGAATACGCGCCGCGGAGGATCTCCTCCCGATCGCTCAGGAGGCCATCGGTGAGGAGCATCAGGGCCCGGTGGGGATGATCCTCCGGCGAAGGCAGGCAGCGTGCCGCGTGTGCGCCGGCACCGCGAAGATCCTCCGATGCCCCCTCTGCGGCCGCCGTCCCGATCGCGAAGCCGTCTCCACCGAGAGCGGTGACGACGATGCTGCCATCGTGCGGGCCGTTCTGCTCGATCTCGCCCGCCGTCGTGCAGCCGATCAAGGGCACGTCACCGGATCGCGAGCGGATCTGCCGCACCAGGCCTGGAAGGTCGTCCGAGCACGAGCAGAAGAGGACGAGAAGCTTCGCATTATCGTGGATGAGCGCCGCATCGGCCGCGCGCACGCCGGCATCGGCCTCGGACGTGTCCGCAGTCCCGACCGCGAACCAGCGATGAGGAGGCGTGGAAGGCACCCTTCCCAGGGTACCGGAGCACATCGATGCTGGTAGCGGCGACGTTTACGGCCCGGAAACAGTACGGCACTACGGGGGAAACAGGCAGACGGTGTGGTGTCCGGTATATCGCACGCCGGTGCCGCGCATTGAGCGCCGGGGTGCGGCTCGCGATGCGGCATGGGGAGGAGCACGGTTGTCGGCTGACGCGACGACACAGGCGGGTACCGGACAGGGCGAAGGTGGCGCTGGGGACCTGCTGTCCAGACTCGAATCTTCGGACCTGCTCGAACAGGTCGTGCCGGCCAGCAGGCGGGACGGCCCGGTGAAGATGGGCCTGCTCTGGGTTACCTTCCAGGCAAGCGTCTCCGGCATGTACACCGGCTACCTTGCCCGTTCCGGCGGGATATCGCTTGGCGGCCTGCTGTGGGCATGCGTGATCGGCGTGGCCGTCATGGTGGGCTACGGCCTGCTCGCGGCAAATGTCGGGACCATCACCGGGCAGCCGCATTCCGTACTGGCCAGGGGAGTCCTGGGGAAATCCGGCAGCACTCTGGCCTCCCTGCTCCTCATCGTCACCGGCCTCGGCTGGTACGGGTTCCAGGCCGTCTTCCTGTCGCAGCTTTATAACGGCCTGCTCGGCCTCACTCACCTGGAATTCTTCTGCGCGCTCTTCGCTATCGTCATGATCACCAATAACCTGCTCGGCTTCCGCAGCGTCTCCGGCTACGCCCGCGTCGTCGCCGCGCCGGTGCTGCTCGCCTGGGGCGGTTACACGATCATCAAGGCGTTCGCCTCCACGGCCGGGCCCCGGCTGTTCACCGTTCCGCATGTCTCCGGCAGCCAGGGCATCCTGCTGACGGCCGAACTGCTGGTCGGGGTGGCAATGTTCGGCAACGAGCCCGACATCTGGCGGTACGCCCGCCGTGACCGCGGCCGTAACATCCTGCCCCTGGGCTTCGGCTACGGGCTCGGCATGGCGGTCTTCACCGTGGCCGGCTACCTCATGGCCGAGCTGTCCAGCGCGTCCAGCCTTCCCGCCACGATGCACTTCTTCACCAGGTTCTCCCTGTTCGGCCTGACCGCCCTGGCCGTCGTCGTGTTCACCATCAACCTGGTCGCGCTCAACGACGCCAACCTGTACGAGGCGGTCAACGCGGTACAGAACTTCCTGCGTGGCCGGCGCCGGATCGAGACGGTCATCACGCTCGGTGTCCTCGGCGCCGTCGTCGCCGCGGGAATGGAGCGGTCATCCTCGCTGCAGAGCAACTTCTTCATCGTAGCCAACATGTGTGCCGTGTTCCTGCCGTGCGCCACCCTCGTGATGGCCGTCGACGTGTTCGGTCTGGAACGGCTGGCGCGCTGCCGCCGGGCTACCGGCGAGGACGGCGCGCCGCGGGCGGTGACCTCATGGGCCGCAGCCTCACCCGGAAACGTGGCGGGAATCACGGCGATCCTGGCGGGACTGGCCGTCGGCGCGATCACCGGCGGGCTGATCCCGGGTACGGCAGGTTTCGGGAAGACCAATATCGGTCTCCCCGCCGTGGAGGCATGGGCGACCGCGATCGGCGTCTACCTGCTCGCGATGCTCGCTGCCCGGTTCGTGTCCGCACGGGCGAGGCAGGTACTCCTCGGCCTGCCTCCTGCTGCCACCGCCGCGGCGGCGGCAGAAGCCCCCGTGATCGCCTGACCGGCCTGCCTGGATAGGGTGCTGACCTGCCTGGATAGGGTGCTGTAGTGAGTTCAGATCCGCTCGTCGACGTCCACGTTCATCTCTACCCCGACTCCGGCGCAGGCCAGCAGGCCAAGGACCGGTACGTCATCTGGGAGTACGGCGACGACCCCGGCGTTGACTTCTCGCCCGCGGCCGGGGACATCACCGATCTGATGACGGTGTACGGGCGGGCCGGCTTCGACCGCGCCGTTGTCGTCCACCTCTTCGACACCGCTCTCGCCCGGGAGGAAGCGATGGCCCGGCTGGCCCCCCGGCCCGCGCCGGGAGAGCCGGCCTCCGGCCGCCCGGCAGCGGAGCGTGCCGACGCCGCGGCCGCGGCCAGCCGGGCAGCCGCCGAGGCCATGCGGGCGTCCAACCGGTGGGTTGCCGACATGGCCCGGGCCCACCCGCTCATAGAGGTGCTGATCAGCATTGACCCGGCCGTGCTGAGCCCGGCGGAGATGACGGCGCACCTGGCCGAACTGGCCGATGCGGGCGTGCGCGGAGTTAAGCTGCACCCTGTCTCGCAGGGCTTCTCGCCCGCCGATCCCCGTCTCCACCCCATCTACGATCTCTGCAGCGAGGCCGGTCTCATCGTGCTGTCCCACTCGGGGCCGGGCCACCGTGGCGGCGCCTCCGCCCGGCCGGGTGAGTTCGCCTCCGTGCTCAAGCAGTGGCCGCAGCTTCACCTGGTCCTCGCCCACCTTGGCGGGGCGAGCTGGCCGGAGACGGCCGAGTTCGCCGACGCCTTCCCGCAGGCCGCCTTCGACCTGTCCGAGATCATCGAGTGGGCTGGTGCCCCGAACGCGCCGTCAGCGGCCGACCTCACCGGCCTGATCCGTCACATCGGGGCCGACCGGGTCATGCTCGGCTCGGACTTTCCCTGGTATGACCCCGGTGGCACGGCAGACCGGGTGGCCGGGCTGCCGGGCCTCGGTGCCGCGGAACGGGCCGCCATCCTCGGCGGGACGGCGACACGCTTCTTCGGCCTGGAAGCGAGTGCCTGATATGCGGGATGAGATGCCGTCCAGGGTGAACATGCCATTTGCCGGTATTCCGTCGTTTCTCCGCTCACCGGTCTGCGAGGACCTGGGCCGGCTCGACGCCGACATAGCGGTCATCGGCGTCCCGACCGACGAGGGCTCCCCGTTCATGCCGGGGTCGCGCTTTGCGCCCCGCTCGATCCGTGAGCATTCACTGCGGTTCGTCGGCGATGCGCCCGGTATTTACGATCCCCAGGTGCGGCGCCGGTTCCTTGAGCCGGAAATGGCGGAGGCGCGGATCACGGACGTCGGTGACGCGGACATCCTCCCGACGAATGTCGTCGGCTCATTCCGCAATATCACGGATACGGTCACCGGAGTTGTCCGGCGCGGAGCGATGCCGGTCGTCCTCGGCGGCGATCATGCCATCACGTTCCCTGTCGTCAGGGCTTTCGGCGGAACCGGGCCGCTCTACGTTGTCCACTTTGACGCTCACCTGGACTACATGCCATTCGTGCACGGGCTCGAGTACACCAACGCCCACGCATTCCGGCACATCCGGCAGATGGACTACGTCGAGAGCATCGCGCAGGTGGGTATCCGGAGCCTGCGCAGCAGTGAGGTAATGCTGGAGGACTCGCTGCGCGATGGGAACCGCGTGCTCACCATGCGGGAATTCCGCCGCCAGGGGCCAGCCAGCGTGATCGGCGGAATGCCGGCCGGCGCCCGCTGTTACGTCAGCATCGATATCGATGTCCTCGACATGCCGCTGGTTCCGGGGTGCGTTTCCGCCGAGCCGGAGGGCATGACATATGCGGAACTCCGCGACAGCCTGATCGCGCTCGCCGAGCATGCGGAGATCATCGGCTTCGACCTCGTGGAGGTGAACCCGATGCTGGACGTGGGCACCGGCGTCACCTCATACCTGGCAGCCCACACCGTCATTGAGTTCCTCTGCGTCATCTGCGATCAGCCGGGCTGGAAGGCGCGGCGGCGCAGCGCCCGGTAGGCCCGGCGGGCCAGACTGGGGGGATGCCAGATAGCAAGAACGCCAGCGGCCCGGCGGCCCGCGACGGTGATGTCACACAGGTGCTCGAAGGCATCCATGCGCTGCACGGCCGGCTGGCCGAGCTGGAAAAACTCATCGCCCGCGGGGACAGCGTCGTCGCGCCGGAGCTCCGGAAGCTTGTCCCGGCATGGAAACGCGTCACGAAGGGTGAACCTCGCTGGCATGTAGCGATCGCCATGGTGGTCGCGATCTGCCTCCAGTTGCCGCTCCCCGGGCGGCTCGTCCTGTTCCAGCCGACCTGGCTGCTGCCGGTGCTCCAGGGCGTCCTGCTCGTCATCCTGACCACGCTCAATCCACGGCGCATCGACCGGGAGTCCCGCGTGCTCCGGTCGCTGAGCCTCACCTTTGTCGCCGTCCTCAGCCTGGCCAACGCGTGGTCGGCTGCCCGGCTGGTGATCGGGCTGGTCAACGGCACGGAGGGCAGCGCGGCCGGGCCACTGCTGATCTCCGGCGCGGTCATCTGGCTCACCAACGTGATCATCTTCGCCCTGTGGTACTGGGAGTTCGACCGCGGCGGCCCGGTCGCCCGAGCCAACGCGACCCGCATCTACCCGGATTTCCAGTTCGTCCAGATGGCCAGCCCCGAGCTGGCGCCGCCGCACTGGGAACCGCAGTTCGGCGACTACCTGTATCTGGCCTTCACCAACGCCGCGGCCTTCAGCCCGACCGACGTCATGCCGCTGTCCCGGTGGGCGAAGACCGCCATGCTGGTGCAATCCGCCGTGTCGATCGTGACCGTCGCGCTGGTCGTGGCCCGGGCCGTCAACATCCTCAAGTAACG
>DASQVO010000419.1:0-6154 GCA_035640715.1 Streptosporangiaceae bacterium
ACATACGCCAGGTACGGCAAGGACGTCGTGCACCGGCTCCGGGGCATGTTCGCCTTCGCCATCTGGGACACCTTTACCCGTGAGCTGTTCTGCGCGCGGGACCCGTTCGGCATCAAGCCGTTCTTCTACGTCATCGACGAGAGCCACGGGCATGGCCGGCTGCTGTGCTTCGCCTCAGAACGGAAGGCCCTGGCCGATGTCGGCGAATCGCGCGCGCTTGACCGTGACGCGCTGCGCAAATACCTCGGTTTCCAGTACGTGCCCGCCCCGGAGACCCTGACCCTTCCGGTCCGGGTGCTGCCGCCAGGGCACGCGATCATTGCCCGGCCAGGCGGCACTGTGGATGTGTTCAGGTACTGGCGAGCGGATCTGCGCCCCGCACGTGCTCCTGGGCAGGGCACCGCTGCCGACATCCTGGCGGTCATGCGCAACTCGATCGCTGTCCACCTGCGCAGCGACGCACCGCTCGGCGCGTTCCTGTCCGGCGGGATCGATTCGGCGGCGATCTGCGCTCTGGCCGCGGAGCATAGGCCTGATCTGCTCACCTTCACTGTTGGATTCGAGCGCGAAGGCTATAGCGAGATTGACCGTGCACAGGAGACCGCTGCGGCGCTCGGGCTGAAGTCGCTGCCCTACGTCATCACCGCGGAGGAGTTCTTCGCCAACCTCCCGCGGATCATCTGGCATCTGGACGATCCCATGGCGGATGCAGCAGCGGTGCCGCTCTGGTTCGTTGCCCGTGAGGCGAGCAGGTACGTCAAAGTGGTGCTGTCCGGCGAGGGCTCTGACGAACTGTTCGGCGGCTATCAGGTCTACCGGGAGCGGGCCCTGGTCCGGGCGGGCGAGCGGCTGCCATCCTGGGGGCGGATACCGCTCCGGCGTGTCGCCGCGCTCATCCCACCGGGGGTGAGAGGCAAGGCATTCCTGGAACGCATGTCGACCCGGCTGCGGTGCCGGTACATCGGCAATGCGCATGTGTACGGCGACGAGCAGATCGGCGCCATTGTCCGCCCCGGCAAGGTCCCGGCGCGGCCTGGTGGCGCCGGGAGCGCATACAGCGTGACGGATCCGATTTACGTCCAGGCCGACGAGGCCGGCCTGGACGACGTGTCCACCAAGCAACTTGTGGACATCAACACCTGGCTGGCCGGGGACATCCTCGTCAAGGCGGACCGGATGACCATGGCGCACGGCCTTGAGCTGCGAGTGCCTTTCCTGGACCGTGAGGTGATGAAGGTGGCCGCGCGGCTCGCGCGCCAGGAGAAAGTCTGCGCGCGCACGACCAAGGTGGCGCTGCGGCAGGCCATGTCCACGGTCCTGCCGAAGCCCGTGACCGAGCGGGCCAAGCTGGGTTTCCCCGTGCCCATCGGCCACTGGCTTAAGGCGGAGGCGGAGGAGTTCGCGGACCGGGTACTGCGCGAGGCCCAGACCGACGAGTGGATCGACCGCGCGGCGGCGCTGCGCCTCCTGCAGCGTTTCAAGGCCGGGCAACCCGACGTGACCTGGCGGCAGGTGTGGGTGCTCATCGTGTTCTCGCTGTGGCATCAGATTTACCTGGAGCGCGCCTACGACCCGATCGCACTGGGCTGGGAAAGGCATACCGGGGCTGCATGGCAGCGCGACTAGTTCGCAGCGTGCCGGTCGAGGAACTCATACACGTCCGCCTCATCCACACCCGGGAAGCTGCCGGCTGGCAGCGCGGACAGGACGTGCGAGTGCGCCCTTGCCGAGGGCCACGCCATTCCCTCCCAGCGGGCCGCGAGCTCAGCGGGCGGCCGCTTGCAGCATTCGCCGTCCGGGCACGCCGAACGCAGCCGGGTTGGCGTCTCCCGGCCACGGAACCAGCGGGAATGCTCATACGGAACCCCCAGCGTGATGGCGAACCCGCGGTCGGCACGCGGATCTACCTGCGAGACGCAGAAGTAAGTACCGGACGGCGTGGCGGAATACTGGCAGTACGGCGAGAACCGGTCGGCCGCGCCGAACACCTGCCTCCCCGCCCACTTACGGCACATCCGCTGGCCCTCGATCGCGCCGGCCGGATCGGCCGGGAACACCAGGCCGTCGCACTCATACGCCTTGTAGATGATGCCGCTTGAGTCGTTCTTGGTGAAGTGGCACGGCATGCCGAGGTGCCGGGTGGCCAGGTTGGTGAAACGGTGAGCGGCCATCTCGTACGAGACGGAGAACACATCGACAAGGTCCTCAACGGCCAGGTCCCTGGCGTCCTTGGCGTCGGCGAGGAAGCGGACGGCCGCCCGCTCCGGCACGAGCACCGCGGCAGCGAAGTAGTTGCTCTCCACCCGCTGGCGGAGGAAGTCGCCGAAGTCGCGTGGCGACTGGTGGCCGAGCAGGAAGTGGCCTAGCGCCTGAAGCAGCACAGTCCGCGGCGAGTGCGTCCCGACCGGCTCCTGCTTGACGTAAATCCGCCGGTTCCGCAGGTCCGTCAGAGAGCGGACGGACTGCGGAAGGTCCTGGACGTACCGGACGGAAAAGCCGTGGTGGCTTACCACAGACAGCAGCATGCCCTGCGACAGGGCGCCCCCGGTATAGCCAGCTGCCTGCAGCGCGCGGTCCGCCGCCTGCTCTATCTCCTCGAAATAGTTGCCCCGCTCCCGCATGGCGGCGCGGAGTTCGGCGTTGGCGGCGCGCGCCTCTTCCGGCGTCGCCGTTGGCTTGGCGTGCTGTGCGCGCAGCTCGTCGGCCAGCTTCACGAGATGCTCGAGCACGTCGATGGGAACCCGCGCGCTCACCTTGAGGTGCGGCAGGCCGAGCTTGGTGTAGGTGGGATCACGCTGTGCCTCCTCGAGTGCGATCTCGAGCTGCGCGCGGTGGCTCGGCGCCTGGCGGCGCAGCAGCTCTTCCACCGGTACCGACAGCGCCGCGGCAAGGTCCTCGAGAACAGAGAGCTTCGGTTCCCGCCGCCCGTTCTCCAGCAGCGAGAGGGCGGACGGCGCGCGGCCGACGCGGTTACCCAGCTCCGCCAGTGTCAGGCCGCGGGACCGGCGCAGGTGCCGCAGGCGCTGGCCCATTGTCATAAGGTCTAGACCACGGTCTTCTGTCAACTTAGAAGGTCCTTGCTTCACAAAAAGTAGTATATCTTCTCGTTAGGAAAATTTTTGTATTTTTTCTCGCTAAAATTACTGCTCAGTAGCTTCCCCTGGAGGCATGCTCATGTCAAAGGTCACCGAGGTGGCCGCTTCAACGGCCCAGGCAGAAGGCGAGAAGGGACATGAACAGGATCAGCGAGCAGGCAGAATGCCTGCGGACCGAGTGGCGCAGCGACCCCCGCTGGACCGGGACACAGCGCACGTACACGGCCGAGGACGTCGTGCGGCTGCGCGGATCCGTGCAGGAAGAGCACACGCTCGCCCGTCTCGGCGCGGAGCGCCTGTGGTCGCTGCTGCATGAAGAGGACTACGTGAACTCACTCGGCGCGCTCACCGGCAACCAGGCCGTCCAGCAGGTCCGGGCCGGGCTCAAGGCCATCTATCTGTCCGGCTGGCAGGTGGCCGCCGACGCCAATGCGGCCGGCCAGACCTACCCGGACCAGAGCCTGTACCCCGCGAACTCCGTCCCGCAGGTGGTCAGGCGGATCAACAACGCGCTGCTGCGCGCCGACCAGATCACCTTCTCGGAGGCGGCCGACGCGGGGACCGACGGCGAGACGCCGTACTGGATGGCCCCGATCGTCGCGGACGCCGAAGCCGGGTTCGGCGGTGTGCTCAACGCCTTCGAGCTGATGAAGGCCATGATCGCCGCGGGCGCCGCGGGCGTGCACTGGGAAGACCAGCTGGCCTCTGAGAAGAAGTGCGGGCACCTGGGCGGCAAGGTGCTCATCCCGACCGGCCAGCACATCCGCACGCTCAACGCCGCGCGGCTCGCCGCCGACGTCTGCGGCGTTCCGTCGCTCGTCATCGCCCGCACCGACGCCCACGCCGCCACGCTCATCACCAGCGACATCGACGAGCGAGACCGGGAGTTCACTACCGGCGAGCGGACCGCCGAGGGCTTCTTCCGCACCCGCAACGGCATGGAGCCGTGTATCGCGCGCGGCCTCGCCTACGCGCCCTACGCCGACCTCCTCTGGATGGAGACCTCCACCCCGGATCTCGAAGAGGCCCGCCACTTCGCGGAGGCGATCAAGAAGGTCTACCCGGACCAGATGCTCGCCTACAACTGCTCGCCGTCATTCAACTGGCGCCGGCACCTGGACGATGCCGAGATCGCGAAGTTCCAGCGCGAACTCGGCGCGATGGGGTACAAGTTCCAGTTCATTACGCTGGCCGGCTTCCACGCGCTGAACTACTCCATGTTCGACCTGGCGCACGGCTATGCCGCCGAGGGCATGCCCGCTTACGTCCGGCTGCAGGAGGCCGAGTTCGCCGCAGAGGCCAGCGGCTACACCGCCACCCGGCACCAGCGTGAGGTGGGCACGGGGTACTTCGACCTGGTCGCGTCGGCGATCACGCCGGAGTCCTCCACCGTTGCCCTGGCAGGGTCGACCGAGAGCGAGCAGTTCGTCCCCGCGAGCGTTTAAGACACCTGCAGCACCCCGTTCCCTCGCCGCCTGGCGCTCACCCGGCTGGCCCCTTCCCGCCGCTACGGCGGGAAGGGGCCACCCTCCAGCGGCGGGAATGGGTCGTGCCGGGCCGGGGACCCGCCTGGGCGGGCAGGGATCTAGTCCTGTTGCGGGACGTAGGCGCCGTCTCGGGCCATGATCTCTGACTTCGATTCTTCTGATAGCAGGCCTGTGGCCAGGATGTCGTCGTCGGCGTTGGCCGGGCTGCCACGGCGCCGCCACCTCGAGGGCACGAACAGCGGGATGATCATCGCCAGCCCCGCCATGGCGAGCACGCCGTCGGCCAGCATGTCCTCGAAACCGGCGCCGAATGCGCGCGTCCGCAGCGGTATCAGCTGCACCGCGTGCCGGACACTCGCCAGGTACAGCCCGGTCAGGGCGAGCAGCGCCAGCCCGGGCAGGCCGGCCGCGAGGGGCGAGATCCGCGGCGCGGCGATAAGGACCCCGGCCGTCAGCCCCGTCGCGAGAAGCGCCCCCAGCGCGGCGAGGACGTTGTGGTCCGAGATCAGCGAGCCGCTCTGCGTCGGCAAGCTGGCCAGCGGCCCCGTCGCGGCGGGGACCCGGAGCCGCAGGTATCCCCAGCCACCCGCGAAGAACAGCACCAGCGCAGCGGCGATGGCAAGGACAATCCCGACGAAGTGCCGCATGTCCGCCTCCGTCCTTCGGATACGCGTGTCTTCGGATGCGTGTGCCATTGCCCGACTGTAGCTGAGGCAGTTTGTCTCATTCAGACATTTGGTGCGAATTCCTGAAGTTCTAGACTAATTCAGGTCAGGACCGGGCATGTACCGAGACAACTTCGAACAGGATGTGGACGGCCAGGAACGCGGCCGCGGCCAGCGAGACGGCCCGGTGGGCGATTCACGCCGGTACACGTGCCGGCGCGGGCAGGACGTGACGCCCGTTTGCGGACTTTCGCAATAATCGTCTAACCACGGCTCGTATCCGGCTGATGGCCGAAGCGTGCCCGTAACGCGGGCTCAGCCAGCTCACAGGTGGCCCCCAGTATGCTCTGCGCGTGCGTATACAGGGGACATTCATGGCAATTGGGTACCTTTTCGGTAAAATTTCGCTGGGTGGTCGTTGTTGCCTGGGTTGCGGCGGCGGTTGCCGTACCCCCGCTTCCTGCCGTCGCTGGCGAGCGTGACGCAGGGCAATAACGCCAGCTTCCTGCCGACCAGCGCGCCCAGCGAGCATGCATCGCAGCTCGCCGCCCCGTTCGGCATGACGAACCGGACCGCGGTCCCCGTGGTCGCTGCGGTCAGCCAGGGGAAGCTGACCGCAGCCGATGTGTCCTGGCTGAGCACGCTCCGCCAGGACCTGCGCACAGTGCCCACCGTGACACGGGTGAGTGACCTTGGCCGGTCCGCCGACGGCCAGGCGGAGCAGTTGCAGGTGCTGTCCAGTGGTCGCGCCGCTTTACCTGATCGCCTCGGTCGGGCTGTCCTACCTGGCCGCGCTCGGCCTGTCCACCCTGATCTTCATCAAGATCGCCGGCGATAGCGGGCTGACCTTCATCCTGCCGTTCCTGATGTTCATTTTCCTGCTCGCGCTCGGCGAGGACTACAACAT
>DASQVO010000420.1:0-5419 GCA_035640715.1 Streptosporangiaceae bacterium
GGACCTCACGCTTGAGCAACTCGCCTCCCGCCCTGCCGCGTTCCGCAAGGGCGGGACGGTCACCGGCGGGAATTCCTCGCCGCTCAACGACGGTGCCGCCGGCCTCCTGCTGATGTCGGAGCGGGCGGTCACCAGGGCAGGGGTCACGCCGATCGCGCGGTACACCGGCGCGGCGGCGGCCGGCGTCCACCCCGACTACATGGGCATCGGGCCGGTCCCGGCGATGACCCGGCTGCTGTCCCGCTCCGGCTGGAGCGTCGGCGACCTGGACCTGGTGGAGGTCAACGAGGCGTTCGCGTCGCAGTCGGTCGCCGTCGTTGACGAGCTGAAGCTTGACCCGGAGCGGGTCAATGTCAACGGCGGCGCGATCGCCATCGGGCACCCGCTCGGCTGCTCGGGCGCCCGCATCGTGACGACGCTGCTGCACGAGATGCGGAAGCGCGGTGCCGCGAAGGGCGCCGCCACGATGTGCATCGGCGTCGGCCAGGGCATCGCGACCCTCTGGGAGGCTGCCTGAAGCTCCGGCTCAGCCCTGGCGGTAGCCGGGAGAGTGCACCAGGGACACGGGCACTCCGCCCGCGGCCGCTGGGGACGGCGGCGCCGCGGATGGCGCCGGCGGCCTGGCCGGCCGGTCCGCCGCCACGGCACCCGCCGCGGCCGCTGCCATGGCGCCGGTCAGCAGTGAGCGGCGGGAAAGGCGCGCGGCCGTTCCGCGTGCGGAGTGCCAGGCTGCGTCCTGGTGAGGATGATCGGTCTGCATGATTTACATGTCTTAACAGGGAAATTTGTGTTTTGTCTACGATCAGAAATGTGAGTTTCCGGGGAATCGCCCGGCATCGCCCGCGGCCGCTCCGCCGCCGCTACTGCGCGGACGCGCTGTTGGCCGGCGCGGTCTGCAGTGGGGCGCTCGCAGTCGAGGCGGGCAGCGTCGACGGATTGACGAATGTGCTGCCTCCCGGGCCGGCCTCGACGGCCTCGTGCAGGGCGCTGCCCTGGAGGTACTGCGGCCAGCTGAGGAACCACTCTGTCCAGCCGTTGTCCCAGGTGCCGCCCCTCGGGCTGCCCACGATCGTGATGGGGTCACCGGGTACGGCCAGGTTGTAGTACGTTTCCGCGTCGGCTGGCGACAAGTTGACGCAGCCATGGCTGACGTTCTGGAAGCCCTGCTCGCTCACGGACCAGTAGGCGTCGTGGTAGTAATCGCCGCTGAAGGTGAACCGCACCGACCACGGAACCCACAGGTCGTACCCCGGGCCTTTCATCTCCACCGGGTTTCCCTTCTCGATGGTGAGATAGCTGCCGTTGGGGGTGGCATCGCCCGGCTTACCGGAGCTGATCGGCCAGTCATAGCGGAGCTTGCCGTTGTAGTAAATCTGGGTGCGGTGCGTTGCCGTGTTCCCGATCGCCACTAGTGACGCGCCGATGTCGAACGTCTGGGTCAGGGTGTGGGTGCCGTACATGCCCGGCGCGCCCTGCACGCCGTCCAGGTGCCCGGTGAAGCTCACCGTGGTGCCGGCCGGCCAGTAGTCCCTGGGCCGGAAGTCCAGGGACTGGTTGCCGTCCCAGTACCACGCCCCCACCACCGGCTTGGACGTCGTCAGCTGCAGGGATCGCTCGACGGCGGCCTTGTTGGTGATGGGCTGGCTGAACGTGAGGATGATCGGTATCCCGACGCCATAGGTCTGGTTGTAGCCCTCGAAGATCTGGGTCCGGAACGTGTTGCTCGGCGTCAGGGTCCGGAACGTGCTTGTCGTGGTGACCGTGCCGCTGCCGCCATCGGACGCCGTGGCCGTCACCGTGTAGCTCTGCGCGGTATCAAGCGCCCACTGGCTGTGCCAGACCCTGCCACCCTGGGTGAGGGTCCCGGACACCGGGTCGCCGGAGGTGTGCACGGTGACGTTCTTCAGCGTGCCGCGCTGCGCGGTGACGGTGATGCCGGCGGACGGGTCGGTGTCCTTGGCGCCGTTCGCGGGCGTTATCTTCACCTCCGCAGCGGCCGTCGCGGCCTTCGTCTTGGCGTTGGCCACGGGCCTGGCCTGGCTGGCGCTGTGCCCGTTGCCCGAGCACGCCGACGCCAGCAGGGCCAGCGCCGCCACAGCGGCGATACCTGCCGGCCCGCTGAGTCCTCCGGGCCGCCTCAGCCGCCTGGCCGGCGCGTCATCCCCGCGCCGCACCGTGATCCTCATGTCCCTCACCCATGAGGTTGTCATTCCCCCGGCTATAGCGCCCCGAACGTGGGCAACCGATCCCAGAGCGTACGCAGAAGGTACAGGCCGTGCGCCGCGGCCAGGCGTATTAGCTGGAGGCGGCTTCCCAGTTGTTCGGTGGCGGCGTCTGCAGCGGGGCGCTGGCGTTGGAGGCGGGAAGCGTGGACGGGTCCACGAAGGAGCTGCCGCCCGGCCCGGCCTCGACGGCCTCGTGCAGGGCGCTGCCCTTCAGGTACTGCTGCCACGGCAGGAACCATTCCGTCCACCCGTCGTCCCACTTGCCGGCGGACGGGCTGCCGCTGACGATCACCGGGTCGCCGGGCACCGCCATGTTGTAGTAGGTCTCGGCATTGGCCGGCGCCACGTTCACGCAGCCGTGGCTGACGTTCTCGAAGCCCTGCTGGCCCACCGACCAGTAGGCGTCATGGATGAAGTCGCCGCTGAAGGTGAACCGCACCGACCATGGGACCTCCAGGTCGTAGCCGGGCCCGACCATGCGCTGCGGGTTGTTCTTCTCGACGGTCACATAGCTGCCGTTGGGGGTATCGTCGCCAGGCTTGCCGGTACTGATCGCCCAGTCGTACTCCAGCTGGCCGTTGTTGTAGATGCGCATGTGGTGATCGGTGGTGCTTACCAGCGCGATCAGCGACGCGCCGATGTTGAAGGTCTGCGTGAGGTTGGCGGTAGCGTACATGCCCGGCGCGCCCTGCACGCCGTCCAGGTGCCCGGTGAAGCTCACCGTGGTGCCGGCCGGCCAGTAGTCCCTGGGCCGGAAGTCGAGATGCTCGCTGTCGTCCCAGTACCACGCGCCCACCACCGGCTTGGACGTCGTCAGCTGCAGCGAGCGCTCCACCGCGGCCTTGTTGGTGATGGGCTGGCTGAAGATCAGCATGATCGGCATCCCGACGCCGTAGGTCAGGTTGTAGCCCTCGAATATCTCGGTCTGGAACGTCCGGCTCGGCGTGAGCGTCCGGAACGTGCTCGTCGTGCGGGCGATGCCGTCGCTCTCAGCCGCCGTGGCCGTCACCGTGTAGCTCTGCGCGGTGGCAAGCGCCCACTGGCTGTGCCAGACCTTGCGGTCCTGGCTGAGGGAGCCGGGCACCACGGCATCCCCGGAGGTGTGCACGGTGACGTTCTTCAGCGTGCCGCGCTGCGCGGTGACGGTGATGCCGGCGGACGGGTCGGCGTCCTTGGCGCCGTTCGCGGGCGTTATCTTCACCTCTGACGCGATCGCCGCCGCCTTCTTCCTGGCCTGGCTGGCACTGTGCCCGCTGCCCGAGCAGGCCGCCGCCAGCAGCGCCAGCGCCACCACGGCGGCGATGCCTGCGGCGCCGCTGAGCCGCCTGGCCGCCGTCCCGCCCTTGCTCTGCACGGTGATCCTCCCTATGCCGGCTCTCACACCAGCATCCGCTCCCCCGGAAAGACCTGTCATACACGCGAAGATGACGAAGTGATCAGTGCCCGGCCTCGCGCGGAGGCATCCGCTGCTGGAAAGGGCGGCGCGCGGCCGCCGCTAGCAGCGCCAGCACGGTCAGCGCGATGATGACATATTCGGGCCACGACCCTACCCTGTCCGCCAGGGTACGGTAGGTGATCAGCGGGACCCGTGCCTCCAGCACGGCCTGCCGCCAGGTACCGCTGTGGGCGATCAGGCGGCCATCGGGCGCGACGATCGCGCTCACCCCGGTCGTGGATGCGACCACGACGGCACGGTCGGACTCGACCGCCCGGATCCGCGCCATGGCGAGCTGCTGCTGTGATTCCCCCGTCTGCCCGTCCACTTCGAACGTGGCATCGTTGGTCTGCATCGTGAGCAGGTTGGCGCCGGCCGTGACCTCCGAGCGCACCAGCCCGTCGAATCCGACCTCGTAGCAGATCACGTCGCCGAGCCTGATCTTCCCGACCTTGAAGACCACCGCCGCGTGGCCGGGCGTGAAGTTGATCGGCTGCAGTGCGGTCAGCGACGTAATGTGCGACACCAGGCTGCGGAACGGGATGTACTCGCCGAACGGCACCAGTTGCCGCTTGACGTATTCCGCGGTGGGACCGCGGCCCGGCAGCCAGAGCTGGCCGACGTTGCGGACCGGGTTGTCCAGGACCTCGCCGACGAGGATGGGCCGGCCCGCCACGCGGACCGCGTTCAGCACTTCCTGGTAGATGGCCGGATAGAGGAACGGGTCGAGGTCGGTGGAGTTCTCCGGCCAGATCACGATGTCGGGCGCCGGCCTGCGCCCCGCCTTGACCTGCGCGGCCAGGCCGGCGGTCGCCCTGGCGTGATTCTGGGTGACGACGGTGTCGTTGAGCAGCGCCGGCAGGTTCCGGGCGTGCGGGACATCGCCCTGCACGGCCGCGACGACGGCCGAGGAACTGCCTGCCGACGGATCCGCCGGCAGCGCGAACCCGGCCAGCGCCAGGCCCGCCGCGGCCGCGACGGCGAGGGCGGGCACCGTCAGGCGCGGCAGCCGCCCGGTCCAGGAGCGCCAGCCTCGTGGCGGCCCGGCCGCGAGGATCAGCCAAGCCAGCGTGGCGCCCACCAGGGCCACGAGGAAGGTCAGCAGCGGCGCGCCGCCGATCGCCGCCCAGCCCGCGGTGGGAGCGGAGGCCTGGCTCATCGCGAGCCTGCCCCACGGGAAACCGCCCCACGGCCAGCGATCCCGCAGGCCCTCCGCGGCCACCCACCAGCCGGCGACGGCGACAGGCCAGCCCGGCAGCCGCAGCAGCAGCCGCTGTCCCACCGCGAGGACGGCGATGATGACGGTTTCGCCGCCGGCCAGGCCGGCCCACGCATACCACGCGACGTTCAGCACCCAGGACAGCAGGGGGAAGAAGAACGCGACGCCGAAGACGAGGCCGACCACCAGTGACCCGCGCAGGCTTCTGCCGGTCAGCGCCACCACGAGCAGGGCGGGCCCGAGCGCGGCGAACGGCCAGATGCCGACGGGAGGAAAGGCTGCGGCCAGGGCGAGTCCGCCAGCCAGCGCGACCAGCAGCGCCCAGCGCAGCGCCATGCCGGAGGGACCGCCGTTGCCGCGCCGCTGCTGACGGGAGGTGGCCGCTGGTTCCGCGGAGATCACCCTTCGGAGGGTAGCCGCACGTGGCGGCCCCGCGCGCCAGTGGGCCCGCGCCCCCGTTAGCTCCGCACCCCGGCTGACCTGCGCTTCCGTCGGCACGGCGCCGCCCTGGCCGGCCTGCGCCGCCACCGGCCCTGGCCC
>DASQVO010000421.1:0-2354 GCA_035640715.1 Streptosporangiaceae bacterium
CGGGCCTGAACTCGGGGCGCCTGTCCTTCACGACGTCGTATGAGCACGCGGCCGCCTTCGGCGACGTGCACTTCGTCTGCGTCGGCACGCCGCAGCGCGAGGGCTCCTACGGCGCCGACCTGTCCCAGGTGAACGCCTGCATCGACGCGCTCGCCCCGCTGCTGCGCGGGCCGTGCCTGGTCATCGGCAAGTCCACCGTGCCGGTAGGTACCGCCGGGATGCTTGCCGAACGGCTGTCGCGTACGTCGCCGGCCGGCCCCGCCTGCGAGCTGGCGTGGAACCCGGAGTTCCTCCGGGAGGGGCACGCCGTCCAGGACACCATGCGGCCGGACCGGATCGTCGCTGGCGTGGGCTCCGAGCACGCAGCGGCCGTGCTCCGGGACATCTACGTCGAGCCCATCGCGGCGGGCACGCCGTTCCTGGTCACCGACCTGGCCACCGCCGAGCTCGTGAAGGTGGCGGCCAACGCGTTTCTCGCCACGAAGATCTCCTTCATCAACGCCATGGCCGAGGTGTGCGAAGCCACCGGCGCCGATGTCATGCAGCTGTCTGAGGCGCTCGGCCATGATCCCCGGATCGGCAGCGCGGCCCTGCGGCCCGGGCTCGGCTTCGGCGGCGGCTGCCTTCCCAAGGACATCCGCGCCTTCATGGCCCGGGCGGAGGAACTTGGGGTCGATCAGGCCCTGTCGTTCCTGCGTGAGGTGGACGCCATCAACATGCGGCGCAGAGCCCGGATGGTGGACCTCGCGCGGGAGCTGGCTGGCGGGTCACTGCGCGGACGGACCGTCGGCGTGCTCGGCGTCGCGTTCAAGCCCGACTCTGATGACATCAGGGACTCACCGGCGCTGGACGTGGCCGCCACCATCCAGGGGCTGGGCGCCACGGTAACGGTGTATGACCCAGCGGCCCTGCGCCATGCGCGCCGGATGCATCCGGAGCTGGGCTACGCCGACTCTGCGGTGGATGCGGTCACCGGCGCCGACGTCACCCTGCTGCTGACCGAATGGCAGGAGTTCCGCGACGCCGACCCGGAGAAACTCGGCAAGGTGGTGGCCCAGCGCAACATCGTGGACGGCCGGAACGCACTCGACGCCGGCCGCTGGCGGGCCGCGTCCTGGCACTACCGCGCCCTCGGCCGCCCGTATTAGCCGGTAGGTCCCTGCTCCTCGACGCGCTTTTTTCTTAGGGATTCACCCTTCGCCTTGGCCGCCGCGGTCAGGGCCTCCTGGAACTCGGTCATCTTCGCGCGCAGGTTCTCGTCGGAGGCGGCCAGGATGCGGACCGCGAGCAGCCCGGCGTTCCGGGCACCGCCGACCGCGACGGCCGCGACGGGGATCCCGGCCGGCATCTGGACGATCGACAGCAGTGAATCCAGCCCATCGAGGTGAGCCAGCGGCACGGGCACGCCGATCACGGGCAGCGGCGTGACGGACGCCAGCATGCCGGGCAGGTGCGCCGCGCCGCCGGCTCCCGCGATGATGACGCGCAGCCCGCGGGCGGACGCGGTGGATCCGTACTCGATCATCTCGCGGGGCATCCGGTGGGCGGAGACGACATCCGCCTCGTAGGCGATGCCGAACTCATCCAGCGCGCCAGCGGCCGCGCTCATCACCGGCCAGTCCGAGTCGCTTCCCATCACGACGCCGACCAGGGGCTGACCGCTCATTTAAGTTGCGGCGTGGAGACTCCCACTTTCAAGCGGGGCGGAACGCCGCGTCACCTCCCTTGGAATGTCAGTATGGCGGGGTTGGGTCTGGATTGCCCGCGATAGCCAAGCGGGCTCCGGCGGCCCTTATTCACCGTCTTCGTCGCCCCAGCGCAGGTAGTTCACGGCGCGGCGGGCCCGGTCCCGCAACTCGGTGACGTCATCGCCCAGAACGGTGACGTGGCCGATCTTGCGCCCCGGCCGCACAGCCTTGCCGTAAAGGTGCACCTTGACCCCGGGGTCGGCGGCCATCACATGGGTGTACCGGGAATAGACGTCGGAGTCGGGGCCGCCCAGCAGATTGGCCATCACGGCGTGCCGCGCCACCATGCCGGGCGCGCCGAGCGGCAGGTCGAGCACTGCCCGCAGATGCTGCTCGAACTGGGACGTCGTAGCGCCCTCGATCGTCCAGTGCCCGCAGTTGTGCGGGCGCATGGCGAGCTCGTTGACGAGCAGCCCGTCCGGAGTGTCGAACAACTCCACCGCGAGCAGGCCGGTCACGTCCAGCTCGGACGCGATCCGCAGGGCCAGCGACTGTGCCTCCGCCGCCCGGTCCGGCGCAAGACCCGGAGCCGGCGCGAGCACCTCGCGGCAGATCCCGTCACGCTGGATCGTCTGCACGACCGGATACGCGGCGCCCTGCCGGTGC
>DASQVO010000422.1:0-3659 GCA_035640715.1 Streptosporangiaceae bacterium
CGTCTTTCCGATCGCCGAGCATGAACTCCAGCGACCGGGCCAGGCCGTGCAGGTGCTCGCGGGCGTGGTAGAGGTCCACGACCTGGGTGGCCTCGGGGAACTTGCTGGTGGCGATGCCCCAGATCTTATTCCGGTGCCGCGCTTATCCCGGTGTGCACGTGATCATGCTTGTGTGCAATTCGTGAACTTGCCAAGCATGGCGGGATAGTTTCAGCTGTTCCGGCCCTGTGAGGCGAGTCTTCCGTGAGGTCATCCTGAACGCGACCCTTCACGGAAGGTAGGTAGTTATGCACAGTAAGTCGCAAGTGCGGTGGTCCGGGCCGCTGGAGCCGTTCGCGGCCGGGTTCGACGCGGAACTGGCTCGGCTGGGCTATACCCCGGCGGGCACTAGGCGCAAGCTCGAGGCGGTGGCACACCTGAGCTGCTGGCTCGCCGAACGGGGCATGACCGCGGACGACATCGGGACCGAGACAGTCGGCGCGTTCGTGGCGGCCCGGCGGGCTGCCGGGCATGCTAGCCAGCTGACCGGGAGGTCGCTGGCCTGGATGCTTGACTACCTGCGCGGCCTCGGCGCCGTCCAGCCGGCGGCACCCGAGCCGGCGGCGGGCGAGGGGCAGTTGCTGGAGCGGTTCGGGGCGTTCCTGACGGGAGAGCGGGGCCTTGCGGCCAAGACGCGCGGCGCTCACCTGGACTCGGCGCGCCGGTTCCTGGCGGCAGCCGGACGGACCGGCGAGGACGGCCCGCCGCTGAGCGCTCTCACGGCTTCAGATGTCACCGCCTTCCTGGCCGGCATGGCCCGCACCCAGGCCCCGGGCACCACGCAGAACACCGCGAGCATGCTGCGGACGTTCCTGACCTGGCTGTATGCCGAAGGGCTGATCGCGGCCCCGCTGGCCGGGACGGTGCCAGGAGCGTACCGCAGGAGGCGGGTCCGGATGCCCGCGCTCGTGACCGGAGCGAAAGCCGCAGCGCTGCTGGCCGCCTGCGACCGCACGACCGCCCAGGGACTCCGCGACTACGCGATCGTGCTGATCCTGACGCGGATGGGCCTGCGGGCCCGCGAGGTCGCCACGCTGACGCTCGAGGACGTGGACTGGCGCCAGGGGATCGTGACGATCAGCGGGAAAGGCGGCCGCCGCGACCAGCTCCCCCTTCCCCGCGACGTCGCCGAGGCGGTCATCGCCTACCTGCGGAACGGGCGGGCAGCAGCCGCGCTTGACCGCAGGCTGTTCGTCCGCAGCCTCGCACCGCACCGCGGCCTGACCGGTTACGGCGTCGGGCACGCGGTGGCCAGGGCCGCCCGCGATGCCGGTGCGGGCCGGGTACAGCCCCATCAGCTCCGCTATTTCGCCGCGACGGCGATGCAGGCCGCCGGCGCGCCCCTGGCCGAGATCGGCCAGGTCCTGCGGCATGAGGACGAGCGCACCACGTCGCTGTATGCCAAGGTCGATGTCGCCGCCCTGCGGCCACTCGCCCCTCCCTGGCCCCCGGTGCCGTCCGCGCCCCGGCTCCCGGCCGGCGCGCTGTGAACCCGCCAGGCCGTACGCTCGCCGGCCACCTCGACGACTACCTGACCCTGCGCCGCGCACTCGGCTGCAAGCTCACCAGGGCCGAGCGGTACCTGCGGCAGTTCCTGGACTACCTCGACGAGCGGCAGCAGGGCACCCTCACCGCCGAGGCGGCAGCGGACTGGGTGCGCCAGTCCCGGCACGGGTCAGCGGCTCCCGGGCTGGGCATGGAGGCGGTCCGCGGCTTCGCCGTCTTCCTGCATGCCCACGACCCGGTCCACGAGATCCCGCCCCCGGGCTTGTTCCCCCGCCGGCGGCTCCGGGCGGTGCCCTACCTTTACTCGCCCGCCGACATCGCCGCGCTGCAGGCCGCGGCCGGGCGGCTGCGGGGCCCGCTGCGCACCGAGACCTATACCGTCCTCATCGCGCTGCTGACGGTGACCGGGCTGAGGATCGGCGAGGCGATCGCGCTCGACGACGACGACATCGACCCCGGGGAAGGAATGCTGATCGTCCGCCAGGACAAGGCGCAGAGCTTCCGCCTGGTCCCGCTCCACCCGACGGCCCTCGCCGCGCTCGCCGGCTACCGGCACCGCCGCGACCAGGCGTTCCCCGGACGGGCCGCGACCGCGGTACTGGCCTCCCGCACCGGGGACCGCCTCACCTACAACGCCGTCCACAAGACCTTCACCGGCCTGGCCGCCGCGGCCGGGCTCGGTCCCAGGACCGGGCGGTGCCGCCCTACCATCCACGGGCTGAGGCACTCCTTCGCGGTGAACATGCTGGCAGGCTGGTATCGCGACGGCACTGACGTGCCCGCACGGCTGCCATGGCTGTCCACCGTGATGGGGCATTCCGGCCCGGCCTCGACATACTGGTACCTGTCCTCGTCCCCGGAACTGATGACGCTGGCAGCGCAGCGGCTGCAGGCCCACGTCGACCGGGCGGGGAAGTCATGACGCTCCTCGCGCCTTCCCTGCAGGCGTTCTTCACCGACCGGCTGATGCGACAGCTTCAGGCCAGCGGCCACACCATCCGCTCCTACCGCGCCACCTGGCGGCTCCTGCTGCTATTCGCCGCTTCCCAGACGAGCAAGGTGCCATCGGAACTGGACTTCGCCGATCTCAGCGCCCCGCTGATCAGCGGTTTCCTTGACCACCTTGAGCACCAAAGGGGCAACACCGTCCGGACCCGGAATCTGCGGCTGGCCGCGATCCACTCGATGTTCGCCTACGCCGCGCCGCAGCATCCCGAGCACGCTGACGATATTGCCCGCGTCCTGGCGGTCCCCGGCAAGCGGTTCCGGACCACCGTCGTCACCCACCTGGCCGAGGAGGAAATCACCGCTCTCCTGCAGGCACCCGATCCCGGCACCTGGACAGGCCGCCGCGACCACGCCCTGATGCTGGTCGGCATCACCACGGGCCTGCGCGCCAGCGAACTGGCCGGCCTCACCCGCGCCGACATCCACCTGGGCGACGGTCCTCACCTGGAATGTCACGGCAAGGGCAGGAAAGACCGGGTGACACCGCTGCTCCGCGATACCGTCGCGGTCCTGGCCGCATGGCTCGGGGAAAACCCCGGCGGGCCAGGCAGCCCCCTGTTCCCGACCCGGCGCGGCACGCCGATGAGCCAGGACGCCATCGAGGACTGCGTCAGACGCCACGCTGCCGCTGCCGCCCTCGCCTGCCCCTCCCTGGCCAGCAAGAACGTCACTCCCCATGTCCTGAGGCACTCATGCGCGGTGAGGATGCTCCGCTCAGGCATCGACATCGCCGTCATCGCATTGTGGCTGGGCCACGAATCAACCCGAACCACCATGATCTACCTCAAAGCCGACCTCGAACTCAAGCAGCGCGCCCTCGACCGCACCGTCCCTGTCGACGGAGAGCCCGGCCGCTACCGACCGCCCGACAACATCATCGACTTCCTCGACCGCCTCTGATTATCCCGGCCCGCATCACGGAAACCGGCCCGGCCTCTGGCCGGGCCGGGGACCGCCGGGATAACCGCGGCACCGGAATAAGATCTGGGGCATCGCCACCAGCAAGTTCCCCGAGGCCACCCAGGTCGTGGACCTCTACCACGCCCGCGAGCACCTGCACGGCCTGGCCCGGTCGCTGGAGTTCATGCTCGGCGATCGGAAAGACG
>DASQVO010000423.1:0-5446 GCA_035640715.1 Streptosporangiaceae bacterium
AACTCCGGCTCCTGGAGGAAGACCTGGCGCGGCTCCGGGAAACGGCCGCAAGTCTGCGGCAGCGTATCGGCGAGCGCTGGGACGAGCCGACCGATCCTGCGGAACGGTCCGCCTTGATTGAAAGCGCTGAAGAGCAGGAAGCGCTGATCGACCAGCTCGAAGCCAGGCGCGAGGGACTGCTGAGGGAACTCGGCGGCCGCTCATCTGGCCCGGGCGGAAAAGCCCGCAGGTAGGAACATCCGGGACAGGCCGCAGCCTACGCGGGCAGCCAGGACAGCACCCGGGACCGGCGCCGCGCGGACGGGTCTGGACGTAGATATTTGTGAGCTCCGGGCCGGGTAAGCCCTGCGCGCCGCTGCCAAGTTCCGGTACCCGGGCGACATGGCGGATCGGGTGGTCATGCGGCGGAATAGCCCGGCGCCCCGCAAGTTCAAGATATATGCAAACGCATATATCTGAGTTCAGTCGTCCCGGGGCGCGAGCGCCGGGCGGCTGTGCGGTGGCGAACGTAGGAGGCATGCCATGCAGTTCGGGATCTTCTCGGTCAGTGACATCACCCGGGATCCGGTGTCTGGGGAGACGCCGAGCGAGGCGGAGCGGATCGACGCCATCGTTCAGATCGCGCAGAAGACTGAGGAAGTGGGGCTGGATGTGTTCGCGATCGGCGAGCATCACAACCCTCCGTTCTTTTCATCCGCGCCGACAACGCTGCTGGCGTTTATCGCGGCGACCACGAAGAAGCTGATCGTGACCACGTCGACGACACTGATCACGACGAACGACCCGGTGCGCATCGCGGAGGAGTACGCGATGCTGCAGCACCTGTCGAAGGGGCGGATGGACCTGATGCTCGGGCGTGGCAACACGGCCCCGGTCTATCCGTGGTTCGGTAAGGACATCCGGCAGGGCTTGCCGCTGGCGCTGGAGAATTACAACCTGCTGCACCGGCTGTGGCGGGAGGATGTCGTGGACTGGCAAGGGAAGTACCGCACTCCGCTGCAGGGCTTCACGTCGATCCCGCGGCCTCTGGACGACGTGCCGCCGTTCGTGTGGCACGGCTCGATCCGCACTCCCGAGATCGCCGAGCAGGCCGCATACTACGGGGACGGCTTCTTCGCCAACAACATCTTCTGGCCCAAGGAGCACTACATGCGGCTGATCCGGTTCTACCGGCAGCGCTACGCCCACTACGGCCACGGCACCGAGAAGCAGGCAATCGTCGGCCTGGGCGGCCAGGCGTACATCGCCAGGAAGTCGCAGGACGCCAAGCGGGAGTTCCGCCCCTACTTCAACGAGGCGCCGGTCTACGGGCACGGGCCGTCGATGGAGGACTTCATGGACTTGACGCCACTGTCGGTGGGCAGCCCGCAGGAAGTCATAGACAAGACCCTGACTTTCCGCGAGCACTTCGGCGACTACCAGCGCCAGCTGTTCCTGATGGACCACGCCGGCCTGCCCCTGAAGACCGTACTGGACCAGCTTGATCTGCTCGGTGAGGAGGTTGTGCCCGTGCTGCGCAAGGAAATCGCCGCCAGGCGTGACCCGGAGACGCCCGATGCTCCCACCCACGCCAGCCTGGTCAAGGCGAAGTATGGCGACCAGGCTCCGCGCCAGCCGCGCCCGAACGCGAACCGCGGCGACAACGTCACGGGCTCGTCCCCCTACCAGGACACCGCCGCGGAGTTCCAGGCCGAGTATCCGGGCCTGTGATGCCTGGCAGGAGAGTCCTCGCCAACGACGCGTGGGAGGCGCTGCTGACCGCCCACGCCGTGCTGATAAAGCAGTTCGCGGCCGAGGACATCTGGGGGGACATCTCCATGCGGGAGTACGACGTGCTCTACACCCTGTCCAAGTGCCGGGAGCCGCTGCGCATAAGCGAGCTGAACCGTCACGTCCTGCTCAGCCAGCCGGCCCTGTCCCGCCTGGTGGTCCGGCTGGCCGAACGCGGGCTCATCGAACGCCAATCCGACCCCGCCGACCGGCGCAGCGTCCGCCTGTCGCTCAGCGACGCCGGCCGGGCGTGCCAGCGCCAGATCGGGCGCTGGCACGCCCGCAGTGTCGCCCGCGCCCTGATGACCGCCGGGCTCAGCCCCAGCGAACTGCGGCAGCTGGAAACGATCTGCCTGAAACTGGCCCGCCAGCCGGCCCACACGGGCACGGCCACCGAGGACAACAACGAGGACATGCACCCATGAACACCCTTGAGGAAGCCGAATCATTCAGGCTCGCGGTGGTCAGCGCCGGAACCGGCGATCCCTCGTCCACCAGGCTGCTGGCCGACCGCACTGCCGAACGCACCGCGGCACTGGCGGCCAGGCACGGGAACACGGTGACGGTCAGCGTCATCGAACTGCGCGAGATCTCCGCCGATATCTCCACCGCGCTGGTGTCCCAGCTGATCGCGCCGAAACTGCAGAAGGCGATCGAGATCCTCGGCGAAGCCGACGGCATTATCTCCAGCACCCCGGTATACAAGGCCGGCGCCAGCGGCCTGTTCACTTCGTTCTTCCACGTCCTGGACAACGACCTGCTCATCGCCAAGCCCGTCGTGCTCGCCGCGACCGCCGGAACTGCCCGGCACGCCCTCGTCGCGGACGACCAGATGCGCCCCCTGTTCGCCTACCTGCGCACCATGACCGCGCCGACCTCCCTGTTCGCCGCCCCCGAGGACTGGAGCGACCCGGCCCTGAACAAGCGCATCGACCGGGCCGCGCTCGAGCTCGTGCTCCTCATGGAAAGCGGCTTCGCCCGCAAGATCAAGGACCAGTCCTGGCACAGCTACCAGCACGAGTACGGCAGCGCCGGCGGGACCGAGGTCTCCATCGACCTCAACACCGACCTCATGCGGCTCGCGACCGGAGGATCCGCCGAATGAGGTTAGCGACAAATGACAAGGCCATTACAGCGCCGTATCGCCGCCTGCCATCCACTCGGGTCAGATATCCCGTGAGTAAACGTTTGTAACGGTCCGTTAAACCATCTTCCTGGCGCGCTATCGGGTCTTCTATCGTCCAACTTGATCAGATGGTCTGACCAAGTTGGACGGTGCGCGTGGCCAAGGCTGACATACCGCCGCTCAACCTGCGGGCGCGAAACGTGGGCGCGCAGGTTGCGGCGCACCTTGAACGGCTGATCGCGCTCGGTGAGCTTAACCCGGAGGACCGGCTGCCGCCTGAGCGTGATCTGGCCGCTGACCTGCGGGTGTCCCGTGCTTCGTTGCGCGAGGCGATGCACGAACTCCAGGCGAAGAAGCTCATCGAGCGCAGGCCGGGTCGTGGCACTGTGGTGCTGCCGCCGCCTCAGCACGCGCACGACCTCTACGAACAGATGTCGGGAGCGGAGCGACGGCTGCGCGACATCGCCGAACTTCGAGAGACCGTCGAACCGCAGATTGCGCGGCTGGCGGCGGCGCGGGCGACCGACGCGAATCTGGTCGAACTTGGCAGTGTGCTCACGCACACGGTTGATGGCCTGACTGCCGGAAGGTCGGTCCAGCTGGACCAGGAATTCCACCTGCTGCTGGCGCAGGCGTCCCAGAATCCGCTCCTTGTGTCGCTGAGTTCGCTGACCAGCGCATGGACAAGACCGGTGCGAATCCTTTCGCACTCCACAGAGCAAGCGCGCATAGTGTCCTACCGGGGTCATCGGGCGATTCTTGACGCGGTGGCCGAGAGGGACAAGGAAGGGGCGGCGGCCTCCATGATCCAGCACCTGCGCGACGTCGCTAATCTCACTCGCCAGAATTACGGATCTCACGATATCGTCCGCGAATTCACCAGATTACAGACTGTCGGCGGCCAGATTCCTGCGGGTGATGGGTGCCGAGGGCACGATGAAGGAATCAGCATGACAGCCGCAAAGCAGACGTACTCGTTCACGCCAAGCGACGGCGTGCCGCCGCAGGTCGGCCCGTTTTCGCATGCGACGCGATGGGGTGACCTGCTGTTCGTCACGGGCCAGATGCCGACGGACCCGGCCACTGGTGAGCTGGTGCCGGGCGATGTGGTCGCCCAGGCGGAACAGGTACGGCGCAACCTGATAGCCGTGCTCAGCCAGTTCGGGCTCACCCTCGACGACGCGTTGATGGTGCGCGTGTACCTGACCTCGTTCGATGACTTCGAGGTCTTCAACACTGCCTACACCAGCTGGTTCCGCGGCCCACTGCCCAGCCGCACCTGCGTCGGCGTTACGGCCCTTGCCGTCGGCGCCGCAGTGGAAATCGATCTCATCGCCGGAATACCAGCCCCCGCTATATCGGAAAGTGGTGACGCATGACCCTGCCAGTGCTGCAGCCCCACGAGGGACCCATTCCCGCGGGCCACTACCTGCCGTCCACACTTGAGACGGTCACCTGGGGCTGGCTGCCGACGGCGAAGACCGCCCCGGTACTGACGGTGCGCTCCGGAGAGACGCTCACCATCGACACCGTGTCGCACGAAGGCATCCTCGAAGACCACGGCCGGGACCCGCGAGGGTTCTTCGGACAGTTCGGGGTCGCGGCAGGCAATGTGCTGCGGGACGCGGCCGGCATTGCCGCCAGCTATCCACCCAGGGACGCTGTGCTGGACGGGCCGCACGTCGTCACCGGGCCGATCGCCGTCACCGGCGCGGAGCCCGGAGACGTGCTCAAGGTCGAGTTCCTCGAACTGACGCCACGCGTGCCTTACGGCATCATCTCCAGCCGGCACGGATACGGCGCCTTGCCGGGAGAACTGCCGCCGCTGCCATACCCGGGGTTCGTCCCCGACCCAAGCGATCCTGAGAAGGCAGGCACCGTCTCCCTGTTCTGTCCCGTGTCCGACGATCTCACCGCCAGCCTGGCCATCGCCGGCACCGAGCGGGTGCTGCGGTTCCCGCTGGCGCCCTTCCTTGGGGTCGTCGGTGTCACCCCGGCCGGCGACACCCCGCTGAACTCGACACCGCCGGGACCGTTCGGCGGCAACCTCGATATCAAGGACCTGGTCGCCCACGCCTCGCTTTACCTGCCCGTGCATGTCCCCGGTGCCGGCCTGTTCGTCGGTGACCCGCACTACGCACAAGGACACGGCGAGGTGGCGCTCACCGCGCTGGAAGCCCCGCTGCGCGCGACACTGCGCGTCAGCCTGCTACCGGCCACGGCCAGCCGCGAATGGCTCAGGTCACTCGACCGGCCCCTGGGTGAGACACCGCGGCACTGGCTTGCCGTAGGACTCCACCGTGACCTCAATGAGGCATTCCGCGCTGCCGTACGCGAAGCGCTGCGCCTGCTCAACCAGATGTATGAGGTACCAATCGATGTTGGCTATGCCTACCTGAGCGCGGCCGGCGATTTCGTAGTAACCCAGGTAGTGGACGACGTGAAGGGCGTGCACTGCCTCATCCGCAAGAGCGACTTCGCCATGTGGGTGTGAGGCCGCCCCAGTGGACCGTGGCGGGGACGGCCACCTCAGCCGAGGGCATCGAGCAG
>DASQVO010000424.1:0-11935 GCA_035640715.1 Streptosporangiaceae bacterium
GCGGGGTTGCTGTAATTCTCTGTTGTACGCATCTATGCGCGCTTAGAGTCGAGGCATGGAGCAGATCAAACCAGGTGGCGGGATGCGGGTTCCTCAGGCTTGCACGCTGCCCATTTCTGAGCAGCCGCTACGAGTCGCTGAATTTGACCGGCTTTTCGCTGAGGTGGTGCAAGGCGTCGAGCGCACCGCGCCAACGCGTCTGCACCTCGATCTCCAGCCAGACCCGAAGATCGCTGGCCGGGCAGCAGAACTGATGGCGGCTGAGACAAGCTGCTGCTCATTCTTCACTTTCATCCTGACCGTCACTGGCGGCTCCCTCGGCCTGGACGTCGCCGTGCCACCAGCACACGTTGCTGTGCTGGATGCGCTCACCCACCGCGCGTCAGCGGCTGCCGGTTTGAATAGCTGAATCCGCAGCGCGGAATGCTGACGGCAGGGCCGGGTATTTCGCCCACAGTGGGAAGAGTTGGAGGGGAGGAGCGGAACTGCCAGGCCGCGATGCCGTCGGGCAACGAACGCGGGACGTGACCTCCCCTCCGGGCGTGTCACAGAGGGCCGAACGCGTCCGCCGCCCGGCGGATCTGCTGTTCGGGCTGCTCTCGCTGGCGGTCGTCGCCGTCGTCATCGGCTCGATCCGCACCCTTCCCCTCGGCAGTACCGAGCTCTCCGGCGACGTCTCGCGTTTCCTGCAGCACATCCCGCGCTGGCTGTCCTCCGCGGCCGCCGTGATCGCAGGCATCGGCTGTTTCCTGTTCGTGATCCTCGTCCTGTTCATTCTGGTGCGGAACCAGTGGCGGGACGCCCGTAATGCGGGCGCCGCCTTGGTCACCGCCGCGGCCGCCGCTATCGCGGTGTGGAGTGTCTGGCGCGCGGAAAATGGCGTCGTCGCGCACGCGGTGATATACGGCAAGAACCCCACGATGTTCGTGGTCGACAGCGCGTTCGTGGCGTTCCTGGTCGGCAGCGACCTGGTCCGGCGCTCACGCTGGTCTCGGTGGTGCACAGGCTCAGCGGCCGCCCTGCTGCTGACCGGGCTCGCCATCGACACGCTCACGCCCTACGCGGTCGTGATCGTGCTGTTCGGCGGGCTGATGATCGGCTGGCTGGTGCGCTGGCTGCTTGGCGCGGCGTCGGTCCGACCGGCCACCAGCGACCTGATCGCCTGGCTGACCAGGTACGGCATCGCGGTCAGTGATCTCGCGGCGGCCGACTCCCGGGACCAGGGCCGTCTCCAGGGCGTCCTCACCGACGGCACCCCGATCGACGTGCATCTCGCGGACCGCGACACGCGCGGCTCAGGTCTGGCGCGGCGGCTGTGGTCCCTGGTCCGGCTCCGGACGGTCGCGGCCGGGCGCATCCCGCTCAGCTCACGCGCGCAGCTGCAGCAGCTGGCGCTGGCCAGCTCGCTGGCGCAGAAGGCCGGCGTGCCAAGCCCTTCGGTGCTGCTCCTGGAAGAGATGCCGAACGAGACGCTGGTGCTCGTGGTGGCCAGGCCGCGGGGAGACCCGCTCGACGGTGCGGTCAGCGCCGAAAGCGCCACGGCCCTGTTCACCTCGCTGCGTGCCCTGCACGACGCGGGAATCGCGCACCGGGACCTGCGGCCCGGCAACCTCCTGATCACCTGCGACTCCGCTGGTTTCAGTTCGCTCGACGCGGCCGTTCCTGGCGCGAGCGTGCTGGTCCGGCGGCTTGACCTGGCGCAGCTTCTGGTCACCGTCGGCCGGTCCGCTGGGCCGGCCATCGCCACTCAGGCACTGCGGAAGGGCTACGGCCCGGCGAACGAGGCCGCCGTGGCCGCGGTCATGCAGCCGGTCGCCCTGGCGCCGTGGGGCTGGTCGGCGATGCGCAGTGCCGAAGGATGCCTGACCCAGGTCCGCCACGAGCTGCTGGGCCCGGACACGGAGGTCCCGGTCGTCCGCCTGGAACGGTTCCGCTTGCGGACCGTGCTTAGCACGTTCGCCCTCACCATCGCGGCATACCTGCTCATCGGCGAGCTCTCGAAGGTCAACCTGCTCGGGACGCTGGGCCGGACGAACCTGGGCTGGTTCGCCGTTGCCATCGCCGGTTCGGCCCTCACGTACTTCGCCGCCGCCCAGAACCTGGCCGCGTTCGTGCCGAAACGGCTGTCTCCCGTCCGCGGATTCCTCGTCCAGGTTTCGACAGCGTTCGTGGGCGTCGCGATGCCGCCGTCCGTCGGCCACGTGGCCGTTAACACCCGCTACCTGCACCGCCAGGGCCTGGACGAAAGCTCGGTCGCCGCGGCGGTGACGCTGTCGCAGCTCGTGAACGTGGTCACGACCGTCCTGCTGCTGGTGGCGCTCGGCCTGCTGACCGGCTCCGGGCTGAGCCGATTCCATATCGTGCCCGGGACGGACGCGCTCATCGGGCTGGCGGTGATCGCCGCCGCCGTCGCCCTCCTGCTGGCCATACCCCAGACGCGCGCCAGGCTGAACCGCATCGTCTGGCCGCACCTGCGCAGCGTCTGGCCCCGGCTGCTCGACGCCCTGTCCCACCCGGTGCGGCTGGCGGTCAGCGCGGGCGCGAATCTGCTGCTCACGGCCGGCTATCTGCTGGCGTTCTTCGCTTCGCTGTACGCGGTCGGCGCCCATCCGGCGATTCTTCCGGCCGCGGTGGTCTATCTCGCTGGCAACGCCGTCGGCTCGGCCGCCCCCACCCCCGGCGGGCTCGGGGGAGTGGAGGCCGTCCTCGTGGCTGGCCTGACCGGCATGGGGATCCCCGCGCACGAGGCGATCCCCGCGGTGCTGGTGTTCCGCGTGGCCACGTTCTGGCTCCCGATCCCCGCCGGATGGCTCGCCTACCTGGGTCTCCAGCGCAGCGGCACCCTGTGAAGGTCTTGCCGCGTGAGGTGGCACCAATGACGGCCGGAGCTTGTGCTCCGACCACCTGGCCAGCCGCTAGGTGAGTTCGGTGCCTGCCGCTAGGCGGGTTGGGTGCTTGCCGTGAAGACGTCAGCACTCCCCGTATGCAATCGTTTCCTAGTCCGAAGTTACGGCTAACCCAACGTTGCCGGTTACGTGAACGGCAGCCTCCTCGCTGCCTGCGTGCTGGCTACGCGGTCTGATTCGCTACGGGTCCCCTGGCACGCCGTAGCCAGGCGCTGCCGCCGGGTTGAGCGCTCTGGTGACGTAGTCGCTGCTCAAACGGCCGGAACAGATTGCCGAGATCCAGCGCCAGGCGGCTACGTTCCACGACCGCTAACCAACATCCGTGCATGTCCGCCGGGCAAGGCCACCGGCTGGCCCGCACGTGTTACCGTGCGGGCCAGCCACGGCCCGCTGTCTACTTTCCAGGCCGGGTGGCGCTGCCCAGCGCCGACGCCGCGCCATTCTTGCTCCCATTGGTTCCTCCCTGTGAGGGGTGCCACATTCGGTCCGCCATTCAGACGTCCTGACGGCAGGGGCGGTGTACCGGACTTGGGCGCGTATTTGGCGCAGACGGCCGTTGCTGGCCGGAATCAGCCGCAGCGAGCCAGATAACGCGAGACGGCCCCTCACCGAATTTGCACAGGTGAAAGGCCGTCTTCTGCTGACTAACGGAGAGCCCCGTTACGGAAATCGAACCGTAGACCTTCTCCTTACCATCGAGGGGCATAGAGGTCCATGATGGTCGTTGATGCAGCCCAGAGGCCTGCACCGGCCGGATGAGGTCGGTGCCGTGCGGCGCGGTTGCGGTACCTCCGTGCTGTACTGAAGACGTGTTTGGTCTGTGTGATTTCAGTCGCAGAACTAGGTCCGGCGTGCGGTGGATTAGTTCGCTCTAATTGGGTAGTGACCGCCATTATGGTGATAGCGAATGCCGTCCCAGTATCGCCCGGATTGCTGCTTGAGAGCCGATACCGGCTGGACGACCGTATCGCCGCGGGCGGGATGGGCGAGGTTTGGCGTGCCACAGACCTCGTGCTGGACCGGCCGGTGGCGGTGAAACTGCTGCGGCCCGGATATGCCGAACATGGGGAGGACCTGGCCCGGTTCCGTGCCGAGGCCCGGCATGCGGGCTCGCTGTCGCATCCGGGTATCGCGCAGGTATATGACTACTGCGAGGCCGATCCGCCCTACCTGGTCATGGAACTGGTCGACGGGCCGTCGCTGGCCAGGCTGCTGGATGAGGGACCGGTAGACCCAGCCCGGACGATGGGCCTGATCGCCCAGGCAGCCGGGGCCTTGCAGGCCGCACATGCGACTGGCCTGGTGCACCGCGACATCAAGCCGGGGAATTTGCTGGTCAGCCAGAGCGGGCAAGTGAAGATCACCGACTTCGGGATTGCCCATGCGGCGGGATCCGCGCCACTCACCCGCCCAGGAGTGCTGATCGGAACACCAGGGTACCTGGCGCCGGAACGGGTCGCGGGTGCGCCCACTATGCCCGCGGCCGACCTGTATGCGCTGGGCATCGTGGCCTTCCAGTGCCTTACCGGCAGGCTCCCGTTCGACGGGGAACCCTTGGCGGTTGCACTGGCGCACCAGGAGCAGCCGCTGCCGCCGTTGCCGCCGTCGGTGCCTGCGGAAGTTGCCGCGCTGGTCGCCGACCTGACGGCCAAAGACCCCCTGGCACGACCGGCCAGCGCCGGGGAGGTCGCCGAGCGGGCTGAGCACTTGCGGGCTGGCCTGACCGCGACAGCCACCCGCCAGCACGGGAAACAAAACCGGCGCCTTGCCGGGCTCCCCGCTCGCGCCGCCCTGGCAGCCGCCGCGATCGCCGTAGCAGGCTGGGCAATGGCGGGCATGCACGGGCCGGCATCAGCGCACCCGCAGTCCAGCCCGCCCACCGTAACCCGGCAACCCAGTCCCCATGGGAGCCACCCGGCCTACCGCGTCGTGTCCGCCCCCCGCGGAACCGGCAGTGGCAGCGCCGCTGAAACACCCGTCCCGGGCCGTCGGTCCACAGCCTCCCACAAGTCACCCGCACCAAGCGCTACCCCGAGCGGGACGGCCAGCCCGACCGGGACCCCGCCACCGACCGGGACCCCGCCACCGACTGGGACCCCTACGCCGACTGGTACCCCGCCACCGACCGGGACCCCTACGCCGACTGGGACCCCGCCACCGACCGGGACCCCCACGCCGACCGGGACCCCCACAGCGGTGTCAAGCGCGAGCCGGTCATTCGGCCCGACGACAGCCGCAGGGTCAGCCTGAGTGAGTCGGCGGATCAGTTCATGGACGGGCACAACTGGTTGGGCCAGGTCGTACAGCAGCGAAGCACAGAAACAGGGCACACAACCGCCGACTTGGACCACCGCAGACATCCCGGCCTGCCTGGGCGCCTACGGGCCACGATCCGCCTACCGGGCCGGAACAGAGGAGCTGGCTACGCCGCTTAGCGCATGACCGTCACGAGTTACTCAGGACGTCCTGACCTTCACACGTCCGGCGCGACTTCCGCAGGGTCGCCGGGGAGGCTGGGCTCACGGCGGGGGAGTGAGCGCCGGTAGTCACTCAGAGAGTGGAACGCCTTCCGCACCACCTTCTGGTGGCTCACCGCCACCGCTATCCTGGCGCTCGGTTCAGCAGCCGCACTCCAGATCACCCTCACTACGTGTACTCGGCGGTTACGTCAGTGCCGGCTGTCGAGCCACAGGTAACGGGCCGTGTCCCGTCCGGCGTAGTCGGGATCGAGGTAGATGAATACCCGCTGAATCAGCCAGTCGCGGATCTCGAATACGTCGCACCACCGTCCGGCGCCCCATTCAGGGACGCCGGCGCGCCATGGCCCGTCGCTGTGCTCACCGTGGCTGGTTCCCTCGGCGACGATGACGTCGCCCCCGAAGACGGGGCATGGAGCTGCTTCCTCTCTGCGGCGTCCGGGGATCAGGAAGCGGTGTAGCCGCCGTCGATGGTGACCATTGAGCCGGTGGCCCAGCGGGAGTCGCTGCTGGCGAGGAATACCGCGGCCTTGGCAACGTCCTCTGCGGTGCCCAGCTCAGGCCACGGGGTCTTGTCGTGCAGCACCTTGTTCAGCTCGGGGGCGTCCAGGAACGGCCGGAGCATCGCGGTGGCGAGGAACCCGGCGCAGATCGCGTTGACGTTGATCCGCTCGGGGGCGAAGTCGACGGCGAGCTGGCGGGTCAGGTTCACCACCGCGCCCTTGGCGGCGCAGTAGGCCGGCTCGGCGGCCAGACCGACCAGGCCACCCATCGAGGCGATGTTCACGACTCGACCGCGCGAGCCTTCGACCGGCTCCTGGGTGAGCATCTGGCGGATGGCGAACTTGCAGCCGAGCCAGACGCTCTTGCCGTTGACCGCCATCGTGCGGTCGTACTCGTCCTCAGTTTCGTCGACGATGGTATGCAGGCCGGTGAAGATGCCTGCGTTGTTGACCATGATGTCGAGGCGGCCGAAGCTGCTCACCGCCGAGTCGACCAGGTTCTCGACCGCGCTGTAGGAGACGGCGTCGGCTTGGACGTACTCGGCCTTCCCGCCGTTGGCGCGGATGAGATCATCGGTCGGGGTGAGGATGTCGCTCTCGTAACCGCCCTCGCGGGCCTCGCGGCGGATGTCGGAACAGACCACCGAGGCGCCCTCCGCGGCGAGAGCGAGCGCGATGGCCCGCCCGTTGCCGGAGCTGGACCCGGTGACGACGGCGATCTTGTCCTGAAGCTTTCCCATAATCAGAAAGTCCCCCGTCTATGTGGGAAAAGGAGCCGTAAGGCCGGGGCGGCCACGGGGCTGCGATGTGCAGCGGACGCTCCGGACGGCTCCGGGTCGTGGAGTCGGTTCGGGTGGCTGGTCAGGGTGCGAGGTGCTCGAGGAACCAGCTCGGGGCCGGGTTGCTTGAGGCCTCGGAGCAGATCTACCTTAGTCACGGAGCGTGAACCTACGGTATCGGAACCTTTAACAGATCAGGTGAGGCCATCGTGTCGCACGTCACGCCTAGGTCACCACCTGCACAAACTTTAAGTGAGAGGCCGCGGCCTTCGTTTTAAAGGATGGGTGGTTCCTGCCATGGCTGCAGACGTGGAGGCGCGCCCTGGGCCGAGTGCCGTCTTTTCGGAGACGTTTGCCTGGATGTCGTTATTGGCGCCTAGCCGCGACGGCATGCCCCTTCAGGAAACTATGAAGTGTCCGGCCCCATTGCCCCTGTTTTGCGTTCCGGCCCCATTGCCAGTGTTCTGCGATCCGTTTGATCCGGTCGCTCCGGCCTCACTGCCAGTGTAGTTCCGGAATATGTAGTTGCCGCTCCCGCCGGCGCTGGAGATATGGTTGCCGGTGGCCTCATCAAATTTGCCGAAGTTGAGGATCCCGTTAGCCGGCGCGCCGACTGCGGAGCCGGGGACCGGGGAAAAGCGAGCGAGCCGGGCGATGCCGCCGTCGGGGTAGGCCGGGACGGCGATGAAGGTGTGGAACGCCCGGATGGCCGGAATTGCCGGAGTGGCGGCGAATTCGGCGCCGGTGCGGTTGAGCCGGTAGGTGTTCGCAGCGCTGGACAAGGAGTGCGGGGCTGATGCTCGGAAAGCCGGGAGGTTACCCGGCGGCGCCGCTCCCGTTCACGGAAGTGATCGATTACATGGACCGGCTGCAAAGGACACGGAATCGCGGATCAGCCGGTCGAGCAGGTCGACGGCGAGGGGCAGGGAGCGTTCATCGATGTCGAACCGTGGGGAGTGGTGAGGGGCGGGGTTGCCCGCTCCCACCAGGCCGTAAGTGGCGATCCCGCCCGCTGCCTGGACAGCGTTCATGAACAGCGTCGCGTCGTCGCTGCCCACCGGCACCGCTTCCCGGTGGACGGCGGTCACACCGGGAACGGCGCGGGCGGCGGTCACGAAGGCATCGATCGCGGCCTGGTCGCCACGGGCCGTGGTGGCCCGGCCGGTCTCCTCGATCAGCACGTCGACCTCGTAGCTGGCCGCGGAGGACACCAGTACGTTGCGCGCCCGCCGCTCCATCTCGTCGTTGACGGTGCCCGCAGTGGAACGCACCTCGAGCAGCATCTCGGCGTCTGCGGCGATGATGTTGGAGGCGGCGCCGGAGATGAGCCGGCCGACGTTGACGCGGGTGTCCGCGGTGGCGAATCGCGGCAGGGCGTGCAGATTCAGGGCGGCCGAGGCCGCCGCGAGCAGGGCGTTGCGGCCCTGCTCCGGTGCGGTCGCCGCATGGGAGGCGCGGCCGGTGAAGCGGGCCCGCAGCTTGGTGGTGGCGAGCCGCCCGTCACTGCTGGGAGCCACCGTGCCAACGGGCAGGCCGCAGCCCAGGTGGATGACGTACAGCTGGTCCACGCCGTCGAGCACTCCGGCCCGGATCATGCCCCGGGCGCCGCGCACTCCCTCTTCGGCGGGCTGGAACAGCAGCAGGACCCGGCCGGGGAACTCCCCGTCCGCCAGCCGGCGGGCCAGAGCGATCCCGATGGCCACGTGCCCGTCATGGCCGCAGGCGTGCATGACACCCGGGTACAGTGACCGGAACTTGCCGTCGGCCGGCCGGTGCCCGGCGTCAGCGGATTCGTCGATGGGCAGGGCGTCCATGTCGAAGCGCAGCGCGACCACCGGGCCCGGCCGGGATCCGGTCAGCTCGGCCACGACCGCGGTCCGGCCGCCCGACAAGGCACTGGCCAGGGACGCGTCGACGCCGTGGTCGCGGGCCCGGCGTATCGCGTCCTCCAGCAGCCCAGCGGGCGGCAATCCTGGGAGGCCGTCGACGTCGATGGCCGCAGCCCCGTAGCGGACCTGCCAGCCCGCGGCGTCCAGCTCGCCGATGACACGGGCAGCGGTGATGATCTCGGTGAAGCCTAGCTCGGGGCGCTGATGCAGGTCACGGCGGAGCGCGATGACATCCATTGAGGTAGTCCCTTTCTCTCCCCTTGGCCGGGCGCCCGGCTCAGGCAGGCAGGTCCGGGCCGGCGGTGGCGAACTCTTCGCGGGCAGCGGCCAGCAGGCTGCCGTCGGTGAGCAGGTCCGCTCCGGTGCAGGCGAGCGCCTTGGCCATGGCCAGCATGGCCTGCTGTGCCTCGGGCCGGCCCGTGATGGCTGCCATCTCGGCCGAGTGCCCGGGCGTGCCGCGCGGGGCCACCATGAGGTAGGGATGGATGGCCGGGAGGCGGAGGCTCACGTTCCCAATATCGGAGGAGCCGGTCCCGCCGCGCAGGATGGGCTCTTCGACCTCCACGCCGAACGACGTCAGATAGGTGGCGGTCCGGCCGGCGATGGTGTGGTTGTTCTTGCGCTCGGCGTACAGGAGTCCCCGGCGCAGCGTCACGGCCGTCCCGGTCGCCGATGCGGCGGCGCGGGCGCAGTCCTCGACCCTCTCCAGCAGTTCCAGCGCGCCCTTGCTCGTCAGCGCACGTACCTGGAGCTTGGCCGCGGCGTGGGCCGGGACCACGTTGACCGCCTGGCCGCCGTCGGTGATGATGCCGTGGACGCGGGCGGTCTCGGGCATGAACTGGCGCATCGCGTCGACCGCGACGAACAGCTGAATGACCGCAGCCAGGGCACTGCGCCCCTCGTGGGCCATGGCGGCATGCGCTGCCACACCCGTGTACTCGACTTCCACTGGGATTGCGGCGGTGGCGTGCCGCCAGGGCCAATTCCTGTCACCCGGATGGAACATCAGAGCGGCGTCGACGTCGTCGAAGACGCCGGCCTCCAGCTCGATGATCTTGCCGCCTGCCCCTTCCTCGCCAGGTGTGCCGATGCAGGCGATGGTCCCGGGGGGATCCGGCAGCGCCCGCCGGAGCGCGACTGCGGCCCCGGCACCGCCGGCCGCGATGAGGTTGTGGCCGCAGCCGTGCCCGATCCCCGGCAGGGCGTCGTATTCGCACAGGTAGGCAACGACGGGCCGGCCGGTTCCCCAGGTCGCCCGGAAGGCGGTGGGCAGGCCCGCCACACCCCGCTCGACCTGGAACCCTTCATCTTCTAGCAGGCCGCAGATCCGCGCGGCCGCGTACTCCTCCTGCATGGCCAGCTCGGGCCGGGCGTGCAGGTCCAGGGACAGATCCGTCAGGGTTCCAGCCAGCTCGTCAACGGCGGTAACGATCCGTTCGTGCGTCTTGGTGATCACAGCACTTCCCTGACGACGCGGGCGACGTTGCCCCCCAGCACTTTTGCGGCGTCCTCCTCCGGCCAGCCGCGGGCCAGCATCCATGCGGCGGCGTTCCGGTGCGCCTCACCGGGATTCTCCATGCCAGCGACATACGTGATGTCCAGCGCTGCCTCGTTCTCCGGCGGCGGCATCGGGGTCTCAGTCCGGCGCGCATCCCTATCGACTTGGCTGAACGGGGGAGTAGAGCCGACACAGGTCGCTGAGTGGGCGGGCAACATCGTCACAGCCGGCTCCGGCACTCGGTGCTGGGTGTAGCGGCCCGCCGACCAGCGTGAAGGCGCTGACCTAGTGTGGCACCGGTCGTGTGCCGGGGCTGTGGCCTGCGACTGTGGCGGGCGAGGATGTAGCTGCGCGGCAGCTCGGTCACCGATCTACGTGCCCAAGGTCTTTGCCGGGCGCCACCAGGTCCCGGATGACGCGCTTGAGGGCAGCAGGTTCCGGGAAGCCCTGGATCCGGCGGTCCCACACTGCCTGCCCGTCCACCCAGACTATGAACACGCCTGCGGCGGTGCCGGGCACGAGGGCGACCTCTGCCAGCTCCGTTTCGAAGCTGCCGAGCAGCTCCTGGGCTAGCCAGGCGGCTCTGGGCAGCCATCGGCACGCTGTACAGTACTCGATCTGCACCCGGTGGTTGCGGGCCCGCTGGTCCTGGGGCGGCGTGGACGGCCGCAACGTCAGCCTCCCACCGTCACGGGACGCTCCGGCGCCTCCCGGCAGCTGCCATCACCGCCGCTGTTACGCCCCGATCGCATCACCATCAACCGGGTCCCGGACCAGTCTGTGTTCTCGGGTGCGCACAGCGACATCCGCCATCCCGAAGTCATCTGGGCGTCGCTCGCCGCCGGTCTCATGTAAACAGGGTCCCTTCGCGCTGCAGCGTAGTGTAACTCCGGGCAACCCGCCGGAAGGAACAGATCATGACGGGAACCTCAGGCCCGGTCGGCCCTACGCAGCCTCATCAAGAACACGAGCATCCAGGGTGGACTATTAATATCCCCGTCTCTCCGGTCTCGTCGCGGCCGATCCATAATCACGTTCTCGCCACACCTCAGCTCAAAGCGTATGTGCCCGTCCACAATGTTCCGGATGTCGAACGGCAGGTGGGGCTCGTAGTCCCGAAAGGCTTTGACATCCCAGTCTTGCCCAGTCGCATCGGTGCAGTCACCTCGGCCAGCCTGGTGAGTCAGCGAACAGGCAGCTCGCCTGCCTCCTCCAACGCAAGCATCACGTGTGCTTCCTGGAGCGAGGCCTCGTAGACCCGACCACCCTGGTCAGGATCGGCAGTCTGGGCCGAACTCGGCATCACCGGCGACGAGTGACCGCCTCCCGCTACGAGCCGAGGTCTCCGCGGCAGACTCACGGCTCCGGAGAGGATTCCTCAACAACGCCCCGACCTGCACATATCTGGTCAGAGCGCAGATTGCCGGGCGGCCATCGGGCACGAACTGACTATCTGCACAGCCGAGCGGGTCCTGCCCGGCATGGAGCACCGCGGGACGATGCGCTGGATGAGTGGTCGTTGGTCGTGGCTGGCCAGGACGGCTGGTCAGCCGAGGGCGCGGTCAAGGTTGAACGCGGCGCTGATCAGTGCCAGGTGGGTGAAGGCCTGCGGGAAGTTGCCCTGCTGTTCGCCGGTGCGGCTGATCTGCTCGGCGTACAGGCCGAGATGGTTGGCGTAGGTGAGCATCTTCTCAAAGGCCAGCCGCGCCTCATCCAGCCGCCCGGCGCGGGTCAGTGCCTCGACGTACCAGAACGAGCAGATCGAGAACGTGCCCTCCGCGCCGCTGACCCCGTCCGGGCTGACGGTGCCGTCGTAGCGGTAGACCAGCGAGTCCGACACCAGTTGCCGGCTCAGCGCCTCCAGGGTGGACAGCCACTTGGGG
>DASQVO010000425.1:0-8627 GCA_035640715.1 Streptosporangiaceae bacterium
AGCAGGCCGCGGTTGGCCAGGTCATAGATGGCTGGCAACAGCTTCTTGCGCGCCAGGTCGCCGGTGACGCCGAAGATGACCAGCACGCATGGCCCGGCGACCCGGGGAATGCGCCGGTCACGTGGATCCCGCAACGGGTTCTCCGGCGGCTGCTGGCCGGACAGGATGGCCGGATTGGCAGGCGCCGGCCCGCGGCCGCGCTGGCCCGGCCCAGCTGGCGCTGTCGCAGCTGAGACGCTCACGATTCTCCAGTTCCTCCCGCTACGCGGCGCCGATTAGCTGGGCGATGTCGCCGCGAGCTGGGATTTGACGGTCTCGATCAGCTCATTCCAGGACGCAGCGAACTTCGCGACGCCCTCGTCCTCGAGCACCGACACCACGTCGTCGTAGGAGATGCCGAGCTTTTCCAGGTCCGCTAGCAGCTTCTTGGATTCCTCATAGGTGCCGTGGATCGTGTCGCCGCGCAGCTTGCCGTGGTCGGCCATGGCGTGCAGCGTAGACTCGGGCATGGTGTTCACCGTGTCCGGCGCGACCAGATCCACCACATACATCGTGTCAGGGTAAGCAGGGTCCTTGGTGCTCGTCGAGGCCCACAGCGGCCGCTGCACGCGGGCACCCTTCGAGGTGAGCGCGCTCCACCGCGGCGTCGCGATGCGCTGCTCGAACAGCTGGTAGGCGAGCCGCGCGTTCGCGATGGCCGCCTTGCCGCGCAGTGCCTTGGCCTCGTCCGTGCCCAGCTTCTCCAGCCGCTTGTCCACCTCGGTGTCCACCCGGCTGACGAAGAACGACGCGACCGAGGCGATCTTTGACAGGTCGTGGCCCGCCGCCGCGGCCTGCTCCAGCCCGGCCATGTAGGCGTCGATGACCTGGCCGTAGCGCTCCAGCGAGAAGATCAGCGTCACGTTGACGCTGATGCCCTCGGAGATGACCTGCGTGATCGCGGGCAGGCCCTCCACCGTGGCCGGGATCTTGATGAACAGGTTCGGGCGGTCCACCATCCACCACAGTGCGCGGGCTTCGGCGATCGTCTTGGCCGTGTCCTTGGCCAGCCGCGGGTCCACCTCGAGGGAGACCCGGCCGTCCAGGCCGCCGGTCCGGTCGTAGACCGGGCGCAGCACATCACAGGCCCAGCGGATGTCGTAGGTGGTGATGGCCCGGACGGCCTCCTCGACCGACACGCCGCGAATTCCGAGATCGTGGATCTGGCCGTCGTAGGCCGAACCATTCGCCAGGGCATGCGCGAAGATCGTCGGATTGGAGGTCACGCCGATCACGTGGTAATCGCGGATCAGTTCTTCCAGGTTCCCGGTGCGCAGCCGGTCACGGCTGATGTCATCCAGCCATACCGCCACCCCGGCCGCGGACAGCTGTGCGAGAGCGTCTTCTGATTGGGAGGTCATGACCTTTGAATTCCCTTCCCCTACTTCGTTCACCCGCGCGGGGCGCCCACTCTGTCAAGGACCGTGCGCGCCACGGCGGCTACCCGCTCCGCCGTGAGCCCGAACTCCTCATAGATTCGCTGGTAGGCGGCGGAAGCGCCGAAGTGCTCCACCCCGACGGACTCGCCCGCGTCGCCGACGAACGAGCGCCACCCGAGCGTGATGCCTGCTTCTACGGAGACCCGCGCCCTGATCCGGCGGGGAAGCACCTCTTCCTGGTATGACGCATCCTGCTCGGCAAACCATTCCACGCACGGCATGGAAACCACCCGAGTCGGCGTTCCCTCCGCCTGCAGCGCGTCGCGGGCCGCCAGCGCGATCTGTACCTCGCTGCCGGTGGCGATGATGATCACGGCTGGGTCGCCGTCCGCCTCGGCCAGGACGTACCCGCCGCGGGCGGTGCCCTCGGCGCTCGCGAGGCCTGCGGAGCGGTCCAGCACGGGCATGTTCTGGCGGCTCAGCGCGAGTGCCGCCGGGTGGCCGGTGCGCTCGAGGATCGTCTTCCAGGCGACGGCCGTCTCGTTGGCGTCGCCCGGCCGCACCACGTCCAGGCCGGGGATCGCGCGCAGGGCCCACAGGTGCTCCACCGGCTGGTGCGTCGGGCCGTCCTCGCCGAGCCCGATCGAGTCGTGCGTCCAGACGTAGGTGACCGGCAGCTTCATCAGCGCCGCGAGCCGGACGGCGGGCCGCATGTAGTCGCTGAACACCAGGAACGTGCCGCCGTACGGGCGGGTGCCGCCGTGCAGCGCGATGCCGTTGAGGATCGCGCCCATGGCGTGCTCGCGGACGCCGAAGTGCAGGGTGCGGCCGTACTCGTTGCCGGGGAACATCTTGGTCTGGCGGTCGGCGGGGATGAACGACGGCTCGCCCTTCATCGTGGTGTTGTTGCTGCCCGCCAGGTCCGCCGAGCCGCCCCACAGTTCCGGGAGCACCGGGGCCAGGGCGGTCAGTATCTGACCGGACGCCCTGCGGGTCGCCAGGCCCTTGGGGTCGGGCCCGAACGTGGGCAGCGCCTCCTCCCAGCCCGCCGGGAGCTTCCGCACCGCCATCCGGTCGAAGAACTGCTTGCGCTCGGGGTTGGCCTCCGCCCACGCGGCGAAGGACTCGTCCCACTCCGCGTGGATGCGCTTCCCCCGCTCGAGGACGCCGCGCGCGTGCGCCACGAGGTCTTCTGCCTCGGGGAAGGTGGCCTGCGGGTCGAGGCCGAGGATCTCCTTGGTGGCCGCGACCTCCTCCTCGCCCAGCGCGGCGCCGTGCGCCTCGCCGGTGTTCTGCGCGTGCGGGGCGGGCCAGGCGATGATCGTACGGAGCGCGATGAACGACGGCCGCGACGTCTCCTCCTTCGCCGCGAGGTAGGCACGGTAAAGGGCCTCGACGTCCTCGGTGTAACTGCCGTCCTCATGCCGCCAGTCCACCCGCTGGACGTGCCATCCGTAGGCCTCGTACCGGGCAGCGACGTCCTCGGACTTGGCGATCTCCGTGTCGTCCTCGATGGAGATGTGGTTGTCGTCGTAGAGCACGATGAGGTTGCCCAGCCGCTGGTGGGCGGCGAGCGCGGAGGCCTCGTGGCTGATGCCCTCTTCGATGTCGCCGTCAGAGGCGAAGACGTAGATGTGGTGGTCGAACGGGCTCTCGCCCTGCGCCGCGTCCGGGTCGAACAGGCCGCGCTCCCGGCGGGCGGCCATCGCCATGCCCACCGCGTTGGCCAGGCCCTGGCCGAGCGGGCCGGTCGTGGTCTCCACCCCGGGGGTGAGGCCGTGCTCAGGATGCCCCGGAGTGATGCTGCCCCAGGACCGGTACGCCTTGAGGTCGTCCAGGGTGAGGCCGTAACCCGACAGGTAGAGCTGGATGTACAGGGTGAGGCTGGAGTGGCCGCAGGACAGCACGAACCGGTCCCGGCCCGTCCAGCCGGGGTCGGCGGGGTCGTGCCGGAGCAGGCGCTGGAACAGGAGATAGGCCGCCGGCGCCAGGCTCATCGCCGTGCCGGGATGACCAGAGCCCTCATTCTGCACTGCGTCCATGGCCAGGGCCCGGATCAGGTTCACGGTACGCGCGTCGGTTTCCGGCCATTCCAGGGGGGTAGTTGGCTGGTTGCTCACCGTTACGTCATGGCTCCTCTCTGCTGATGGGGGGCCGAGCTCGCAGCACCGGCAGCAGCACCGGCACTGGCGCCGCAATGCCGTGTCCGCGGCCCCTTTTCCACCCTCGTCCGGGCACTGGCTGAGCCCCCCGCCTAGCCAGAGGGCGATCAACATCAGAGCCTATCCCGATGTTCGCGCGGGCCTGCCGGGCAGGGGCCGCCGGGCCATTCGGTGCAGGCCGGATGATGGATAGTACGCTGGCCGTATGCGGACGCCCGCGACCGTCTTCGACCCGAGGGCAGTCATCGAGGGCAGGGCACCGGGCAGGGCACCGGTCGGGGTCATCATCGGCATCGTGGTGGGCTCGATCTGCGTGCTCCTGGCGTTCGGTGTCGAGTTGCTGGAGAGCGTGGCGGCGGCCGGGCACAGCGCCGTCCCGTTCTTTATCGCGTTGCCGCTCGCCCTGGCACCCGTCCCGCTGCTCATCGGGGCGGTCTTGTTCGTTGACCGTCTGGAGCCCGAGCCGCGGATCAACCTCACCTTTGCGTTCGTCTGGGGCGCGGGCATCGCCGCCCTGTTCGCCGCGCTTATCAATACCGCCGGGCTGGAATATGTCACCCAGCCGGCTCTCGGCGCATCAGCCGGGGAGTACATCTCGGCCACGGCAGGCGCGCCGGTTGTGGAGGAGACCCTGAAAGGCCTCTTCCTCGTCTGGCTCGTGCACTGGCGGCGGCAGGAGCTCGACGGGCCAACCGACGGCATCACCTACGCCGCCATGGTCGGGCTCGGCTTCGCGATGACCGAGAACATCGGCTACTACATCAACGCGCTCATCAGCCCGGGAGGCACGCGACTGCTGGGCTACACGTTCGTGCTCCGCGGCGTGCTGTCCCCGTTCCTGCATCCGGTCTTCACGTCGATGACCGGGATCGGCGCCGCCTACGCGGCGTCCCACCGCCGCGCGGGCTGGGCGCTTCCGCTTGGCTGGCTGGCGGCGATGCTCCTGCACGGCATGTGGAACGGGCTCAGCATCTTCGGCCTGGCGGGGACGGGGATCGCCTACCTGGTGCTGCTGTGCCTCCTCATCGTCATCATCTGCATCATCAGGGCGGACCGCCGCCGCATCGCGGGCCTGATCAGGCATTACCTGCCCGGGTATGAGCCGACGGGCCTCGTTACGCCGGGGGACATTGAAATGCTCAGCTCGCTGAAGGGCAGGCGGCAGGCGCGCAAGTGGGCGCGCGCGACCGGCGGCCTGGCGGCCGCTGCGGCGATGAGCGACTACCAGCTTGCGGCGACGGAGCTTGCCCTGCTGCACCAGAAGGCCACCCGGGGGGTGGTGGGCTGGGCGGAGTTCGCCAAGCGCCAGCAGGCACTGCTGAGCCTCATGCAGGTGGCCCGCTCCGCGTTCCTGCGCCGCCAGCCGGTTCCGCCGCCGGCCCCGTGGGCCGGGCCTGAGCCGTCCAGCTTCACCAGGGCGGCGGCATACGCCGTCCCGATGCCGCAGCCGATTATGCCCCGGGAACGGGAGCCGTAGTCTCGTCCTGAGCGGCACGCCCCGGGCCCGCCTGCCCGCTGAGCAGGCCGCCGGGCGCGGCAACCTCGGCCGGGCCCCGGTCACGCAGGGCAAGGAACAACTGAAGCGTGACGATCCAGATCACTACCGCGACCGTCACATGCACCCAGACGACGCCGGCTGGCAGGCCGCTGAAGTACTGCGCGTAGCCGAGGGCGCCCTGCACCAGGACCAGCGCGCCAAGCATCCAGCTGCGCACGACGGCCCGGCGCGGCGCACCGGACAGCCGCAGTCCGAGGATCAGCGCGAAGGTGAGGCCGCCCATCAGCCAGCCGATGTCCGCGTGGAACTGGGTGACCCCCAGGAACGGCAGATGGAACCTGGGCGCCGCCGCGTTGCCGGCGAGCGGCCCGGTGCCGGTGACCACGGTCCCTGCCGCGAACATCACGGTAACCACGGCCACGAGTGCCGCGGCGATGAGCCGGAGATCACGCCGGGCGACGGGCGTGGCGGGCCCGCTGCCCTCACCGCAGCGGACCTGCAGCACGACCGCGGCGCCCAGGATCGCGGTGGAGAGCATGAAGTGGGCGGCCACCCAGCCGGGATTCAGCTTGGTGAGCACGACGATCCCGCCGACCACGGCCTGGGCGACAACCCCGCCTGGCAGGGCCGCCGCGAGCCACACCAGGTCCCGCCGCCGCCGGTCGCTGCCGGGCGGGCGGTACTGCCAGGCGGCGATGAGCATGAGCCCGGCCACGGCAATGAGCGGGATGTTGAGCAGCCGGTTGCCGAACTCGATCCAGGTGTTCAGCGTGGTCTGGCCGACCGTGTGCGCGGCGACAATGCTGCTCCGCGTGCAGTTGGGCCAGTCCGGGCAGCCGAGTCCCGACTGGCTGAGCCGCACGGCCTCGCCGGTCGACACGATGACGGCGTTGGCCGCGACGGCGGCCAGCGCGAGGTTCCGCATGGATCCCGGAGTCGGCGACAGCACGGGAGCCGTGATCCGGCGCAGCAGCTGCACCGGCCGCGATCCGGGCAGCGCGCCGGGTGAGGCGGCGGGGGCGAGATCGGCAGGCACGGCCCCATCGTAGGCGGCCCCGTCGTAGGCGGGGCGGACCGGGGAGGGGGCGGCGCGGGCGGCGCCGATGCTGGCGATGACGACACAGGCGACGGCGGCCCATTCGGCGGGGGACAGCCGCTGGCCGAGCAGGGCCAGGCCGATGAGGGCCGCGGCGGCGGGTTCGAGGCTCATCCAGATGCCGAAGACCCGCTTGGACAGCCGGCGCAGGGCGTGCAGTTCCAGCCCGTAGGGGAGCGCCGAGGACAGCAGGCCGACGCCGGCACCGGTTGCGATCACCGACGGGCGCGCCAGCGCGCTGCTGGCCGTGGCCACCGCGGTCGGCGTCACCAGGGCAGAGGCGACCAGCATCGCGATGACCAGGCCCGATGATCCGGGGAACCGGCGGCCCGTCGCCGAGCTGCACATGATGTAGCCGGCCCAGCCGGCCGCGGACAGGCCGGCGAAGACCACGCCGGCCACGTTGAGGTGCCTGGCTCCATCGCCGGTGAGCAGCACCACGCCAGTGGCCGCCAGCACGACCCACAACAGGTCAAGGAGGCGGCGGGAACCGGCCACCGCGACGGCCAGCGGCCCCAGGAACTCCACGGTGACCGCCACGCCGAGCGGAATCCGGGCGATGGCCTGGTAAAAGACGAAGTTCATCCCGGCCAGGCAGATGCCGAACGAGATCACGGTGGCAGCATCACGCCAGGCGTGGCGCCGCACCAGGGCGGCGACCGCCGCTGCCAGCCCGTTGCGCCCACGGATCCCGACGATGAGCAGGACGGCGGCGGCACTCCACAGCCGCAGCCCGGTGACCGTGGCGGGCGAGAGCTCGGTGAACAGGCGGGCTGCCAGGCCGGCGCCCAGTTGCACGGAGACGATGCCGGTCAGGACCATGGCGGCCGGGCCGGCCGCGGCGGGCGGGCGGCCCCTGACGCGGCGGCTGCTATCGTGCGGCCCGCTCGCCGGGGGCGAGCTGACGCCCGGTGGGCTGCTCACTCCCAGCGGAACGTGCGCGCGGCCAGGGCGATGCAGACGACGGCCCAGGCGGCGAGCACGGCGAGGTCGCGCAGCGGGACGCCCGCGCCGTAGGCGAGCACGGACCGCAGCCCGGTGGCGAGGGCGCCGGTCGGCAGCAGCGTCAGGAACGGCCGCACCGCGGCGGGGAACTTGGCCAGCGGGAAGACCACGCCGCCGATCCCGAGCAGCACGATGTAGACGAGGTTGGCGAGGGCCAGCGTCGCCTCCGCGCGCAGCGTGCCCGCCATGAGCAGGGCCAGGCCGCTGAACGCCGCGGTCCCCGTGAGCACGAGCAGGGGGACTGTGACAAAGGCCAGCGCGCTGGCGTGCGGCCGCCAGCCGAGCCCGATGCCGGCCGCCGTGATCACGGCGGCCTGCAGCAGCTCGATGATGATGACAGCGGCCGTCTTGGCCGAGATCAGGCCGCCGCGCGATAGCGGTGTCGCCCCGAGCCGCTTGAGCACGCCGTACCGGCGCTCGAATCCGGTCGCGATCGCCTGGCTGGTGAACGCCGTCGACATCACCGCGAGCGCGATGATGCCCGGGGCGAGGAAGTCGATCCGGCTTCCCGGGCCGGAGATCGTCAGCGGCTCGAGGCTGAGCATGGCGAGCAGCCCGAGCGGGATGACCATCGTGACCATGAGCTGCTCGCCGTTGCGGAGCGCGGTGCGGGTTTCCATCCACGCCTGGGCGGCGATCATCGCCGGCATCGGCGCGGCCCCGGGCGCTGGCTCGAAAGCCCTGCTCAGCGCGGAATCCGCCGTGGTCATTCGCGCAGCTCCCTTCCGGTCAGCTCCAGGAACACATCCTCCAGCGTGCGGCTCTCGATCCGGAGGCTGGTCGGCAGGATGCCGTGCTCGGCGCACCAGGCGGTCACCGATGCGAGCAGCCGCGCGTCAACCCCGTCATGGACCTCGATGACGTAGTGCCCGGCTGGGGATTCCTTCGCGACACTGCCCGCGGGCAGTGCGTGCATCAGCCCGTCGGTGTCCAGGCCGGGCTCGGCGCGGAACCGGAGCTGGCCGGCGCCGCCGGCCAGCTCGGCCGGCGTCCCCCCGGCCACCAGGCGGCCATGGTCAATGATCGCTACCTGATCGGAGAGCCGTTCGGCCTCCTCCATGAAGTGGGTCGTCAGGATGACGCTCACGCCGGACGCACGCAGCTTCGTGACGAGGTCCCAGGTCGCATGCCGTGCCTGCGGGTCCATTCCGGCCGTGGGCTCGTCGAGGAAGACGATCTCCGGGCGGCCGATGATGGCGGCGGCGAGGGCCAGGCGCTGCTGCTGGCCGCCGGAGAGCCGCTTGTACGGCGTGCGGGCCGCCGCTGTCAGGCCGACCTGGTCGAGCAGCCCGGCCGGGTCGAGGGGGCGGGCGTGGAAGCGGGCCAGCAGGCGGAGGTAGTCCCCGGCGGGGACGGCCGGCGGCACGCCGCCGGACTGCAGCATCACGCCGACCCGCGGGCGCAGGGCGCGCGCGTCCCGCGCCGGGTCCATGCCGAGCACGCGCACC
>DASQVO010000426.1:0-8870 GCA_035640715.1 Streptosporangiaceae bacterium
AGGCAGCGTCAGTCTCGTCGGCCCCGGCCACGGTCACCCCCTCCTGCCACAAATCTGCCCACACGTCGCCGGGTCCAGGACCGTCCGCCGCAGGTGGCCCGGAATCCACCCGGGACACCGGCCTGCCGGCTTCGGCGCCGCTGGCCACGGCGGCATCTGCCATGCTGCCCTTGAAGTTGCCGATCGAAGCAGCCTCTGTCAAGGCGTCCCCGAAATCGCCGATTGCCGTGCCATCGGTCCCGGCTGGCGCGCAAGGCTCTCGTTCGGCATCATCATCCTGGGCAGCACCGCCCGCTAGACCAGCGCTGTCCCCGAGATCAGCACCGCCCTCGAGATCAGCGCCAGCGTCAAGATCAGCGTCGGCCCGCCAGCCTGTCGCCCAGCGACGGTTCGCCTCTATCACATTCGCGTAGGAATACCTGTGCTCCGGGCATGGCCCGTACGCGCAAAGCGCGGTCATGTGCTCCGGCGTGGAGTAACCCTTGTGGCGTGCAAAACCGTAGGCGGGATAGCGCTCGTCGAGCGCGACCATCATGCGGTCCCTGGTCACCTTGGCCACCACGGAGGCCGCGGCTACCGACGCGGTGACCTGGTCGCCCTTCCAGACGGCGAGGGCGGGGGCGCCGAGCCCGCGCACCGGAAAGCCATCCGTGATGACATAGCCGGGGCGGCGGCGCAGGCCGGCCAGCGCGCGGCGCATGCCTTCCACGTTGCACACGTGCAGCCCGAGCGCGTCAACCTCCTGCGGCGGGATCGCGAGGACATGCCAGTCCAGGGCCCGGCGCATAATGACCGCGTACACGTCCTCGCGCTCGTCCGGCGACAGGGACTTGGAGTCCGCCAGGCCCGGTAGCCGGCGGATCGCCGCGCTGTCGAGGACAACGGCCGCCACGACGAGCGGGCCGGCGCAGGCACCCCTTCCAGCCTCGTCGATCCCCGCGACGGGCGAGAACCCAGCCCGGGCGAGCACGTTCTCATACGCCGCCAGCCCGGCGTTTCGCCGGGGCGTGTGACCGGTATGCCGCCATCTGGCCCGTTCCGGGCCACCGCTGGCGAGCTTGGTGGAGGGGCGGAACATGACACTCGCAGATTACGCCAGATCGGCATCGCGCGGATCCCGCTCCGGGCACGAAAGGGCAGCATCGCCGCCAGCCAGGGCACTCTCGATGAGTACCCGGACGCAAGCGAACAGGCCAGCCGCCACGCCACCAGGCCGGCCAGGACCGCGGCTACCGGCGGAGGTGGCGGCGTGCGGCCTTGCGCAGTTTGCGCTGCAGCCACGTCACCGGCACCGCACCGGCGAAGCCGAGTGCGAACGGCATTGCGGGCCCGGACGGATGCATCGGTGCGACAGCACCGGAGGGGGCGGCCGCCTCATCAGCCGAACGGGTGCGGGATGACACGCTGGGCATCGACGCGTTCAGCTTCGGCTGCTCGAACGTGGCCGGGATGGGCAGTATCCGCCACTGGTCCACCGGCCAGATCACCACGAACGCGCGGCCAACCACGGCATTTTCGGGGATCGTCCCACCGCCCGGGTCACCGATGTGGCCGCGGGAGTCATACGACACGTCACGGTGATCACCCATCACCCACAAGCGGCCCGGCGGGACGGTGATGCTGAACCTGGTCGTCGAGGGCACGTTCCGCGGGTACAGGTAGGACTGCTCGTTCAGCGGGACGCCGTTGACGGTCACGCGGCCCCGCGCGTCGCAGCACGCGACATGATCACCGGGCAGGCCGATGACCCGCTTGATGTAGTCGTTCTGCGCCCCGCCAAAGCCGAACATCGAGGCGACGTTATCGCCGAACTTCTGGAAGATGTTGGAATTCTGCGGCGGAGGACCGGGATCCCAGGAACCGTTGCCGGTGAACACGACAATGTCACCGCGGTGAATGGGGCGGACGTCGTAGACCAGTTTGTTCACCAGGACGCGGTCGCTGACGGCCAGCGTGTTCGTCATCGATGGTGAAGGGATGTAGAACGCCTGGATGGCATAGGTCTTGATGACGAGGGTGAGGACGAGGGCCACGACAACGAGGATGGGCAGTTCGCGCCAGAAGGACCTGTTTTTCTTCTCCGGCGTCTTCTTCTCCGGGGTGGCACCCCGTGCATCCTGCTGCCCGCCCGCAACCGCGCCGCCTGCAGCCGCGCCGTTTCCTGGGGTGCCACCTGCCGCGGCACCGCCGGAGGTGGTAACCGCAGTGTCGCCCGGCGCGGCACGTTTCCCGGCCTCGCCCGCGCCATCGCCTGGCGTGGGCATTCCCGGCGTGGGCATTCCCGGCGCGCCAGCCGCCTGCGGTTTCGGGGCGGCAGCCATGCGCGATTCCCGCGTGGACGGCACGGGTGGTCCGGCCGGCCCGGCGGATTCCCGGGGGTTCCTCCCGTTCATGCGCGCCCCTTCTGCCTCCGCAGCCTCCCCGGCCCATTGCCCCTTTGGCATCTTGGCGTGGCTGCCACGCGTTCTGGTAACAGGCGGCTCATACTGGCCATCGCCCTCGTCAGTCATCGACCTGAGCTTAGCGTCATGTAGCCGTAACGGAAGCAGCAACCCTGCTCGCAGACAGTAGCAATAGGCACGTCACGCCCCCCATTTACTAACGAATCGTGCCATACCAGTTCCCTTCCGCTTCTTCGCGGAAACGGGCACCCGCGTGGCACCCGTCATCTGCGGCACACTGCCCATCACCCGGACCTTTAACCGGGTCCTTCACATGAGCCCCTCATGCGACGCCAGAATATGCGGGATACGGGAGCCGGTCATGCACGCAACCCGGCCACGGCTACATGCACACGGCCCGGCCCGCAGCCTCGCGCGGGTGGAACGAACACTCGCCGGACGGCCGGCGCGTGTCCGGCATGGCGGGCGGCACCGGCCCGGAACATCCGGTGGCTTGCTCAGCTCGCCGGCGTCTCGCGGCGTTCCCGGATGCGCGCGGCCTTGCCGCGGAGTTCCCTCAGGTAGTACAGCTTGGCCCGGCGGACCTTCCCGCGCGTCATGGTCTCGATCTTGTCAATCGACGGGCTGTGCACCGGGAACGTGCGCTCGACGCCGACACCGTAGCTGATCTTGCGGACGGTGAACGTCTCACGTATCCCGCCGCCCTGACGCCGGATCACCACACCCTGGAACACCTGGATCCTGGAGCGGTTGCCCTCCTTGACGCGCACGTGGACCCTGAGCGTGTCTCCCGGGCGGAATTCCGGGACGTCGTCGCGGATCTGGGCCTGCTCGAGTTCGGCAATAGCGGTGTGCATGACAGCGGTTCCTCGATGCTTACTTATCGGCTGGGCGCGTGTGCGGGGAAACCAGCGCGAGCCCAATGTCTATGAACGAGCCCCGGCGCCGACGGGAGCACACGGCGTCCTTCAGTGTGCCATATTTTCCGGGCAGGCTGGTAAGCGAGCCTGATCCCCCGGCCGGACGGCGTCTTCCGCACAGCCCTCGGCAGCGCACGACAGCACCTGCCGGTCGCGCGCGTCAAGGCCGCCGGCCGGATCCGCGACGGCCCGCTCGATCAGGTCGGGCCTGTTGGCCGCGGTGCGCAGCAGCGCGGCGTCCCGCCGCCACCGCGCGATCGCTGCGTGGTCGCCGGAGAGCAGGATGTCCGGCACGTCGCGGCCGCGCCAGGACCGCGGCCTCGTATATACCGGTCCCTCCAGCAGACCGGCCATTCCCGCGGCTTCCGCCGTGTCGCCGCCGAAGGAGTCATCGCTGGCCGAACGCTCATTGCCGAGGACCCCGGGCAGCAGCCGGCAGACAGCCTCTACCATGACGAGGACCGCCGCTTCGCCCCCGGCCAGCACGTAATCGCCGATGCTGACCTCGTCGACGGGCATCCGCGAACGCGCGTAGTCGATGAACCTGGCATCGATGCCCTCGTACCGGCCGCAGGCGAACACCAGCCACGGGCAGACCGCATAGCTGGCGGCACCTGCCTGGCTGAACGGGACACCGCTCGGGGTGGGCACGACGAGCCGCGGCGCCGGCCCGAGGCGGCCGGGCGGCGCGACCTCGTCGAGTGCTTCCGCCCACGGCTCGGGCTTCATCACCATGCCCGGGCCTCCGCCGAAGGGCGTGTCGTCGACGGTCCGGTGGATGTCGTGCGCCCACTGCCGCAAGTCGTGCACGCCGAACTCTATGTCGCCCCGCGCGGCTGCCTTTCCGATGAGCGAGACGCCCAGCGGCCCGCTGGGCTGGCCCGGGGGGGCGACCCCCCGGAACCCCCCGAAATACTCAGGGAAGATCGTGATGATGTCGATGCGCACCGTCAGCCCTCGACCGCTTCGTCCGGACTAAGCAACCCGGGCGGCGGGTCAATGACGACACGGCCCGCCGCCACGTCGACATCGGGCACGATCGCGCCCACGAACGGCACGAGCACCTCGTCCGCGTCCGTGGCGTCGCGGCCGTCCTCGCGGCGCACGACGAGGAGGTCCTGGCCGTGGTGCAGGACGTCGGTCACCACGCCGACCGGCTCGCCTGCGGCGGTCACGACACCGAGCCCGATGAGCTCGTGGTCATAGAACTCATCCGGGTCCTCCGGGGACGGGATCTGCGCCGAGTCCAGCATGAGCCAGGTGCCGCGCAGGCCCTCCGCCACGGTCCGGTCGGAGATGCCCTCGAACGCGACGATAAGGCGCCCGGAATGCCAGCGCGCCCCCGCCACCGTCAGTGGCCCGCGATCCGGCGGATCCGTGGCGAGCGTGGCACCCGGGACGAACCGCAGCCCTGGCTCGTCGGTCCTGACGACCACGATGACCTCGCCGCGGATTCCGTGTGCGCGACCGATCTGGCCGACCGCAACCTGCATGACCCTGAGCGTTATCTCATTGGGCACCGTTAGCGGATCTCGTCGGTGTCCAGGAGATCGACGCGGACGTGACGGTTTCCGGCCAGGGAGCCTATGACCGTGCGCAGCGCCCTGGCGGTGCGCCCGCCACGCCCGATGACCTTGCCAAGGTCGTCCGGGTGGACCCGCACCTCCAGGACACTGCCGCGGCGCATCGTGCGGCTGGACACCTGGACATCGTCGGGATTTTCGACGATGCCCCGGACCAAATGCTCGAGCGCGTCTTCAAGCACGTCAGGCTCCGCTACCCTGCTCACTGCTCCCCGGACTCGCCGGTGGCCGCGGCCGCTGGCGCGGTGTCCTCGGCGGTATCGCTGGCCGCAGCGGCATGCTCGTCACCGGCCTCGCCGGCCGGCTGGGCGGCGCTGCCGGTGGACTTGGCCTTCGCGTTGTCGGCCTTGCCCTCACCGCGCGCCTGGTCCGGCTTCTTCGACCGGCCGGCCCGGGACCCGGATGACTCGGTGTCGTCCTTCGCGGCGTCCTTGAGGGCCGCCGCGAAGCGCTCCTTCTTGTCTTCGCGCGGCTCCGAGGTGCGCAGAGTGCCTTCCGCGCCGGGCTCGCCCTTGAACTTCTGCCAGTCGCCCGTGATCTTGAGAATGTTCAGGACCGGCTCGGTGGGCTGCGCGCCCACGGAAAGCCAGTGCTGCGCCCGCTCCGAGTCGACCTCGATGAAGGACGGCTCTTCCTTCGGGTGGTACTTGCCGATCTCCTCGATGGCGCGCCCGTCGCGCTTGGTCCGAGCATCGGCAACGACGATCCGGTAGGTCGGCACCCGGGTCCTGCCCAGGCGCTTCAGCTTGATCTTTACAGCCACGGCTGTGGTCTTCTCCCAGCGAAATAAAGGTACGGGCGGCGGACTCGGCCAGGTGGGGACTGGCGGAACCGCTCAGATGGGCCCGGCACGGCGAGGGAAGAGGGCCTCACGTAGCCAGGTAGTCAAGATGACATTCTGCCAGACGGCCGGGGGTGGGGCGTAATCACGGCGCATATGGCGCCGCGGCGGGCGGGCGGCGGGCGGCGGGTCGGCAGAGTCCCACAAGCGCGAAAGCTGGGGATCAAAATTCATCAATCCGATATGCGCTGGTCATGGATGCTATGTCCCTGTACGTGATAGAAATCGTTGTCGAATGCGGTGCCGGGGGATGCGGTGAGCGCCGCTTGAGCCATAGGCGCGCCGCTGCTCTTGGTCACGGGGCGCGCCTGAAACGTATCTGGAGCCTCTTTGCGCATGCATTCATCACGTCGCGGACCGGTGTCGCTGGTCGCGGTGGCTGCTCTCGCGCTGTTCGGCCTGAACGCGGTCGCTCCCGGCGCGGCATCGGCTTCCTCACAGTCGGCATCGGCACCCAGCTCAGCTCAGACGACCGCGACGCGCAGCGCGGCGCGTACCGCGACGCCTTCGCCGGGGCGGGCCGCGGCGCGGTTCGTCACCACCCCGCACTCGCCAGCGCTGCCGGCCGGGGTACGCCAGGTCTGCGCCAAGCCCAGCCATCCCGGGCAGATGACCTGTATGGCGCTGGTACGCACGAACGTGAAGAGCCACGCCGGAGTCGCCCCTGATGATGCCGCCCCCCCGGCCGGTAGTTACAGCCCGAACAACCTGCAGAGCGCGTACAGCCTGGCCTCCGCCGAGTCCTCCTTCACGGCGTCGGGCGAAACGGTCGCGGTGGTGGACGCCTACAACGATCCCAATGCCGCCTCAGACCTCAAGACCTACCGTGCGCAGTACGGCTTGCCCCCCTGCGCCACGTCAACCGGCGTTGGAACCGGTGCCGGCTGCGTCACGGTGGTCAACCAGACCGGCGGTGCCAGTCTGCCCACAACCGACCCGACCGGCAGCTGGGAGCTGGAGGAGTCGATCGACCTCGACATGGTGTCGGCGATCTGCCCTGCCTGCCACATCCTGCTGGTCGAGGCGAATTCCACGGATCTCAGCGACCTGGGTACCGCGGAGAACTACGCAGCCGCCCATGCCAAATTCGTGACCAACAGCTGGGGCAGCGGCGGCGAGTTCACCGGCGAGTCCGCCTATGACAGCCGGTACTTCGACCACCCGGGAGTAGCGGTCACCTTCGCGGCCGGCGACTACGGATACGGGCCCCAGTACCCTGCCGCCTCGCAGTTCGTCACCTCGGTCGGCGGAACCACGCTGACGCAGGGTTCCTCGACCACGCGCGGCTGGACGGAAACGGCGTGGAGCGGAACTGGGTCGGGCTGCTCGGCGGCCGAGGCCAAGCCGTCGTGGCAGGCCGCCATCGATGGCTCGAGGGGATCCGGCGCATGGGACCCGAACGGGTGCCTGAACCGGACGCACAACGACGTCGCCGCCGTCGCGGATCCGACCCCCGGGGTTGCGATCTACGACAGCTACACGGCCCCTGGCATTTCCGCACCAGACTGGACCACGGCCGGGGGGACGAGCGTGGCGTCGCCGATTATCGCGTCCGTGTACGCTCTGGCCGGAACTCCCACGCCGAACACCTACCCCTCCTCCTACCTCTACCGGGCCAAGACGGGTCTCTATGACGTAACGGGCGGGACGAACGGGACCTGCGAGTCGAACCGGCTGTACCTGTGCCATAGCGGAACCGGCTACGACGGGCCGACCGGCCTGGGTACCCCCAATGGCGCCGGGGCATTCAAGAACGCCGCCACTACCAACATCGTCTCGGTCAAGAATCCGGGCACCCAGGATTTCGTCCCAGGTACGCACGTGGGCCTGCGGATTCAGGCCCTGGACTCCGCGGGCCAGAGCCCGACCTACATCTACAGCGCCACCGGTCTGCCGGGCGGGCTGTCGATCAATGCCTCCTCGGGCCTGATATCAGGAACTGTTGCCAATTCCCCCGGTACGCACACGGTCCAGGTGACGGCGACCGATACCAGCAGAGTCACCGGCACGGTGAAATTCAACATCGTCGTCATGCCTAACCTGGACACCGCCTACACCGCCGGCTCTGGAACGGTGAAGCTGGCGCTGGGCGGCAAGTGCCTGGATGACGCGAACAACAGCAGCGCCAACGGGAACAAGATCCAGATCTGGAACTGCCTCAACGACGCCTCACAGAACTGGAAGTTCAGGCCGGACGGCACCCCCGGCGGAGCGGGGACCCTCAACATCCAGGGCAAGTGCGCGGACGTCACGAACAGGAGCACCGCGCCAGGCGCGAAGATCCAGCTCTGGTCCTGCAACGGCGGCGCCAGCCAGCAGTGGTTCATCGCGGGCTTTGGTGTCCTGGTGAACCCGGCATCCAACCTGTGCCTGGACGACCCGGGTGCGAGCACGGCGAACGGCACCCGGGTGGACATCGCCGCCTGCATCGCTGACCCTAACACCGGTGCCGCTACCGCTAAACAGAACTGGACCCTGCCAGCCAGCGAGGTGACATCCGGCATCGCGGGCAAGTGCCTGGATGACGCGAACAACAGCAGCGCCAACGGGAACAAGGTCCAGATCTGGAACTGCACCGGCGGCGCCTCGCAGAAGTGGGTCTACGCATCCGACGGCACGATCCGGATCAATGGCAAATGCCTGGACATGGCGAAGGCCAGCACGCTGGACGGCGCCAAGCTGCAGCTCTGGACCTGCCTTAGGACCAACGGCGTCCCCAACTTCAACCAGACGTGGGTCCTCGGGCCGGGCGCCGGCGAGCTGGTCAACGCGAACTCCAGCAGGTGCCTCGCCGATCCAGGCGACAGCACCGGCAACGGCACCCCCGTCACGCAGGAGGACTGCTACGGCCGGGCCGGGGAGATCTGGCAGGTCTCGTGATCCCGGCCTGACGCCAGGCCCTGGCCTGACGCCCAGGCGCCATGTGCGCCTGGGCGTCAGGCTAAGACGTTTGTGACCACTGGGGAGGATGCTGCCGGCGCCAGACGGCCACACGCGAGATGTCAGTGCCATGGGGCACAATGCGAACGTGCTGCTGAGCGAGATCGCCGATGCCTCCCGGGTCGTGGCGGGAACATCCTCCCGGCTCGCCAAGATCGAGGCTCTCGCGGCGTGCCTGCGGGAT
>DASQVO010000427.1:0-9774 GCA_035640715.1 Streptosporangiaceae bacterium
TGGTTGGCTTGTTCGGCGAGGAACGCGACAGCGCCGACGAGCAGCAGCGCGTCACGGAAGTCCCGGCGCTTGATCGTTCGGGTGATCTGGCTTCCCTCACGGGTCCAGCCGGGCGTCCCGGCCAGTTCGGCAGCGATCTGATCCTCGTTTAGAAGCTCCATGTATCCGGCATACCATTCGGACGTGCCAGAATCACCGTCAACACCGGCCGAGGCGGCGCGGCCAACGCCCCTGCTCGAGGTGCACCAGCGCCTCGGCGCGACGCTCACCAGCTTCGCCGGCTGGCTCATGCCGCTGCGGTACGGCAGCGAGACCGCCGAGCACCACGCGGTGCGCCGCGCGGCAGGCATGTTCGACCTCTCGCACATGGGCGAGATCACGGTGACCGGGCCGGATGCCGGCCCGGCCCTGGATTACGCCCTGACCGGGCTGCTGTCGGCTGTCCCGCCGGGCCGCGCGCGCTACACGATGATGTGCGCGGAAGACGGCGGAGTGGTTGACGATCTTGTCGTTTACCGGATTGGGACGCAGGAGTTCCTCGTCGTCGCGAACGCCTCGAATACCGCCACGGTGGACGCGGAGCTGCGGAGAAGGGCCGCGGGATTTGACACCCGGATCACCGATCGGACTGCTGACTACGCGCTGATTGCCATCCAGGGCCCGGCGGCGGCCGGCATTCTTGCCCCGCTCACCGACGTTGACGTCAGCACTATCCGCTACTACGCGGGCGAGCGCGGAACCGTCGCGGGACGCCGGGCGTGGGTAGCCCGTACCGGCTACACGGGCGAAGACGGCTTCGAAATCTTCTGCCAGCCGGACGACGCCGAGCACGTGTGGACCGCGCTCACCAGCGCCGGGACATCCGCCGGCCTGGCTCCGGCCGGCCTGGCCGCGCGCGATACCCTCCGGCTCGAGGCCGGGATGCCGCTTTACGGTAACGAGCTCGGCCCAGACGTAACGCCATACGATGCCGGACTGGGACGGGTGGTCAAGTTCGACAAGCCGGGCGGCTTCGTCGGCGCCGCGGCGCTCGCCGGGCGGGCCAAAGCCGAGCCGCGCAGGTTCCTCGCCGGGCTCACCGTCGCATCGCGCCGGGTGCCCCGGCACGGGTATACGGTACTGGCCGACGGCCGTGCATGTGGCGCGGTGACGAGCGGCGCGCCGTCGCCGACGCTGGGTGTGCCGATCGCGATGGCATACCTGGAGCCGGACATCGCTCACGACCGCAAGCCCGGGCTGGCCGTTGATATCAGGGGCCGGGCCGAACCCGCTAATCTCACCGAATTGCCGTTTTACCGTAGGAGACCCCGAGAATGAGCGTTCCTGCTGAGCTGCGCTACACCGCAGAGCATGAATGGGTGGCCGTCGACGGCTCGACAGCAACGGTCGGGATTACCGACTACGCTGCACGGGCGCTCGGCGACATCGTCTATGTGTCACTGCCCGCCGAAGGTGCCACCGTCACTGCCGAGGAGCCGTGCGGCGAGGTCGAGTCGACCAAGTCGGTAAGCGACCTGTACTCGCCCGTGGACGGGGAGGTCACCGAGGTCAACAGTGATCTCGAGGACGATCCCGGGCTTGTCAACGCAGACCCGTACGGCGCGGGCTGGATGTTCAAGGTCCTCCTGACGGCCGGGGCCGGCGAGGAGGCCCTCCCGCCCGGCCTGCTGTCACCCGCCGAGTACGAGGAACTCATCAAAGAAGCCGACTGATCCGAATTCCATGATCGTGGGCGAGACCGCACATATAGCGGGCGAATAACCCGTAATCGCGAAGACCGGCTAGTGGCGGCGGCGCCAGACCAGGAAGGCGACGAGTCCGACCGCGACCACGGCACCTGCCCCTATCAGCCTCGGATCCAGCGCCTGCGCCCGCTGCCGGACCCGGTCCCTGGTACGCCTGGCAACGTTGGCCGGGCTGACCCGCTCGGTGATGGCATCGATCGTGCGTGCCAGGTTCTCCCTGGTCTGCTCGATCTCGTGGACGAGATTTTCCTGCCCGCCCACGGCAGGCGCGCGGTCCCCATCGGCCATCGCGAGCTCCCTTTCAGCCTTGATCACCATGGTCGTCAGTCTCTCAGGTCCACGGCCATTTCCACGTCATGTGGCTGCCGGGCCAGCGTGTCCGGCCACTCCGGCATGCTTCCGTCACGGTCCGGCGAATCAGGCAGCTCGGCCACCTGCGCTGAGCCCGCCTGCCCGGGTATCACGGTCATCGCCTTCATCATGGTTACCGAACATAGCGCTGATCCCCCTGGTGCACTGGCACCAGGGGGATCAGCGCGGGATGCGGCCGCGGCGGATGGGCCCGGCCCCGGCTAACAGCTGCTCTTGTAGACGTACTGCTGGGTCGACGAGTCGTTCATGTTCTTCTGGGTGATGGCAACGAGCGGCGTGCCGATATTGGCCTTCACCGGCTTGCCCTCGGCGGCGTTCAGCGCCTGCTGCACGGCGTCCTGGCCTTCCAGGTACGGGTCCTGGGCGACGGCGAGCTGGATCGAGTTGGCCTTCAGCATCTGCATCTGCTGCGGCTCGGCGTCGAAGGTGGCCACCTTCACCTTGCCGGACTTCCCGGCGTGCTGGACGCCGGTGCCGGCGCCCTGCGCGCTCAGCACGTTGGTGGCGAACACGCCGCTCAGGTTCGGGTGGGCGGCGATGTCGCTGGCGACCTGGCTGGCCGCGGTGGCCGAGCTGTCGTTGTCGTACTGGGTGGGGAGCACGGTGATACCCGGGTACTTCGCCTTCATTTCCTGGGTGAAGCCCTGGATCCGGGCGTCGGTGGTGCTGATGCCCGGGTTCACGTCGATCACGGCAACCGTGCCCTTGCCGCCGATCTGCTGGGCCAGGTTGTCCGCGGCCAGCTTGCCGCCGCCAACGTTGTCGGTCGTGATACGGGACACGCCGAGCGACGTGGAGCTCGATGAGGTGTCCACAAAGATGATCTTCGTGCCGGCGCTCTGGATGCGCTGCAGCTCGGGATTGAGAGCTTTGGCGTCGGTCGGTGCGACGATGAGCGCGTCCGGCTTGCTGGCCGCTACCGAGTTGAGGATCGGCGCCTGCTCGCTGACAGAGAAGTCGGCCGGGCCGGTGACCGTCAGTTTCACCCCAAGCTTCTTGGCCTCGGCCTGGGCGCCGCACGCCATGGTGACGTAGAAGTCGTCGCTCTTGGTCCCGACCACGAGCTCGAGGTTCTTCTTCGCCGCGCCGCCACCGCCACCGCCACCGCCACCGCTGTTACTGCTTCCGCAGGCGCTCAGACCCAGGCCGACGACCGCGATCGCGGCCACGCCGGTGATCGTCGCGGGATATCTACGTGACATTCGCTCCTCCTGGTTGTGGGAGACGCGCCGTCGCGGTCTCCGCTTCGCCGCCTCAGGTGCGCTCGCGCAGCCGTCGGCGGATCTGGTCGAGATAGACGGCGGCGCCGAGCACCAGGCCGGTGAGGATGTACTGCCAGTACTGGTTGACGCCGATGATGATCAGGCCGGCCGCGAGCATCTCCGGGATGAAGACGCCGATGAACGTGCCGAGCATGGAACCGCGCCCGCCGAAGAGGCTGGCCCCGCCGATGACGACGGCGGTGATGACCGTGAGGTTGTCGAGGGGGTGCCCGGAAATGGTCGTCGTGCTGAAGTAGGCCAGGTTCATGATCCCGGCCAGGCCGGCCATCAGCCCGCTCAGGCCGTACACCTTGATCAGGTGCCAGTCCACGTTGATGCCGACCCGGCGGGCCGCTTCCGGGTTGGACCCGATCGCGAAGGTGTACCGGCCGAACCTGGTGTAGGCGAGGATCAGGCCGAAGGCCAGCGTGGCCAGGAACGAGATGATGATCAGCCATTGCACGCCGCCGAGGCTGCCCTGGCCGATCGAGCTGGCGAGCTTGCCGGGCACGGTCGACAGATCGTGTCCGCCGGTGATCAGGTAGGAGAGGCCCTCGGCAACACCCAGGCCCATGAGGGTCGCGATCAGCGGCGGGATCTTCGCCTTAGCCACCGCCAGGCCCTGGAGGAGGCCGAAGGCGCCGCCGGTGGCCAGGCCGATCAGCACGCCGATCCAGACGGTGCCTGTCCCGGCGCTGGCGCCGCCGTTGTGCACGTAGTACTCACCCGCGACCACGCCGGACAGCACGAGCACGAAGCCGACGGACAGGTCGATGCCCGCCGTGAGGATGACAAACGTCTCGCCGATCGCCATGACCAGGAAGGGCGCCGCGCCCTGGCTGATCAGCGACAGGTCATTGGTGGTGAGGAACTTGCCGGGAGCGAGCACCGTGAAGATCGCCATCATGATGATGAGCGCGGCGAGCACCCATGTCTCACCCGCCGACACCGAGCGCCTCGCCAGGCTGCGCGGGCCGAACCAGCCAGAGCCTGGGCGCTGCGGCGTGTACTCGCGGCGCGGGGGGGACCCGGTTCCGGTGCCGCCCGTTCCCGTCGTGCCGGTCGTCATGCCTGGCCCCTTCCGTCACCCGGGGCGGTCCCGTTTCCGCCGGCCGCCGTGGCGGCCGCGCCCGTCACCGGCTCGTCGGCGTCCTCGGTGGTGAGCGCGCCGGTCATGGCCCCCACCAGCTGCTCGACGGTGGCCTCGGACGCCTTGAACCTGGCCACCCGGTGGCCCATCCTCAGTACCTCGACACGGTCGGAGACGGCGAGCACCTCGGGCATATTGTGGCTGATCAGGACGACGGCGATGCCGCGGTCACGGACCCGCCGGATGTTGTCGAGCACGCGCTCACGCTGCACCACGCCGAGCGCCGCCGTGGGCTCGTCCATGAAGATGATCTTGCTGGCGTAGGCGACCGCCCTGGCCACGGCCACCGATTGACGCTGGCCACCCGACAGCGTGACCACAGGCGCGGTGACGTCGGGCAGTTCGACGCCCAGGTCGGCGAAGGCCGCCACCGCGCGCTTGCGCATCTCCGCCTTGTTCAGCACGTGCAGCGGCCGGAACCGGTAGATCTCCCGGCCGAGATGCAGGTTGGCGGCCGCGTCGAGATCGGGCGCCAGCGCGAGGTCCTGGTAGACCGTCTCGATGCCGTACCGCCGCGCATCGAGGGGGCTGCTCATCTGGACGGCCCGGCCCTCGACGAGGATCTCCCCGCGGTCCGGCCTGATTGCCCCCGAGAGGGTCTTGACCAGGGTGCTCTTGCCCGCGCCGTTGTCCCCGATCAGCGCCACGACTTCGCCGGGGTAGGCGGTGAAGCTGGCGCTGTCGAGCGCCAGCACGTGGCCGTAGTGCTTGACCAGGCCGCGTGCCTCGAGCAGTGGCTCAGCCACCTCAGTCACAGGTGCGCCCCTTCCGCTCACTGTTACGGCACCGAAAACGTTGGTAACGTTCTCATCAACTGGCGTGATTCTTTAGGTGCTCACGCCAGATGTCAAGGGGGGCGCCCGAAGCTGGCGGTAAATCGATGTCAGGCCTTAACATCATGGTCACCAGGCCACGGCATGATAGCCAGGCCGCAGCCTGGTGACCGGACCGCAGTCTCGCGGAACACCGCACAGTGGTGGAGTGGAGCATCTTCGATGCAACGGGATGATAACGTTCCCATCAGGCGAGGCGGCCGACGGTGATCAAGCGCCCGACCATGCGCGACGTCGCGACCGCCGCCGGCGTCAGCCTGATGACCGTCTCCCGTGTGGTCAATGGCGAGCCGGGCGTGCTGCCGGAGACAGCCGCGCGGGTAGAACGGGCGATCCGCAAGCTTGGCTACCAGCGCAACGACATGGCGCGCCAGCTCCGCCGGAAGGGCCAGCTCAGCGAGACCATCGGCCTGCTCGTCGACGATCTGGCCAACCCCTTCTTCTCGGCGCTCACCCGCGCGGTGGAAGACGCCGCCCGGCTGCACGACTGCGTCGTCCTGATCGGGAGCTCCAACGACAGCCTGGCCCGGGAGCGCGAGGTCGTCTCGGCGTTCTGCGCGCGGCGGGTGGACGGTCTCATCGTGGTCCCGGTGGCCGGCAGCCACCGTTTCCTGAAAGATCAGCAGGCGCTCGGCGTCAAAGTGGTCTGCGTCGACCGGCCAGCCGAGAACCTGGCCGCCGACACGGTGCTGGTCGACAACCGCCGGGGCGCGTACCAGGCCGTCAGGCACCTGATCAATCAGGGCCACCGGCGCATCGGTTACCTCGGCGACCGCGACGACATCTGGGCCGTGCGCGAACGCTACTCCGGTTTCAACGACGCGTTCGCGGACATTGGGCTGGTGCCGGACGCCGCTCTCATCCGGCACGGCTTGCGCAGCCGCCTGGAGGCGGCAGCCGCGGCCGAGGCGATGATGGGCCTGCCGGTACCGCCGACGGCGCTGTTCGCCAGCAACGACCTGGTCACCATGGGGACCGTCGACGCCCTGTACAGCGCGCGCCAGCGGCGCGGCAGCGTGGCCCTGGTCGGCTTCGACGAGTTCGCGCTCGCCGACAAGCTCAGCCCACCCGTGACCGTGGTCGCGCAAGATCCGGCGGCGATCGGCGCGACGGCCGCCCAGCTCCTCTTCGGCCGGATCGCTGGGGACACCTCACCCCCCAGGGAAGTCATCCTCCTCACCCGCCTGGTCGTCCGCGGCTCCGGCGAAATAGCCCCCGCCCCCACCTGACCTGGCGTGGCGCCTGGCCGCCCGGCACCGATTCGCCGATAAGGCCGGCTGACCTGCATCCCCAGCTCTGACGATGAGACGCCCGCTCTGAAGATCATGATCGCAGCCCGGACGCGGCCCTCATCAGCTCGCCAATGGGCAGCAGGCGCTGCCCATCCTGCCTGACGAAGGTGAACACCGCAAAGGTGTAGCCATCGGCCCGCCAGGAAACCGACCGGCCGAACACCTGGCCATTAGCCGAATTCACTCCTACAGTCGCCGGATGGCCCTGTACCGTGCCCCGGGATACAGCAGGCCAGGTCAGCAAAGCGGGCCGGCTACCCGGAACCTGCTCAACATCCAGCACCGTATCCCGCCCGCCCGGTGAGCTGAACTCCTGTCCCCAGCCTGTGAACGCACCCATGAAATAGTCCGAGAACCGGTATCCAGGTGGCAGGTAGCTGACGCGCAGCAGTTTCCGGCCATCAAAGTAGGGAATAGCCCGGCGGGTTGTGCCATCCGCAAGCGACCGGCCCCACAGCGGATGACGCAGCGTCACAGCCGCCGTCCCGACAAGCAGATCGGCCGGGCAGACACTCCCCTCCAGGTACTGCGTCAAGACCAGCGTTACCCGTGAAGCGGTTTCGGCAGCGGAAAGCACCGATCGCCGCACACACCCGCCAGCGGTCACCGGCACCACGACATACCGGCCGTCCGCAGCCACCAGCGCCCGGGGAATCGCCTCCCTCTGCTGCGAGGTGGCAACGCCAGCACCGCAGCCAGCCAGCAGACCCGCCAAGGCCACAGCCGACGCCGCGGCAGCGAGCCACATGCCAGGCCGCCGGGCCGCCCTGACCACACCAGCCACCATTCCCGGCCTGCGACCGGGCCAGCCAGGCGGCACGGCGCCGCCAGCCATCGCGCCGTTTCCCTCGACCACCGTGTGCTCCCCGCAACGCCGCCGACCGCTCCGGAACCTCTGTCACATACGACGAAACTCGCGGGGTGCCAGTTGTCAACAGCGGCGACTGTAAGACTAAACGTCTTACAGTCGCGGTGTGGCTGACACGATCACTATTCGTACGGACGCCGAGACCGAGCACGCTCTGGACGTACTGATCCGCGATGGCAGGTCGCGATCCGGCAAGCCGTGCTGGAGGCAGCCAGCCGCCGGGTCCTGACAGAGATCGAATCGTTCCGGGCGCTGGCCAGATATGCACCGGACGCCGTATCCCGCTTGCCTGCTGTGCTGGACTAGATTGAGGTGGATGGGTGCATCACCAAGGCGCCCGGTGGTGGTGACTGCGCCGGCCTTTTACGGTTATTGATCTTTCACGGTTTGCGACGACGGTGACGGCCGGCACCCGATGTCCGGTGCCGGCCGTCCCTGCCGCGTGGCTCAGGCGAACGCCTTGGTGAGCCAGGACTGCCAGGCGCCCTGGAGTTCCTCGTCGCTCTGCTCACCGGCGTAGCCGTGGTACTCCACGACGATCATGTCGTGGTAACCGTGCATGAGCAGGTACAACCCCTCGTCGGTGCGAACCAGCACGTAGGTGGGCGCGACGAACTCCACGACACCCTTGGTGCGCTCCAGGCCGTCGACGGTCAGCGAGACCTCGGCGCCCTGGGTGGCCGGGCCGGAGAGCCCGAGCGCCGAACCAAACGCAGACCACACACGGGTGGAGTCCTTCTCCTGCGGGCCGACCGCGAAGACGCTGTGCGTCAACGTGGCGCCGGGGAAGTGCTTCAGGTAGGCGGCCAGCTGCTGCAGGTACATCGGGTCGCCCTGCTTGAGGGCGTCGTACTCGCTCTCCCAGTCGTCACCGCTGAGCAGGCCGCTGTGGACGAACCGGACCGTCGTGCTGCTGCCCGCTCTGCCCTCGATCAGGTACTCGAAGGCCATGAACGTGCCGTCCGGAGCGGGGTCGCTGCGGTAGGCGAACCGCTTGCCCGGCTCGTACGCGGTGATCGTGGAGTGGTAGGTCTCGGGCCCCATGGTCTGCGTGGCCCTGCCGCCCTCGCGGGCCTCGAACTCGGTGTGGCCCATGAACCAGGCGTCGACGCCCGGCCCCGTGGCGATGGCGTCCCACACCTGCTCCGGCGTGGCGTCCACGGTGATCTGGTCACGGACCTCGAACTCGTGCGTCGTCATCTCAGGACTCCTTGTCAGCGATTTCGGTGGGAATGCTCGGGTGGATGGCGACGATCACGCGGTGGTCGCGACCACGCTCCGCGTGCTCGTCGTGGTACTTGCTGATCAGCGCGGTGATCACGTTGGTGAGTTCCTCCGCGAACGCCGTGCGGTCGGCGGGCGACGCGAACCGCACCTCGCCCTCGAGGGCGAAGGTGGCGAGCGGCTTGCGCGCCTTGCTGGCGCCCGCGATGAGCGCGCCGACGTCCCGCACCAGGCGGGCGGCGAGCGCGAGCAGCCAGCGCGTGGACAACCGGTCCGGCGAGCGGGCCGGGTCCGGCTGCATCGCGGCCAGCACTGCCGGGGAGATCACGTAGGATGCCGCGGCCGCCCGCATGACGCGTTCGGTGACGTTGCCCTTCCTGCGCTCCTCGACCAGTTCGATCAGGCCGTGCCGCTCCAGCTCCCGAAGGTGGTAGTTCACCTTCTGCCTTGGGAGGCCGACGCGGGCGGCCAGCATGGTGGCCGAGCCGGGCTCGACCAGTTCGGCAAGCAACCGGGCCCGCATCGGGTCCAGAGTGACCTCGGCTGCCGCCGGGTCTTCGATCACTGCCACGTCCAACATGCGACTACCATCGCACCGACGACTTTTCTTGTCAAGACAAATGCTTTTGTCGGCAGCTGCTGAATGTGTCCTCGCTGATCAGAGCAGTGATTGAGCGGTCCACTCGATCATCAGCCGACGTCCACTGCTGGGTTTTACCGTTTGGGATGGCTTCCTTGAGTGCACGCAGTGGCGCCACCACGGTCGCAAGGGGGCACACAGTAGTGCCGCAGCGGTCGTTGGAGCGGGACTCGCCGAGTCCAGCCGGAGTGACCTTCAGGACGCGGACCAGCCGGTCCAGTGGTGCACCTCGATGGCGATGACGGGGCCGTCGGGGCGGGCGTCGCGGTACTGGGGATAGCGCGACGTCAGCAGCGTGATGGGAGCGGCCATCTCTTCGGCTCCGCTGAGGATGGCCGCGCGGCCGTCGGCGCGGGCCCACCACAGGTCGCTCCAGTCGTCGGAGTAA
>DASQVO010000428.1:0-13308 GCA_035640715.1 Streptosporangiaceae bacterium
GAAGGGCGGCCCGCACTTCGGCAGCCCCGACAAGGACCCCGCGGTCCGGCTGCGCGTGCTCGAGGACGCGGGGCGCAGCAGCGTGCCGTTCACCACCGGGATCCTCATCGGCATCGGCGAGACGCTGGCCGAGCGGGCCGAGTCCATCTTCGCGATCCGCCAGGTGGCCCGCGAGTACGGCGGCATCCAGGAAGTCATCGTGCAGAATTTCCGCGCTAAGCCGGACACCAAGATGCGCGGCGTCCCGGATGCCGAACTGGACGGCCTGGCCGCCACCATCGCCGTGACCCGGCTGGTCCTCGGGCCGAAGGCGCGCATCCAGGCCCCGCCGAACCTGATCGGCGACCAGTACGGGCTCATCCTCGCGGCCGGGATCGATGACTGGGGCGGCGTCTCCCCGCTCACCCCGGACCACGTCAACCCCGAGTGCCCGTGGCCGCAGATCGACGAGCTGGCGATGCGGACCGCCGCCGGGGGATTCACCCTCCGCGAGCGCCTCACCATCTACCCGCCCTACATCCGGGAGCCGTGGCTCGATCCCCGGCTGGCCGGCCACGTGTCCGCGCTGGCCGACCCGTCGACGGGTCTGGCCCGGGAGGATGCCGTGCCGAGCGGCCTGCCGTGGCAGGAGCCGGACGGCGGCTGGCAGGACGCGGGCCGCACCGATCTGCACGTCTCGATCGACACCACCGGCCGGACCAGCGACCGCCGGGACGACTTCGCCGAGGTCTACGGCGACTGGGAAGCCGTGGGGGAGCGGGCCGGGCACTCCGTCCACGCGGCCGGGCACTCCGTCCACGCGGGCGGGGAAGCCGATGACCATACCGAACGGGGCGCCGGTTCACGTTCTGGCTCCGGGGCGCGTCCTGGCGGCGGAACCGAGGCAGACGCGGCGGTGCTCCGCCAGGCGGAGCGGGACCTGGCCGCGCTCACCGACGGCCAGGCACCCGCGCTGCCCGGGAGCGACGGGGACGTGGCGGCCGCGCGCCGCGGGCCGCGCGTGGACGCCGATGTGGCGGCGGCGCTGCGTCAGGCCGAGCGGGACCCCGCCGCGCTCACCGACGACCAGGCGCTCGCGCTGCTCGGGGCCGACGGGGACGCGCTGGAGGCCGTCTGCAGCCTGGCCGACGCGCTGCGCCGGGACACCATGGGTGACGACATCACCTACGTCGTCAACCGCAACATCAACTTCACCAACGTCTGTTACACCGGATGCCGGTTCTGCGCGTTCGCCCAGCGCCGCACGGACGCCGATGCCTACACCCTGTCCCTGGCCCAGATCGGGGACCGGGCGCAGGAGGCATGGGAGGCGGGAGCGACCGAGGTGTGCCTGCAGGGCGGCATCCACCCGGATCTTCCCGGGACTGCGTACTTCGAGATCGCCGCCGAAGTCAAGCGCCGCTGCCCGGACATGCACGTGCATGCGTTCTCGCCGATGGAAGTGGTCAACGGCGCCTCCCGCACTGGCCTGCCGATCCGGGAATGGCTCGTCCGCGCGAAGGACGCCGGTCTGGGCTCGATTCCCGGTACCGCCGCGGAGATCCTGGACGACGACGTGCGGTGGGTTCTCACCAAGGGCAAGCTGCCCACGTCGGTCTGGATCGAGGTGATCACCACGGCGCACGAGCTCGGTATCCCGAGCTCGGCGACGATGATGTACGGGCATGTCGACACCCCGGCGCACTGGGTCGCGCACCTGCGGGTGATCCGCGGCATCCAGGAGCGCACCGGCGGCTTCACCGAATTTGTGCTGCTGCCGTTCATTCACGAGAATGCGCCCATCTACCTGGCCGGTCTGGCGCGCCCCGGGCCGACCCGGCGGGAGAACCGGGCCGTGCACGCGGTGTCCCGGCTGCTGCTGCACGGCGCGGTCAGCTCGATCCAGTGCTCGTGGGTCAAGCTCGGCGAGGACCTGTGCCGGGATGTCCTGCAGGGCGGCGCCAACGACCTCGGCGGCACGCTGATGGAGGAGACGATCAGCCGGATGGCCGGCGCCGGCAACGGCTCGTACCGGACGATCAGCCAGCTGCGAGCGGTGGCCGCCCGCACCGGCAGGCCGATGCGGCAGCGCACCACCTCCTACGGGACGGTATCCGCGGAGCGCCTGGCCGCCGCCGCCGCGAGCGACGGCGTCTGCGCCTCCATCCGCTCCCCGCTGCCGGTGCTGGACGCGTGATCAGCCTGATGCCTGCGCTTGCCTGGCCGCGCGTTCCCGCTCATCGCGTGCCACCAGAGGCCCGGCCGAAAGCTCGGCGAGCGTAACGGTAGTAATGAGCGGTTCAGGCGGCAGCGTCGAGGGGTCGGTGATGTGCCGCATAGCGATGACTGTGGATGTGTCCAAGATTCCGCGGGCGGGGCGTTCACCGGAATCCGTCACAGGGCAGGATCCACAACATCGTCTACTTCGGCGAGCATGGCGCGATAGTCCACTGGTGGCAGCCGATGCCACCGGGCGAGCAACGTCTCAGCGGTCAGAGGCGGCCGGCTCACGGGCCGAAGCTCAGCTACCGGCTTGCCGGCCCTGGTGATGGTTATCTGCTCGCCTTGGGCAGCTCGATCGACTACCTCGCCGCCATGGTTCCGCAGCTCGCGGATCGTGACGTCGGTCGCCTAGAGATATCTCCATAGTGCACTAGAGCTCATGTTAGTCTGGGACTATGATGAGTTATATAGCACTATATGAATTGTTCATAGTGAGTTCCGCCTCACAAGGCTGGTGTCACCATGCCTAGAGTCTCTAACCAGGTATCCCGCCGGAGCCGGGAGTTGCTCGATAGCCACTTCGATGAGTGGCAGCAGCTCCGGGGGCTGGCGCGCCCGCCGCGCGGCTGGATTCGCGCCGTCCGCGAAGCACTCGGCATGAGCGCAGCAGCTCTCGCGGCGCGGCTGGGCGTCACTGCCGGGGCAGTAACCAGGCTAGAACAGTCCGAAGCCGCTGAACGGATCCGGCTGGACACATTGCGCCGCACCGCTGATGCGCTCGGCTGCGATCTGGTCTACCTGCTGGTACCGCGGCGTCCACTGACCGCGGTTGTACGCGACCGCGCACGAGACCTTGCCCACCGGCAGATAGCAGCCGTCGAGCAGACGATGCGGCTAGAAGACCAGGCGACAGGAACAGCGAAGGAGATGGAAGACCAGCTCACCGAGCAGTTGCTCGAACGAGGCGGCCTGTGGAGCCAAGGTGCCCACGAATGACCCGCTCGGCGAGCCCGACGACAGCACGCCCCTCACGGACGAGGAGCGCCAAGGCCTGCGCTTGCCGGTGCTGACCCGCAAGGAACTGAACCGCGCCGAGGCTGACAATATCAGCCGGGCCATGACCTGGCTGTTCTTCTCCCGGCGCCGCCTTGTGCCGGAGTCGGTGACGCGGGAAGCCTGGCTTAAGCGGCTGCATTGGCGAATGTATGACCAAGTCTGGGCCTGGGCAGGCCAGTACAGGACGACCGACCGTAACCTTGGCGTGCCCTACTGGCGGATACGCATGGACATGCGCGAGCTCGAAGCCGATATCCAGGCCTGGCTGGCCGACACCAGCGCGACGCGATTCAGCCACGATGAATGCGCTATCAGGTTCGGGTACCGGCTGGTGGTCGTCCACCCCTTCCCCAACGGAAATGGCCGTTGGTCACGGCTCGCATCCGACGTGCTCATCGTGGCGCTCGGCGGACATCGGTTCACCTGGGGCGGCGCTTCGCTGACCGAGGCAGGCGAGCTGCGTCGCACCTACATCACGGCACTCCAGACAGCGGATACGGCCAGAGATTTCGGGCCTCTCATAGCATTCGCGCGCAGCTAGCGGACCTCATCAGCCCGCCACAGACACGACAGTGCCCGCACGCTTGCACAGGGGGCTATCTGGACTGTTACCCAACCCGGGACGTCCTGCAGGGCGGCGCCAACGACCTCGGCGGCACGCTGATGGAAGAGACGATCAGCCGGATGGCCGGCGCCGGGCGAGATTGTCGATCTCGTCTTCTACCGCTGCCGTCCCCGCCTGCCGCGCGGGCCGGTCTTTGGGAGGTCGGCCGGGGATACTGACGTTCTCGACCAGCTTGCGCGCCAAACCGGATAGGTAGAGGCCATCGGGCATCGGCATGTCGCCGGGCAGGGCACCCGGCCCTGTCCGTGGAGTTCGAAGGCTGTGGCTGTGGCTGGGGCTGGGGCTGGGGCAAGGAGCACAAGTTCGAAGGCTGGGGCTGGGGCTGGGGCAAGTTCTGACCTGCCACTCGCACAGCCTGCCCACCCGGGTGGGCAGCTTCAGCCCAGTGCCGCGATAAGTGGCCGCCGGCTGTAAGGGGGGCGGAGGTGCGCCATGCGCCCCGCCCCCGCTAAGCGTCCGGGCGGCCTGAACCGCACTGACGATGGCAGCGCCGAGGGCATCCGAGCACGCCGCGCAGCAGGACCTGCGTCAGGCACCACAGCGCCACCACCGATTCAGCTGAAAACCGTCCGGACAGCCGGAACTTCAACGTGGTCTCGGGAAGAGATCTGTCGTCACGATCAACCTGGACGACTTCATCACGTTTGGACAGCATGTGAAGTTGATCGGCTTGGATGCTGGTCCGGCCTGATGGAGTGAGATCTGAGCGGAACAGGACGGGCGGTGACGGCGCGTTCGGACGGGCACGACGCGGAGAAATAGCGGCCGGCGAGAGTAAGAGGATGGTGATGAAGTCACCGGCGTCCCGGGGCGGGCGCGGTGACGGGGCGGTCGCGGGATGCCCGATCCCGACGGCGCCCATCGGCTGCCAGCCGTCCGGGAGACCCATCGCGCGGGCCGCGACGTCCTGGCAGAACAGCGTGCTCGATATCCAGCAGGAGCCCAGGCCCTCGACGGCCAGGGCGATGAGGAAGTTCTGCACGGCCGCGCCCATCGAGACGACGAACATCTCCCGCTCCGCGCGGGAGCGCCGCTGATCGGGGTAGCCGTGCGCGGCGTCGGTTACCAGGCACGGCACGACGATGAGCGGCGCCTTGCGCAGCGGCTCGCCGCGGCGGACCCGGCGGGCGATCTGCTCTTCGGTGAACCCGTCACGGCGCAGGTCGGCGACCCATGCGCCGAGCATCGCGTCGAGCAGGTCCGCTCTGCTCCGCGCCGACTCGAGCACCGCGAAACGCCACGGCATGCTGTGGTGCGGCGCGGGAGCGGTGAGAGCGGTGGCGATCGCGCGGCGGACTGCTGCGACCTCGACCGGCTCACTGGTGAATTCCCGGACGGTCCGCCGCGCCAGCGGCACCTCGGCGGCCCCGAACCGGAACATGTCTTCCTGCGAGGGCCGGATCAGGGCCATCGCCCCGGGCCCGTCCTCGGCGGTCACCAGGTCGGCGAGCCCGCGCACGACCGCCACGGGCACGTGCCGCGCCTTCCCCTTGACGAGGTCGGCGGCGGCGGCAATCTCGTCGGCCACGGCCGCCAGCGTGACCTCCAGCGGGTTGCCGAAGGTGTCCGTGCTGCCGCGGTAGTCGAGAACCGGCAGTATGCCCGCGGCACCGATCGCGGTGTCCGTCTGGCCGATCCGCCATGCCCTGCCCAGCGTGTCGGTGATGATCACGCCGACGTTCACGCCCGGCCGGTCCCGTAGCGCCTTGAGGAGCCTGCGCGCGGACTCGTCGGGGTCCTCGGGCAGCAGGACCACCGTGCCCGGCGGGGTGTTGGAGGCGTCGACCCCAGCCGCGGCAAGCACGAGGCCGTGCCGGGTCTCCACGATCCGGGCGTCACCGCGCCGGGCGACCACCCGGACCGTCTCGGCGTCGATCGCTTCCTCGCGGGACGCCCGGACAACCCGGCCCTCCGCCTTGCTGACGATCTTCGATGTCACGACCACGATGTCGCCGTCTCGCAGGCCGCCAGCGGCCCCGGCGGCGTCCGCGATAAGCGCGGCCAGGTCCGCGCCTGGGGCAATCTCCGGCAGCCCGTCCAGGCCCCGGACGCTGATGTCCCGCATCAGGCCAGCTCCGCCGCGAGGTCCAGCGCCGCGCGCGCGATATCGGCGGTCGCGGCCAGATCGCGCATGTACAGGGGCATAACCCTGACCTCGATCCCGGCCAGGGCCGGGTCCGTCGCGGCCGCTTTGTCCTCGTTGTCGACCAGCCAGCCGTTGATCAGCCCGGCGCCGTAATGGGCGCCCACGGCCACCGCGGTCGTCGGCACGCCGATCGCCGCGAGGCACGCGTCGGCCATGCCGCGCACCGGGGCGCCCCCGATGATCGGCGACACGCCCACGACCGTCTTCACGGCGACGGCATCGCGGATGCCGGGGACGGCCAGGATCGTCCCGATGCTGACCACCGGGTTGGACGGCGGGAACAGGACGACGTCGGCCCCGGCTATCGCGTCCAGCACGCCCGGGGCCGGCCGTGCGTCGGCCGCGCCGGCCGACACGATCGCCGACGCCGGTACCTGCGCGTGCATCCGCACCCACCATTCCTGGAAGTGCACGTAGCGGCGCCCGTCGGCGTCCTCGACCAGCACGTGGGTCTCGATCTGGTCGTTCGACATCGGCAGCAGCCGGACCCCCGGCCGCCACCGCTCGCACAGCGCCTCGGTGACGGCGGACAGCGGCTGCCCGGCCGCCAGCATCTGGCTGCGGACGATGTGCGTGGCGAAGTCGCGGTCGCCCAGGGTGAACCAGCCGGGCCCGGCGCCGTAGGCGGCAAGCTCGTCCCGGATGGTAAACGTCTCATCGGCACGGCCCCAGCCCTGGTCGGGGTTGATGCCGCCGCCGAGGGTGTACATCACGGTGTCGAGGTCGGGGCAGACCCGCAGGCCGAACAGGGTGATGTCATCGCCGGTATTACCGATGACGGTGATCTCCGCATCGGGCGCGGCGGATCGAAGGCCACGGAGGAAGCGCGCGGCGCCGACGCCGCCAGCCAGCACGGTGATGCGCATAGCCAAAGTGTGGCAGGCGGCCGTGCCTGCGCCTCCCCCGGCCCTGCCCGCGGCTGCGGCAGGCACAGCGCGGCTGCGGCAGGCACAGCCAGGGTCTTGGCCAGGGCATCGCCAGGTCCGCGCGTGGCCACCCTGGAGACCGGTCAGTGTGGCTTCTGCTCGTGAGTAAGTAACGGGAAGGCAGCGAATCCCCGGTGATTTATCACTCATCCCGGACAATGGGCCGTCAATATCACTTAGCGGGCTTGACGTGAAGCAAGACACGCGCGTGTAATTTCATAGTTGTAAGTACGCGGCCGGGGGAGAGGCGCGAGCCAGGGGGCCCCGGAGGGGGGAGGAGGTGCGCTGTGTCTGAGGTCATCGTTCCGCTCGTGCACGGTGTCATTCGCTCAGACGACGCCGAGGAGCTTGGCTGGCAAGATCGGGCGCTATGTGCCCAGACCGATCCCGAGGCGTTCTTCCCGGAAAAGGGCGGCTCAACCCGGGAGGCCAAGAAGGTGTGCCGGGGTTGCGATGTGCGGGCCGAGTGCCTGGAGTACGCAATGGAGCATGATGAGCGGTTCGGCATCTGGGGCGGCATGTCCGAGCGGGAACGCCGGCGGCTTAAGCGGGAGGCTGTGTAGTGCCGTTCCGCAGGCCTGCGGGACCGGGCCGCCCGCGTCCGGGCGGTGCCGGGCCGCGGGCTCAGTCGCCGTCATCGTAACCGGGATCAATCGTGTCCGGGTCCAGGCCCAGCAGCTGCGCAAACTCCTCGACCACGACGTCGAAGATAAGCTCGCTCAGCTCATCCTCGTCTTCCGCCCGTGCCAGCAGCGGCCGCCGGTACAAGACGATCCGGGGTGAGCGCGCACCGTCCGGATCCCCGGGCTGGGCCGGTCCCGGGTCGATCCTGGCCAGCGGCACGGGGGCGGCGTCGGCGCCCAGCATCTCCTCATCCGGGACTTCCTGCACCGCGAATTCGATGCCGGCCAGCTCGGACTCCCACCGCGGCTCCAGCCGGGCCACCGCGTCGAGCACCATGTCGTCGAATTGCTGCGCCCGGCTACGGTACAGCGGGACATCCGTGGGAACGAGCCTGCCGCGCAGACCACGGCCATGACGGTCCCTCCGCCGGATGGCCCGGCTGCCGGGCGCGGAACTGGTCTCGCCGGTCTGCACAGTTACTGAGCGTATCGCCACGCGGGGGATTACGGGCGCGGCGCGAAAGACGCCATCCGCGCCTGATCACCGGCCAGGCGGAAGACACGATCGTGAAGAGTGCCCCGGGTGGTGGCGTTACCGACCCCGGGCGGATACCGTCGACGGTTGTAAGAGATGCGCGCAGGCCTGTGCCCGGGGGTGCTGCCTCCGGGCTAGCACTGCGGGGCCCGGTCTTCCAGGGCGAGAATTCCCGGGACGCACGGGCGCCCCGGCAAGCCCGGGCAGGCTGGGAAGGGCCGCGTGCTCGCCGGCGGAGTTGATCATGTGAGTGAGGTGGGTCGGTGAGTTCGCGTTGCTGCTCGCGCACCGCATGCAGGCAGCCCGCCGTATACACGCTCACCTACGTCTACCGTGACTCCACGGCCGTGCTGGGCCCGCTGGCCGCATACGTGGAGCCGCACTGTTACGACTTGTGCGTCAAGCATGCCGAGCGGCTCACCGTGCCGCGGGGCTGGGACGTGGTCCGGCTGCCAGGGGATCCCGTCCAGCAGAGCGTTGATGATCTGGAGGCGCTGGCGAATGCCGTCAGGGAGGTATCGCGGCAGCAGCCGAAGGGCCAGCCCGGGCCGGAGCCCGTCGGCCAGGGGGTGGAGGTGGGGCGGCGCCGCCACCTGAGGATGGTCCGCTCGGCCCCCGCGGAACCAAAGCCGTCCGGCGAGCCCGCGGGCAGCCAGCCGACGAGCTAACCCGGCACAGCGCCGGCCTGCGGGCCGACACGGTAGGCTCAATGCCCTATTAAGGCAGGGTTGGCAGGAGGCGCAGGGCACAGTGGGTGACTTGGCGAAGATCTTCAAGGCGTACGACATCCGCGGTGTTGTGCCTAACGAGCTCGACGAGGGCGTGGCCGAGGCGGTCGGCGCCGCGTTCGTCCGGCTGACCGGCGCGGATGCCATCGTGACCGTGCACGATATGCGGACCTCGTCGGCGCCGCTGGCGGAGGCGTTCGGGCGCGGCGTCACGTCACAGGGCGCTGACGTCATCGCTGCCGGGCTCGGGTCCACCGACATGCTGTACTACGCGAGCGGCAGCCTCGGCATCCCCGGCGCGATGATCACGGCGAGCCACAATCCGCCCCGCTACAACGGCATCAAGCTGTGCAGGGAGGGCGCGAAGCCGGTCGGGCAGGACACCGGGCTGGCCGAGCTGCGCGAGATGATCGAGGCTGGCGTGCCCGCCCACGCCGGTCCCCCCGGCACGGTCGCCAAGCGGGACCTGCTCTCCGGTTACGCGGAACACCTGAAGAAGCTGGTCGACCTGTCGGGCATCAGGCGGCTCAAGGTCGCGGTCGACGCCGGCAACGGCATGGCCGGGTATACGGTGCCGCAGGTGTTCGAGAGCCTGCCGATCGACCTCGTGTCCCTGTACTTTGAGCTGGACGGCACGTTCCCCAACCACGAGGCCAACCCGATCGATCCGGCGAACCTCCGCGACCTGCAGCGGGCCGTGGTGGACTCCCGCGCCGACATCGGCCTCGCCTTCGATGGTGACGCCGACCGGTGCTTCGTCATCGACGAGCGCGGCGAGATCGTCTCGCCGTCGGTGCTCACGGCGCTCATCGCAGTCCGTGAACTGGCCCGCGAACCGGGCGCGACCATCATCCACAACCTGATCACCTCGCGTGCCGTGCCGGAGATCATCGCCGAGAACGGCGGGACACCGGTGCGCACGAGGGTCGGCCACTCGTTCATCAAGGCGGAGATGGCGCGCACCGGCGCGATCTTCGGCGGCGAGCACTCGGGCCACTTCTACTTCAGGGACTTCTGGTACGCCGACTCGGGCATGCTCGCCGCCCTGCACGTGCTCGCGGCACTCGGGCATTCCGACAGCCCGCTGTCGCAGATGCTCACCCGGTACAGCAGGTACCACGCGAGCGGTGAGATCAACAGCGAGGTGTCCGACCAGGCGGCGGCGACCGCGCGGGTCCGCGAGGTGTTCTCCGGGCGTCCCGGTGTCACCACCGATGAGCTTGACGGGCTGACGGTCATGGCCCCCGACTGGTGGTTCAACCTCCGGCCCTCGAACACTGAGCCGCTGCTCAGGCTGAACGTGGAGGCCGCCGACGAGGAGACGATGAAATCAGTGCGCGACGAAGTACTCCGGCTTATACGGTGACACGTCCTATACGGTGACACCGTGCTTGCCGGGGGATGCCCCCTTTCGCCCCCGCGAGACGTAGCCCGTTCGGCAAGATGAAAAGAACCAGCCCGGCTCAATCCATACTCGGAGAATGCGTGAAGCTCGACGACTGGCTGCTTGAGATACTGGCGTGCCCGAACTGCCGCTCGCCGCTGCGCCCGGACGATGAGGCCAGTGAGCTGGTCTGCACCTCCGCGGAGTGCGGGCTCGCCTACCCGGTCCGCGACGACATCCCGGTCCTGCTGGTGGACGAGGCGCGCCAGCCGGAGGTAGGTGCGTGAGCGAGCTGGATGGGCGCGTGAACTCCGGACGAGACCTGGCCGGGCTGGATGCGGACGTGGCGGCCGCCCGGCTGGACGACCCTGAGCTGATCGAGGCCGCCGACCCGGGCGGGATGCTGCGGCAGGTGGCGTCATCGGCCGCGCAGGTCCGGACCGCCGTGCGGACGTGCACGGAGTGCGATCTTTCGGCGCTGGCCGGCCCGGACCGGCCACGGGCGATCGTGGTGGTCGGCATGGGCGGCTCCGGAATCGCCGGCGACGTGCTCGCCGCCGCGTGCGGCAACGGCTGCCCGGCGCAGATCGTGACGTCCCACGGCTACCACCTGCCCGGCTGGGTGGGGGCCTCGGACCTGGTGATCGCGGTCTCCTGCTCCGGATCCACCGAGGAGACGCTGGGCGCCGCGACCGAGGCGGTGCGCCGGGGCTGCCAGCTCGTGTGCGTGGGCGGCGCGGGATCCCCGCTGGAGAGCATCGCCGTCCAGGCGCAAGCGCCGTTCGTTCCCGTGGTGTCCGCGGGGATGCCCCGGTCAACGCTGTGGGGACTGTCGATCCCGCTGATCGCCATCGCGGAGCGGATCGGCATCATGGACGTCGGGCCGGACGCCTACGAAGCCACCGCGGCGGCGCTTGAGCGCATTTCCTACCAGTGCCGTCCGACGAGCGAGTCGTTCATCAACCCGGGCAAGTCACTCGCGCTCGATCTCTTGGGCACCCTGCCGATGATCTGGGGCAGCACGGCGCTCGGCGGCGTCGTGGCCAAGCGCTTCGCCGCCCAGCTCAACGAGAATGCCAAGTACCCGGGCATCGCTGGCGAACTGCCGGAGGCCAACCACAATCAGGTGGTGGCCTTCGACGGCCCGTTCGCGCCGGGCAGCACCGGCGCCGACGCGGGGTCGGGCTTCCCGCTGCGGCTCGTCCTGGTCACCGACTCCGGTGAGCACCCGCAGGTGGCCCGGCGCCGCGAGACCTCCGCTGAGCTGGCTTCGGAGCGGGGAATCGGCGTGTCGGAGCTGCCCATGGAAGGCGATCATGCGCTGGAGCGCTTCGCCAGCGTCGTCCAGCTCATCGACTACGCGACCGTCTACCTGGGTATCGCATCTGGCGTGGACCCGACTCCGATCGCGATCATCCAGGATCTGAAGGAGCGGATCGCTTAGCGCCCAGCCGGCGGCAACGTCCCGGTCCAGGGTGCACCCGGTCCGGCAGGAGTAGGTTTGGTCCCGGCGGGAGGTAAGTCGACATCAGCGCACAGGGCAAACCGCCGCCCAGGTCCGGCGGCCTGCGGGCAGTTGTGGCGGCCTTGGGGGCGAACGTAGGCATCGCCGCGACCAAGCTGATCGCGTTCCTCTTCACCGGCTCGGCCTCGATGCTCGCCGAGTTCGTGCACTCTCTCGTCGACTGCAGTGACCAGATTCTCCTGCTCATCGGCAGGAACCGGGCTGCCCGGGCGCAGACAGAGGAGCACCCTTTCGGGTTCGGCCGGGAACGGTACTTCTACGGGTTCATCGTCGCGGTCGTGCTGTTCACCGTGGGCGGCGCGTACTCCGCCTACGACGGCATCCGCAAGATCATGCATCCCGAGCCCATCACCGACCCGCTGGCCGCGTTTGTGGTGCTGGCCCTCGCGGTCTGCATGGAAAGCTTCTCGCTGCGCACCGCGATCAAGGAGTCCAATCAGCTCAGGGAGGGGCGCAGCTGGGGGACGTTCATCCGGCGGGCGAAGAGCCCGGATCTCCCGGTGGTCCTGCTGGAGGACACGGCGGCGCTGCTCGGCCTGGTGCTCGCGTTCGCCGGGATCTTGCTGGCGGTCCTGACCGGCAACGGCGCATGGGACGGGGCCGGCTCACTGGGCATCGGCGTGCTGCTCGCCTGCGTCGCGGCGGTCGTGGCCGCCGAGACGAAAAGCTTGCTGATCGGGGAATCAGCCAGCGCCGAGATGCAGCGTGCCATCGTGTCCGCCCTGGAGGACGGTCCCGAAATCGAGCGGGTGATTCACCTGCGGACAACGCATATCGGGCCGGATTCGCTGCTCGTCGCGGCCAAGGTCGCGGTCCGCGGCGACGATCCGGCCGCGAGCGTGGTGCGCGGCATCGATGTGGCCGAACGCCGGGTCCGTGCGGCCGTGCCCATCGCTCAGGTCATCTATCTCGAGCCGGACATCTACCAGGAGGGCAGGGCGGACCAGGCCGATCCGTCGATACGCGCCGTGCGCCGCGGCTGGCGTGACCGCCGCGAGCGGGAAAGGGGCGAGCGGGAACGCGGCGTGAGCGGGGGCGGCGAACGGCAGCAGAGCGAGCGTTAGCAGGGCGAGCGTCAGCAGGGCCAGCGGGAGCACGGCGAGCCTGAGCCTACGCCGTGACCTGGCGCGGGCAGTGCTGCTGACCGGATGCGGCGCCGGCCCGTGGTCATGAGCGAGCTGGAGGGGCGCGGCGCCGCCTGGACGCAGCAGCGAGGTACGAGCGACGAGGGAAGGCGGCGCCTCAAGGCGCCCCGGAAGCGAGCGGGGGACAGGTCATGAGCCGGTTCGGCTACGTCGGCCCCTGTTCTCTGCGATCATGGGCGGCTTCCGCACCGATGCGGGGTTCCCGGCTCACAGGCACGGGGCTGGGGGCGGCAAGGAGGCGCAGGGCCCGTTCCTTTTCGAAGTCGAGTGCCCGGCCGGGTGGCTCGGGAACCCGGCCGATGCGCCGGCTGAGGTCGGCCACTGCCGCGCGGACAGCGGGCTCGGAAAGTACCCGCAGGCCGAACGCGAGCGAGGCGGGACTGATCTGGTAGCGCCGCTCCAGTTGGAGCGCG
>DASQVO010000429.1:0-5673 GCA_035640715.1 Streptosporangiaceae bacterium
AAGCGGCAGATATCGTGGCCGAACTGGAGGACAGCGGCCGGACTGCGGTACTGGTCGAGATCGATGGCATCCCGGCCGGGGTGCTGGGCATCGCCGACCGGCTCCGGCCGGACGCCTCCGCCACCGTCGTCGCCCTGACCGGACTGACCGGGGCCACGCCAATTCTGGTCACTGGCGACAACCCGCGCGCCGCCGCCCGCCTGGCAGCCGAGGCCGGCCTCGCCGATGTCCGCGCTGGCCTGCTGCCGCAGGACAAGGTCGCTGCGGTCCGGAACCTGGAGCGAGCAGGGCGGAAAGTATTGGTCCTCGGCGACGGCGTCAACGACGCCCCCGCCTTGGCCGCCGCCCACACCGGCATCGCCATGGGCAGGGCCGGCTCCGACCTCGCACTGGAGACCGCCGACGCCGTGATCGTGCGGGATGAGCTCGCCGCTGTGCCCGCCGTTGTGGCGCTGTCCCGCCGGGCCCGTCGCCTGGTCGCGCAGAACCTGATCGTCGCCGCGGTGTTCATCTCCGGCCTGGTCGCCTGGGACCTGGCCGGCACCCTGCCGCTGCCGCTCGGCGTGCTCGGCCACGAAGGCTCCACCGTCATCGTCGGCCTCAACGGCCTGCGCCTGCTGCGAGAGGCCGCCTGGCGCAAGGCCCAGTCCGGGCACACGCTCCCGCTTCGCGAACATGCCGGCGACCACGATGGCTGACACGCACCAGCGTGGCGGCTGGGATGTCGGCGGTGATGTCGTAGGGGCCGCAGCGGCCTGGTGTTTAGAGATGATGCCTGGCGAGCCGGAGGCCGCCCCGCTGGCGGTGGCCGTTAGCGGCTCGCATGGCTGGGATGGTTTCGCTGGTGACGAGGCCGTGCTCGCTGGTGAGCTCGTCGATGACCGAGAACGCGGTGGCGATCCGCTCCGGTGTGTCAATGACGATCGTGACGGCGGGGACGTGGCGGCCGAGTTGCAGGAGGCGGTCGCCGTGCGGCTTGTGGTCGCCGTGAAAGCCCCAGATGCCGCGCTGGGTGGTTGCGCCGCTGATGCCGGCGGAGCGCATGCGCCGGACGATGGCGCGGTGGATCGGCTGCCCGTGGTGCTGGGCCGCTTCGGAGGTGTACACCATGAGCTTCTGCCACAGCGCCATGCCGTGGTCGTCGGAGCCGGGCACGGCCGGCGGCGTATCGAGAAGCTGGCCGTCACGCTTGCAGACGCGGACCCGTTCGAGGGTCAGCAGCGGGCGGCGCAGCAGCGCGCCGAGCTCGGGCAGTACCCGGCCGATCCGTTCCCCCGAGCCGACGGCGATGACCATCATCGGGACCTCGGCGTTCCGGCTGAAGAACGTGGCCCGTTCCCGGCGGCCGTGCGCGGTGCCGTCCACGCCGAGCAACGCGGTGGCGCCGGCCACGCCGCGGCGGTGCAGCAGGTCGCAGACGGCCGTGAAGGCCGGGACCCGGCAGACCCGTTCCTGGCGGCCAAGGTACACGGTCAGCTTGGTGGCCTCGTGCAGGTCGCTGGGCAGGGTGATCTGTCCGATGTCGCCGGTCAGCATCCGGGCACGCTCCAGGGTGATCAGGCCGGTGGTGGTGAGCTGGAGCGTCTCGCCGAGCACCGCTTCGATGCGGGGGCGGCTGTCGACCGCGATCGTGATGAGTGGCAGGTCCTCCGACAGGGTGAGGGAGCGGTCGGTGCGGAGATGATGCTTGAGCCCGAATCCTTCGGTGCCGCGCAGCAGGATGCTGGCCGCGATCTCGTGCCGTCCGTACAGGTCGATCAGGGCGTCGGCGGCGAACCTGTTCCCGGTGCGGTGCCGCTCACCGAAGTAGCTGGTCAGCTTGATGCAGTCCTCGTTCACAGGTGCGCTCCGATGAGGCGGCCGGCCGCGGCGGCGGCGACGCCCAGCACGAGGCTGACGATCACGTTGAGGATTGCCTTGCGGTGCTGGCGTTCCTCGGTCAAGCGCTGGGTCTCCAGCATCCAGGTGGAGAAGGTGGTGTAGGAGCCGACGGCGGCGGTGCCGGCCAGCAAGGCCTGGTCGTGGCTGAGGGCCAGCCCGGTGATCAGGCCGAGGATCACCGCGCCGGACAGGTTGACCGCGAGGGTGCCGAAGGGAAAATCACGGCCGGCGGCGGAGGCGACCACGCCGTCGGCCAGGAAGCGGACGACCGAGCCCACCCCCCCGATCATCACCACTGCGGCCCAGATCAGCGCGCTCATTGGGGCCCTCTCACTGCCGCACCCGCACGCGCCGGACCATTGTGGTGGCCAGGTGGATCGCCGCATATCCGGCGGCGACACTGGCCGCGGCGTAACCGGCCGCCAGGCCCCAGGCGTGGGCGTCGAGCATCTCCAGGATCTCTACCTGCATCGTCGAGAATGTAGACAGCCCCCCGCACAGCCCGGTGCCCAGCAGCGGCCGCCGGTAGCTGGACAGCGGCAGCCGTTCCTGCAACCGGGTCACGAAGTACCCGAGCAGGAACGCGGCTACCACATTGACAGCGAACGTGGGCCAGGGCCAGGCTGTCGCCGGGTGCGGGAACGCCTCGGCCAGCGCCGCCCGCAGCAGCGTGCCGAGCGCCCCGCCTGCGAAGATCGCAGCGATCTCCCGGCGGTCCGCCGGGGGAAGTATGCGCCGCGGCCCGGTTCGTGAGGTACGGGTCCGGACGTCGGCAACGGCAAGGCTCGAGACAGGCGGCTCGCCGAAGTCGGAAGGCGGCTCGGGCACGCGTTAAGACTCCTTTCCCGCCAAGGCGTAGGAAGAAGCCATCAGCCGCGCCGCGCGGCGGTTTGGGAGGGTCATAGCCTCCTCGCCAGGGCATCATCTGGCTGCCGCAAGTTTATTCGAGATTGCGCCGCCAGTGAGGCGCGGGATGCGGGGTAGCATCTTGTTCAGGCGATGAAGCCCGCTTTAACCGCCGCAGTGGCTGATGGCTTCTACCGGATCGGCAACCGGTGGAGGCATATGTACGCGCCGATATGACCACCAGGAACCGCATCCGGATCGGTAACGCGCTAGGCCGGCCAGCGAGGAGGAAATGGTGGAGATTGAGATTATTGTCGAGATTCCGCAGGGCTCGCGGAACAAGTACGAGATGGACCACGCGACCGGACGGATCCGGCTGGACCGGATGCTGTTCACCTCCACCCGTTACCCGCTGGATTACGGGTTCATCCCGGACACGCTGGCCGAGGACGGCGATCCGCTGGATGCCATGGTGATGCTGGAGGAACCGACCTTTCCCGGCTGCCTGGTGACCGCCCGGCCGGTCGGGGTGTTCTGGATGAACGATGAGCACGGTCCCGATGCGAAGATCCTGACCGTTCCCGCTCACGACCCCCGGTTCACTGGAATCCAGGACCTGGATGATGTTCCCGCGCACGTGACCGCTGAAATCGGGCATTTCTTTGAAATCTATAAGGAACTCGAGCTGGGGAAGAGTATCGACGTCCGCGGCTGGCAAGCCTGCGCATGTGCCCTGGAGGTTATCGAGGCCGCCGTCCAGCGTGCCCGTGACTTGGTACCCGCACGGATCAGCGCGGGAAGCTCGCCTGGCTCGCTCACATGAAGAGACGGGTCGACAGAGCACCTTTGCCGTCAACTTCTTCTGTCCTCCGGCTCCGGAATGATGCGATGTGCAGCCAGACCGCTCTTGGCTGACCCATCCGGCGTTGATCCGGCACGCCGGCGCGGACCGGGTTCGGGCATTTGGTGATCTTGGGCCGTAGGCAGATATGGACGCCGCCCCAATGAGACAGGAATCACAAACGACTTTGCCGGTCCCGTGCTTCGCGTGCTGGCGTGCGGGAAGATCCAGCCGCCTGGCCGGCAACGTCACCAGGCCGGTGAACCTCGCCGCCACCTCCACGAGCCAGTACGCCATCGCAGCCAGCAAGCTCAGGGATTCATCACGTAAGTGGCCCATCAGCTTCTCTGTCCCGCTCTCAGCTCGACCAGCTCCAGATCGTGCCCGGCCGGTTCAAGCGCAGTACACATCACATGGAGGAAGCAACGTGGAAACTATCCAGGAGCAATACGCCGAGACGGTCAAGCAGGCGCAGAACGCCATGCTGGCCGGGTTCGACACATGGATCCAGGCCTACGAGCAGGTCTTCAGCCAGCTGCCGACCGCCGCGCCGACCAAGCCCGAGCAGATGATTGACCAGGTCTACGACTTCGCCGGCAAGCTGCTGGACGCGCAGCGCGTCTTCGCCAAGCAGCTGGTCACCAGCGGCACTGCAGCCGCCGAGACCTTCCAGAACTGTCTCACCCAGGCAGCCGGAAGTGCCTCCCAGGGCACCGAGAAGGCCTACCGGGGCCGACCGTATGGGTGACCGGGCCGGGCGCACCCGGTCCTGCCGCCTGTACGAGCCCGCCCAGGTCCGAAAAGACGACCGCCTTTAGGAAGCGATATGACTGATGTTTATGGCTGAAACACCGTCCCTGCGGACGGCCTGCCCATGGACGGACCCGCTCTGGTGGACGGGCAGGCAGCTCGAGGCGATGACCGCGGTAACCAGGCTTATGGCGCGCTTGACGGAGGCCGTTCTTGAAGCCTCCGTCTCATCCCTGCGCATTGCCGTTGCTGCGCCCGCGGTCGGCGAAACCGCCACGGCGATGGCCGCCGCCACGCCGCGTCGTCAGCTGGAGGCAGCAGAGCAGGTGGAAGAACCGCCAGTGCCGCAGTGGGATGAGCTGTCCCTGGGCTCGATCAGGGGCCGCCTGCGCCGGTTCAGTGAGGATGACCTGGTGGCTCTGCGCGGCTATGAGGAACGCCACGGCCGCCGTCCGGCCGTACTGGCCATGCTCGGCAACCGCCTCGCGAAAGTCAGAGGGGCCACCACCGCGCCGGGCGTGGCGCCGCCCTAAGCGATCAGCCCAGGCAGGCCAGCCGGGCCTGTGGTCAGATCCCGGGCCGGCCGGCCGGGCGGCAGGTGTTACTTCAGCTGCTCGCGAACCGTCCGGACGTACACGGTGGACATCTCGCGCATGAAGTCCGCGTTAGCCGCTGTCAGCATGTTGATCCATTCGATTTGCGTGGATGCGGCGGCGCATTCCTGGAGACGCAGCATCCTGTCGAGGACCCTCTCGTAGGCCTCAAGCCAGGCGAGGCCATTCTTGCGCGTCAGTTCGATCATGTGATCGCTGAATTCCTTGACTTGCCGCACGGTCTCGTCGGCGTCTTGCAGGAAGTTAGGTGTCGACATGTCCGATTCTCTCTTCGCGTTGGGCTGGCTCACGATGCGGCGCAGCCGGCGTGCTGAAGGCCAGCCCACTGGCTGCCGCCGCTTCCCTACCTGACGCTGTCACGTCGCATGGCTCCGAGAGATACCCCTTCTGGCGCTATCAACCCTTGCGGGCCCGGTTCACACGCCCCGCTGCCCAGGGCCGCTTTCCTCTTCCTTCCCCATTGAGAAAAGAATCACAAACGGCTTTGCCGGTCCCGTGCTTCGCGTGCTGGCGTTAGGGAAGGTTCAGCCGGCCGAGGAGAAGATGAGGGCCAGTCGACGCGTCAGGGGAGTACGTATCCGGCTGACTCAGCCATCTAATAACACGGGGGGTAAGCACTATGGCAGACATGAACGGGCAGGTAGCACTGGTGACCGGCGGGACCCGCGGTATCGGGCTGGCTATCTGCGAGCGGCTGATCAACCGCGGCGTCACGGTCGCGGCCGGTTATTCCGCCAACCT
>DASQVO010000430.1:0-4215 GCA_035640715.1 Streptosporangiaceae bacterium
ATACCGCCCCGGCCCCGTCGATCCGGAAGGCCGGATCGCCGCCTCCCCGGCGGTGCACAGACAAGATCATCCGCACGTCAACGGGGAACGGCAGGTGCCAGTCGCGGACCAGGGGCTCAGCCAGCGTGCCGGGCCCGCCCGGCCTCGCGGCGCCGGCCAGCCCGGCGAGCCCAGCTGGCCCGGGGAGCCCGGCCGGCCCGGCGGTGGCGCCTGGCCCGGGCACCTCAGGTGTCGGAGGAGAACCGGATGGAGGTCTGCTCCAGCCGCACGCCTGGCCAGACCCGCATCCCGTGGGCAAGCTCGTTACCGGGTCCGACGTACGCGCCGTCGCCGATGACCACGCCGTCCAGGACCGCCCCGCCGGCGATCTCCGCGCCCGAGCCGAGGATGCTGTCGCGCACCACGGCCCCAGGGCCGACCCGGACGCCGTCGAACACCACGCTGCCTTCCACCATGGCCCCAGCGCCGATGTCCGACCGCGCGCCGACGACGGTCCCAGCGGATACCTTGGCGTCGTCGGCCACGGACGCGCCCAGCAGGACCAGCGCGGGGCCGCACGGGCCGGGCAAGGCGGGCGCGGCCAGCCTGCCCTGCACCAGGTCACAGGACCCGCGCACGAACGCGGCCGGGGTGCCCACGTCGAGCCAGTAGGCGGACTCGGCGTAGCCCATCACGATCTGCCCGGCGTCGATGAGCCCGGGGAACGTCTCACGTTCCACCGACACCGGCCGGCCGGCCGGTATCTGGTCGATGAAGCGGCGGGTGAAGACGTAGCAGCCGGCGTTGATCCGGTTGGTCACCGGGTCCGGCGTCTTCTCCAGGAACGCCGTCACCCGGCCGGCCTCGTCGATGGGGACGCAGCCGAACCTGGACGGGTCGTCCACCTCGACCAGATGCAGCGTCACCGCCGCGCCGGCCGCCTTGTGCAGGGAGATCTGGGCACCGATGTCGTGGCCGGAAAGGACGTCCCCGTTGAGCACCACCACCGGGTCGTCGTCTCCCCCGCGCAGCCTGCTGGCAGCGTTGCGGATCCCGCCCCCGGTGCCCAGCGGGGTCTCCTCATGGACGTAGGAGAGCGACAGGCCGAACGCTGATCCGTCACCGAAGCACTCGCTGAACATCTCGGCGCGGTAGGACGTCGCCAGCACGACATGGGTGACGCCGACCGCCGCAGCCCTGGCGAACTGGTGGCACAGGAACGGCACGCCGGCCGTCGGCAGCAGCGGCTTCGGTGCGGACAGGGTCAGCGGGCGGAGCCTGGTGCCCTGGCCGCCAACCAGCAGGATCGCCTCAAGCGGTTCACGCGGCATGAGTCTTGTCGCCTCAACAGTCTCATCGTCGGGAATCACGCCGACGTTAACACCGCGCTCTGCTGATTCGCACCCTTATCGGCGGCAACGGCGCGCCGGTAACATGCCAGATGCACCTCGGCCGAGGCCGCCCAGCTGAACTCCTGGGCCCGGGCATAGCCCGCCTGGGCGAGCGCCCGCCGCCCGTTCGGATCGTCGATCAGTGCCCGCAGCGCGGCCTGGATGCTGCCGGCGTCGGGCTCGGTGTAGGCCACCGCGTCGCCTCCCACCTCAGGCAGTGACGTGCAGTGCGTCGTCAGCACCGGAGCGCCGCAGGCCATCGCTTCCAGCACGGGAAGCCCGAAACCCTCACCGCGGCTGGGATAGGCCACGACGAGCGCCCCGCCGAGGAAGCCCGGCAGCTCGGAGAACGGCAGGTAACCAGGCCGGACGAGACGCAGGTGGGAGGGGACGGCCGCGACGGCCGCGTCAACCTCGTCGCTCCAGCCGCCCCCGCCGGCGAGCACCAGCGCGGGCGGGTCGTCGATATCCGCCACCGCGCCGGCCCAGCCCCTGATCAGCGCGGCCACGTTCTTCCGCGGATCCAGCGCGCCCAGGAAGGCCACGTACGGCTTGCCGTGCAGGCCGAGCCGGGCGGACACCTTACTGACCTGATCGGGATCCGGCCGGTGGAACAGCGAGTGGTCCACGCCGTGGTAGGCGACATCGATCCGGGTCGGGTCGGCTCCCAGCACGCGGACGAGCTCATCCCTGGTCGCCTTCGACGGCACAAGGAGGCGGGTGGCGCGCCGCACCGCGGTCCGGATGGCCGACTTGAAGAACACGGACGTCACGGCGCTGTACAGCTCGGGCTCAGTGAAGAACGTCAGGTCGTGGATGGTCACCACGGAGGGTTTGCCGGGCCGCAGCGGCATCGAATAATACGGCGAGTGGATGATGTCGGCATTGACCTGCTGGGCGACCACCGGCAGCCCGGACTGCTCCCATGCCAGGCGGGCCGGCCGGTGCATCAGCGCGGGCGGCCCCATGACGACCTCGGCATGTGGAATCAGCCTGCCATAGCGCTCCTCGTCGGCACGCTGGCAGACCACAACGAGGTCTGCCCCCGCCGCATCGAGCGCGGTGAGCAGCCCGTCGACATACCGGCCGAGCGCACCACGGTCAGCCGGTACCTCTGTCGCATCAATGAGCACACGAGGCGCCACGGCCGCATCTGCTCCTCTCCACCCGGCTTTGGGCACCGTGCCTTCCCGAAGAGTTCGCATTATTCAGCCGGCCTGCGGTGACTGCGACCGCCGCAGGCCGCGTCGGCCGCTCACACCGGCAGAGGAAGTTCATGTTCCCCAGCCGGCTGACGAATAACGCTCATGGGGAGGTCAGCAACGCTGTGGATGTCCGTCAGCACCGAAGCCTACGCCTTCGGCGTGACGGTGGGCAGCGCCGACACACATGTCGCGGCCGCCTCTCCGGCTGCCATTTACCCTCATGAGGGTCAGACTATGGCCTGGACCACACATGCATGCACATCCCGACGAGCAGTGTTAGCCCGGGGGGCGACCCCCCGGAGCCCCCTGCCTACTTGCGCCGGTTGCTCGCCGTTACACCGCCCGCTCACCCGGGCGCAAGGCCCGGGGTCGCGGGCGGTAAGACCGTCCGTGCGGTGCCGCGCTGCACCGGCCGCTCAGCACGTGGGGACGGGCTTGCCGGCCTTCAGCGCCTGGAGGTCGGCAATGGCACCGGCCAGCGTGGAGACCTTCACGACCCGCAGCCCGGCTGGAACCGCGCCCACCGTGTCCGCGCAGTTGCCGGCCGGGGCCAGGAAAACGGTCGCGCCCGCGTCCCGCGCGCCGACCATCTTCTGCTGGATGCCGCCGATCGGGGAGACCGCGCCGCTGGCGGAGATCACGCCGGTGCCGGCGATGAACTTGCCGCCGGTGAGGTTCATCGGCGTGAGCCTGTCGATGACGCCGAGCGCGAACATCATCCCCGCACTGGGGCCGCCGATGTCCCCGATGCTGATCCGTACCGGGAATGGGAACTGGTACTGATCCTGCACGAGGACGCCGATCACGGGACGCCCGCCGACCTGCCTGGCGGTGAGCTGCACCTGGCGGGTCGTGCCATTCCGGATGATCGTGAGGTGCAGCGGCCCGGCCGTTCCGCGGGCCTTGATCAGCGACGTCAGCCGCGCGACGCCGGTCACCTGCTGGCCGTCGACGGCCGTGATCACGTCACCGGCGCGCAGCACCCCGTAGGCCGGCAGCCCCTTCTGGGTCGACGTGACGCCTGCCACGGTCTTGTAGCCGATCCGCAGCTGGTGCAGCGCCGCCGCCGTGGCGGTCTGCTGCGAGCTTGTCATCTGGACCTGGTCCGCCCGCTGAACCTGCTGCTGTGACTGGCCCGGGGCGAAGAGCTCATCCTGCGGCACGACCGCCTCGCTAGGGTTCAGCCAGGCCCGCAGCGCGGTGAACACGTTGAACTGGTCTCCCGGGCCGCCCTGGTAGCTGACGGTGACCATGTTGAGATGGCCCCTCACCGGATATACGCGATGCCCCGAAATCGTGATCAGCGGCGTACCGGTCGAGTCTTTGCCGAGCGTGTTCAGCGTGGGACCGGGGCCAAGGATGACGTAAGGCACGGGAATCAGCACGGCCGCGGCGAGCGCGATGATGACCGTGACTCCCGCGATGAGCAACGTCAGGACACGTCGGGACATGACCGGAAGACTATGCGCAACCCGCCCACCTGCTCATGCCATATCTCCCGCTCGCGGCCGTCAGGAGCCGGCCTTGCGGCGGTGCCGCGCCATCCGCACGATCGCCGCGGTCCCGATGACCGCACCCGCAGCGCCCGCCGCCCCTGCCGCCGTGATCGCCGCCTCCTTCCGGGTGATCCGGCGGCCGGC
>DASQVO010000431.1:0-15019 GCA_035640715.1 Streptosporangiaceae bacterium
GGGCAGCGGGCCGAACCGGATCGGCCAGGGCATCGAGTTCGACTACGCCTGCGTGCACGCGTCCTTCGCGCTGGCCGACGCCGGCTACGAGACCGTCATGGTCAACTGCAACCCGGAGACCGTCTCCACCGACTACGACACATCCGGCCGGCTGTATTTCGAGCCGCTCACGCTGGAAGACGTGCTCGAGGTGGTGCACGCGGAGCAGGCGAGCGGCCCGGTGGTAGGCGTCATCGTCCAGTTTGGCGGGCAGACCCCGCTGGGGCTGGCGGCCGCGCTCGAACGGGCCGGCGTGCCCGTGGTCGGGACCAGCCCGGCCGCGATCGACCTGGCCGAGGACCGCGGCGCGTTCGCTGAGGTGCTCGCCCGGGCGGGCCTGGCGGCGCCGCGGTACGGCACCGCCACCTCGGCGGCGGAGGCGCAGCGGGTGGCGGACGAGATCGGCTACCCGGTGCTCGTGCGGCCGTCCTACGTGCTCGGCGGCCGTGGCATGGAAATCGTCTACGACGACGACAGCCTGGCGGCCTACGTGGAACGCGCCACCCAGGCGAGCCCCGAGCATCCCGTGCTGATCGACAGGTTCCTCGACGATGCGATCGAGATCGACGTGGACGCGCTCTACGACGGCGAGGATCTCTACCTCGGCGGCGTGATGGAGCACATCGAGGAGGCGGGGATCCACTCCGGCGACTCGGCGTGCGCGCTGCCGCCGATCACGCTGGGCCGGGCGGACATCGAGCGGATCCGGGACGCGACCACGCGGATCGCGGCCGGCGTAGGCGTGCGTGGCCTGCTCAATGTCCAGTACGCGCTCGCCGCCGGAGTGCTCTACGTGCTCGAGGCAAACCCGCGGGCCTCCCGCACGGTGCCGTTCGTCTCCAAGGCCACCGCTGTGCCGCTGGCCAAGGCCGCGGCTCGGGTCATGCTCGGCGCTTCCATCGCGGAGCTGCGTACGGAGGGGCTGCTGCCGGGATCGGGGGACGGCGGGACGCTGCCGCTGGATGCGCCGGTGGCAGTGAAGGAGGCCGTGCTGCCGTTCGGCAGGTTCCGGGACGCACGCGGGGAGGGTGTGGACACGGTTCTCGGGCCGGAGATGCGCTCCACCGGCGAGGTGATGGGAATCGATGAGATGTTCGGCACCGCGTACGCGAAATCGCAGGCCGCCGTCTATGGGTCCCTGCCGGTCAAGGGGCGCGTGTTCGTGTCCGTGGCGAATAGGGACAAGCGGTCGATGGTGTTCCCGGTCAAGCGCCTCGCCGACCTCGGCTTCGAGATCTGGGCCACTGAGGGCACCGCGGAGGTGCTGCGGCGCAACGGCGTCCGTGCCAGGATCGTCCGCAAGCACAGCGATGGCCCCGGGCCGGACGACGAGCCGACGGTCGTCACCCAGATCCTGGCCGGCGAGGTGGACCTCATCGTCAACACGCCGTTCGGCAGCCCCGGGCAGACGGGCCCCCGCCTCGACGGTTACGAGATCCGCACCGCCGCCGTCCGCCGGGGCATCCCGTGCGTGACGACCGTGGCGGGCCTCGCCGCCGCGGTGCAGGGCATCGAGGCCACTATCCGAGGCGAGGTGGGCGTCAGGTCCCTGCAACAGCACGCCGAGTGCCTGCGCGGCATCGGGTTATGGCCCTATAGCCCGATGACCGGATTCTCCCCGGCCCGGCGCCGTGTCGGCGAGGGGCCATGACGTCCAAGGCACCAAGGGATGGTGAGCACAGCGTGGCGCCGGTTCAGGTACGCGGGCCGGTGCTCACCCTGCGCCGGATCGATGCCTACCACGCGCTGACGATGGTAGCACCGGCGATCGCCACGCGCTTCAAGCCGGGCCAGTTCGTGACGGTCTCCGTTGGCGGCCCGGAAACCTCGATGCTGCTGCGCCGCGCCTTCTCCATCCACGAGGTCCGGCCCGACCACGGCGGCACGGTGGAGTTCGTCTTCACCGCCCGCGGGCCGGGCACCCGCTGGCTCGCCGCGCGCCGCGGCCGGGACCTGCTGGACGTGGTCGGCCCCCTGGGCCGGCCGTTTCCCGTCCCGCGCGATTCCGTGAGCTGCCTGCTGGTCGGCGTCGGATACGGCAGCGCCGCGCTGTTCCCGCTCGCTGACCGGCTGCGCGGCCGCGGCTGCCAGGTCGACTTCCTGCTCGGGGCGGAGAGTGCGGACCGGGTGTTCGGCGCGCAGCGGGCACGCCGCACCGCCCGCAGCGCCACGATCACGACCGAGGACGGGTCGCTGGGCGTGCGCGGCGTGGTCACCGATATGCTCAGCCAGGTCATCCACGAGGCCCGCACCGACGTCATCTACGTGGCCGCGCCGCTGCCGGTGCTGCGCGACGTTACCGCCCTGGCGAACCGGTACGACATTCCCGTGCAGGCGTGCGTGCAGGAAACCATGGCCTGCGGTACCGGGGTGTGCATGGCCTGCGTGCTCCCCGTCATAGGGTCCGACGGGATCACGAGGATCGTGCGCTCCTGCGTAGACGGGCCGGTGTTCCGCGGCGACCTCGTCCGCTGGGACGACGTGGGGACGATTCCGTTCGACGCGCTCGGCGCCCCCGGCTGGAAGCCGCCACGTCCGGCACCGGCCGCACCGGCCGGGCATGCGGCGAGTACGCGGCCGTGGGTGCCGGGGGAGTCCGGGCATGCCGGTTGACCTCCGCACCAGGCTCGGCCAGGTAGAACTGCCGAGCCCGGTCCTCACGGCGGCCGGGTGCGCGGGGACGGGCCGCGAGCTCGCGCAGTTCATCGAGGTGGCGAAGATCGGTGCGGTCGTCACCAAATCGATCATGATCGAGCCGCGGGCCGGCCGGCCGACGCCCCGCACCGCCGAGACCCCGAGCGGGATGCTCAACTCGATCGGCCTGCAAGGGCCCGGGATCGACGCGTTCCTCCAGCGGGACCTGCCGTGGCTGCTGTCCCGCGGCGCCCGCACCGTGGTCTCGATCGCCGGCGGCAGCGTGCGCGAATACGCCGAGCTGGCCTCCCGGCTGTCTGACGCTGCCGGGGTCACCGCTATCGAGATCAACATGTCGTGCCCGAACGTAGAGGACCGCGGCCAGGTCTTCGCATGCCAGCCGGATGCTGCGGCCCGTGTCGTGGATGCGGTGCGCCGCTGCGCCCGGTATGAGATCCCGGTGTTCGCCAAGCTTTCAGCGGACGTGACGGACATCGTGGCTATCGCCCGGTCCTGCGTGGCAGCGGGCGCAGACGGCCTGTCCATGATCAACACCCTGCGGGGGATGGTCATCGACACGCAGACTTTGCAGCCGGCGCTGGCCGGCGTAACCGGCGGCCTGTCGGGCCCGGCGATCCGCCCGGTTGCGGTCCGGTGTGTCTGGCAGGTGCGCCAGGCCCTGCCCGATGTCCCGATCATCGGAATCGGCGGCGTGCGCACGGGACGCGACGCGTTCGAGCTCATCCTCGCCGGTGCCTCCATGGTCGGCGTGGGAACCGCGATCTTTCACGACCCGTCGGCCTGTGCGCGTGTCGCCGGCGAGCTTGAAGAAGAACTCGCCCGGCACGGCGCGGAGCGCCTGACTGACGTCATGGGCCTCGCTCATCACCCGGGCGGCCTCCCGGTTTCCCTTTGGCGCCGGATGGCCTGAGTGGCGCCGCGGAGTAGCTGGCCGGGCATTAAGGAACCGTATGCGTCACACAATCCGGAGCGAGGTGCATTACTCTCGGGGATGCCTGGGATCTCCCGTGAAATCCCAGGCGGCATGCATCTCCCGCAGCTCATCATGGTGCATCTGTCATCAACATGTGCTGATGCCGTTAGCCGAACGGTATCGGTTATGAGTGCCCTGAGATGAGCAGGCGCGATGATGTGGGCAATGTGAGCGTTAACAGGTAGGCTCCGCGAGGGCTCCGGATCCGTGGGACCGGCGAATTGCCTCCGGGAACCCGCCTGGCCCGGTTGTCCCGTAACGGGCTTCCGCCGGGGTTCCCGTGGCCCTGCCGGGCCGGTTCGGCGGGCCTGGGTGCCGCACGTGCGGCCGGTGCGGGCCACCGTGGCCACCCGCACGCGGGCGGATAGAGCGAACCTCTGAATAGCACGATCTCTGAAGGAGTGGCCTTGAGCAACCCGGCGCCGGTCGCCGTCGCGCTAGACGCGCCCGACCTTGAGACAGCCGCGCGGTGGGCAGGCCTGGTGACGCCGCACGTAAGCACGGTGAAGATCGGCCTTGAGCTGTACCTGCGGTACGGCCCTGGCGTGGTCCCCTCGATCAGGGGAGCCAGCGGCGTGCGCATCTTCCTCGATCTCAAGCTGCACGACATCCCGGCGACGGTCGCCGGTGCGGCCCGGACCGTCGCGCGCCTGCGCCCGGACCTGCTTACCGTCCATGCGAGCGGTGGCCCCGGCGTCATCCGTGCCGCCGCTGAGGCCGCCCCCGACACGAAGATCGCCGCGGTCACTGTGCTCACCTCGCTGAGCGAGGCCCATCTGGAAAAGACCGGGGTGACCGGTAGCGTCCATGACACGGTGCTGCGGCTAGCCACGCTCGCCGTGGAAGCCGGTGCCCGCGGCATCGTCTGCTCGCCCCGTGAGGTGGCGGCCGTCCGGGCGGAGGTGGGACCTGACATTACGCTCATCACCCCGGGGGTGCGGCCGGCCGGGACGGATGCCCACGACCAGGCCCGGGTCGCGACGCCCCAGGACGCCCTGCAGGCCGGGTCTGACCTGCTGGTAATCGGCCGTCCCATTACCGGCGCACCCGATCCGGGCGCGGCCGCGGCGGCGCTGGCAGCGTCCCTGCGGCGGCTCACGCCCGTTGGCAGGTAAGCAGGACCATGATGGCCACCGTCCCTGTGGTTACACTGCCGCCCGGCCCGGTGAAACAGCGACCGCTCCGCGGCGGTCGCTAAGGCGCATCGATCCGATCCGGATGGGCATCATTCTCGCGCGCACTAGACGTCACCATAGGATGCGCTTCGTCTTGATATGTAAAATATTCACTTGCTATATTAGGCCGACGGCAGACCCGTTTCAGGGGGATTGCATCGCCTTGCTGTACCCGTCTGGTTGGCCCCCAGGTGAGTGGCGAGACGCCCCGTATGGGACTAACGGCTTCAGTGATCTGAGCGCCGCTATGATATGTGTGATCCGCCGTGACCAAATCCGCGAAGCCGGGCTGGCTCCGCTTGCCCGCCGGCCGTCCGGAGGATTCGCTGTGGGCCGAAGGCGTTATCTCCGCTCCGCCGTTCAGCGATCGCCACAAGGAGCTTACTCTTGCGGTGGAAGGCCCATCACACCGGACTCGGTGACCCGTCGCGCCCAGCCTCCGGACCGCTGCCGGCAAGCCAGGCGGAGAGTGTGTGACCGTTGGTTGGTTTCATTTAGTAATCGAACAGCTACGCAGAGTAATATCCATAAATTTATGGCGACATAAACAGGGATTCGCGTTGCCGAAAGGTACCCTCACTCGCTAGTTTCCCCCCCACCAGCCTTTTTACCGACGAAACCCGAGGTGACCCGAGTGGCTCTTCCTCCCCTCACTCCCGACCAGCGCGCGGCTGCCTTGGAGAAGGCCGCCAGAGCGCGCAAAGAACGCGCCGAGGTGAAGAATCGCCTCAAGCGCGGGGCCATGACCCTGTCCGACGTCATCAAGGAAGGCACAACGGATGACGTCATTGGCAAGATGAAGGTCTCGGCCTTGCTCGAGTCGATGCCCGGCGTCGGCAAGATACGGGCCAAGCAGATCATGGAACGGCTTGGCATCGCCGAGTCCCGCCGCGTCCGCGGGCTCGGAGCCAACCAGCGCTCTGCGCTCGAGCAAGAGTTCGGTTCGGACATCTGAGGCGGCCAGCGGATTCCGGGATCGGGCACGGGGGTATGGTCGCCCAGCCCGGAGGTTTCGTGCGCGACTCCGCCACCCCCGGCGGAGCCGCGGACGCCAGCAGCGGACGCGGCCGGCCTTCCCGGCGGCTCTCCCGGCTGACCGTGCTCTCCGGGCCCTCCGGGGTCGGGAAGAGCACGGTCATCGCGGAGCTTCGCCGGGTGTGCCCGCAGGTCTGGCTGTCCGTCTCGGTCACGACCCGCTCGCCGCGCGCCGGCGAAGTCGACGGCCGGGAATACCACTTTGTCGACAGCCGGGAGTTCGACCGGATGGTGGCGGCCGGCGAACTGCTCGAGTGGGCCGAGTTCGCCGGCAACAGGTACGGAACGCCGCGGAAGCCGCTTGAAGAGAAGCTGGCGGCCGGCGTGCCCTGTCTCCTGGAGATCGACCTCGCGGGGGCACGGCAGGTGCGCCGGAGCATGCCGGACGCGTGCCTGGTCTTCCTTGCGCCGCCTTCCTGGGATGAACTGGTGCGCCGGCTCACGGGCCGCGGCACGGAGTCACCCGAGGTTGTGCAGCGGCGTCTTGAGGTCGCCCGCGGTGAACTCGCCGCGGAGAGCGAATTCGACGTCACGATCGTCAACACGTCCGTCGAAGAGGTATGCCGCCAGGTGATAGCCTTGATTTTCGGCTCATCATCGGATGAGCAGTTAGCAGTTAGCGTTACCCAGACGGAAGGCGTGACGTGGCAGGGACTCCCGCCGCAGATGGCATCATCAATCCGCCGATCGACGAGCTTCTCAAGGTCGTGGACAGTAAGTACCAGCTCGTGATCATGGCGGCGAAGCGGGCTCGGCAGATCAACGCGTACTATTCGCAGCTCGGTGAGGGCCTGCTGGAGTACGTGGGCCCGCTTGTCGAGACCCGCGTGCAGGAAAAGCCGCTGTCCATCGCGCTGCGCGAGGTCCGGGAGAAGCTCCTTTCGGTCGAGCGCACTGAGCCCGCCGAGGGCTGACGGCTCGCTCGACAGGCCGGGGCGCGCGCAGTGGCACCACGGGTCATCCTCGGCGTGGGCGCCGGAATCTCGGCCTACAAGGCCTGTGAGCTGCTCCGGCGGCTGACGGAATCCGGCCATGAGGTGCGCGTGGTCCCCACCCCGGACGCGCTCCGCTTCGTCGGCGAGGCAACATGGGCGGCGCTTTCCGGCAATCCGGTCACCACCGATGCGTGGTCAGGCGCCGACCAGGTTCCGCATGTCCGGCTCGGGCAGTCGGCGGACCTGGTGCTCGTCGCGCCGGCGACGGCGGACCTGCTCGCGCGGGCCGCCGCGGGCATGGCGAACGACCTGCTGACGGCTACGTTGCTCACTGCGCGGTGCCCGGTACTGTATGCGCCCGCCATGCACACGGAGATGTGGGAGCATCCGGCCACCCAGGCCAACGTGGCACTGCTGCGGCACCGTGGCGCGATCGTCCTCGACCCGGCGAGCGGCCGGCTGACCGGGGCGGACACCGGTGCAGGCCGGCTGCCGGAGCCGGATGCGATCTACGCGGCCGCCGTACGGGTTCTCGCACGGGGAGCCAGCGGGCTGGGGCAGGACCTGGCCGGCCGGAAGGTGGTCGTGTCGGCCGGCGGGACCCGCGAGGAACTCGACCCCGTCCGGTTCCTCGGTAACTGGTCCTCTGGCAGGCAGGGGTACGCGTTCGCGGAGACCGCCGTCGCCCGGGGGGCGAAGGTGGTGCTCGTGTCGGCGAACGTGTCGCTGCCCGACCCGGCCGGGACGCGCGTCATCCGGGTGACATCCGCGCTGGAGATGCGGGATGCAGTGCTGGCCGAGTCGGCCGACGCGGACGCGGTCGTGATGGCGGCCGCCGTGGCCGACTTCCGCCCGGCCGCCCGGAGTGACTCGAAGATCAAGAAGAGCGGGGCCGGACCGGAGCCGATCCACCTCGTGCAGAACCCCGACATCCTCACCGAGCTGTCCGCGCGGCCGCACCCGGGCCAGGTCATCGTCGGGTTCGCCGCAGAGACCGACCCGGAACTAGCGGACAGCGCGGCGAAGCTCGCCCGCAAGGGCTGCGATCTGCTGGCCGTGAACCGGGTGGGGAACGGGCTGGCGTTCGGTACCAGGGATAATGAGGCCGTGGTGCTTGGCGCGGACGGGACACGCACCGAGATCGCGCGCGGCCCCAAGGAGGTCCTGGCTGACACGGTCTGGGATCTGGTGACCGCACGGCTAGGATGTCCCGGGCCGGTATCAGAGCCTGGTGCCGGCTGATCAGGTACGAAGTAACCTTTAGTACGTTTGAGCGGGCTCGGACTCCGTTTCCTGGCAACGGCGTGATCATGGATAAACTTCGGCCGAGTCCGCATCAGCAGAAATGGGAGTCTCGTGGCACGTCGCCTCTTTACCTCCGAGTCGGTCACTGAGGGCCATCCCGACAAGATGGCCGATCAGATCAGTGACGCGATCCTCGACGCCATGATCAAGGACGACATCAACAGCAGGGTCGCCGTCGAGACTCTCATCACCACGGGCCAGGTTCACGTGGCCGGCGAGGTCACCACGCAGACCTACGTGGATATCCCCGGGATCATCAGGGAGAAGATCCTCGAGGTCGGCTACGACTCCTCCGCCAAGGGCTTTGACGGCGCCTCCTGCGGCGTGTCGGTGTCCATTGGCTCACAGTCGCCCGACATCGCCCTCGGCGTCGAGGATGCCTATGAGTACCGGGAGGGCGAGGGCACCGAGGATCTGGACCGCCAGGGCGCCGGCGACCAGGGCCTGATGTTCGGCTACGCGTGCCGCGAGACGCCCGAGCTGATGCCGTTGCCGATCATGCTGGCGCACCAGCTCGCGCGGCAGCTGTCCGAGGTCCGCCGCAGCGGCACCGTGCCGTACCTGCGGCCCGATGGCAAGACACAGGTGACGGTCGAATACTCGGGCATCACGCCGGTACGGCTCGACACGGTCGTGGTGTCGACGCAGCATGCCCCGGATATCAACCTGAAGGAGCTGCTCGCGCCCGACGTCAAGGACTACGTGGTCGACCCGGTGCTGGCAAGCCTCGACCTCGACACGACCGGCTACCGGCTGCTGGTCAACCCCACCGGCCGCTTCGAGGTGGGTGGCCCCATGGGCGACGCCGGCCTGACCGGCCGCAAGATCATTATCGATACGTACGGCGGCATGGCGCGGCACGGCGGGGGAGCCTTCTCCGGCAAGGACCCGTCCAAGGTCGACCGCAGCGCGGCGTACGCGATGCGCTGGGTGGCCAAGAATGTCGTCGCGGCCGGCCTGGCGGACAGGTGCGAGACGCAGGTGGCCTACGCGATCGGCAAGGCCAAGCCGGTCGGGCTGTTCGTCGAGTGCTATGGCACCGAGCACGTGCCCGTCGAGCGGATCCAGGATGCGGTCCTGTCCGTGTTCGATCTCCGCCCGCGCGCGATCATCTCGGCGCTGGACCTGCTGCGCCCGATCTACTCCCAGACCGCCGCCTACGGTCACTTCGGGCGCACCGAGCCGGACTTCTCATGGGAGCGCACCGACCGGGTCGATCAGCTCCGGGCCGCCGTCGGCATCTGAGAACCGCGGTCTCGCTTACTTCCAGGCTTGACATTCTCCACCGCCCTGAGGGAGCGGGGATGTCAGCCGCGGCCTGGCGGTCGCGCTGCTGGTTCGCGTTCACAGCCGTGCCCTGATGCGCATGGGCGGGAGTCTCCCACGCCGCAACTTTGATGATCTTCCCGTCGCGCAGGTGAAGAGGTAGCAGACCTGTCCGGCCGTGTCCGGTCGCCTGGCGTGGCGTTGAACCCGGGGCCGTGCAGGTCCCTATCACCGCATTCCGGTCAGGATTGTCTCCACTACGGAGTGTTTGCAGCCGTTTACTAGCCCCGTATTGGGTAACAGTACGTAATTAATGACTTCGATGTGGTGATAGCCGGATGTTCTGCCCGCAGCCGCTTTCGGCGTCCCGCCCGGAGCTGCCGCAACGCGCGGATTCCGCGCGTTGCGGCCACAGGCCCGGTGGCCTGCGGGCCGGCGGAGGGGAGTCCCTGCCGGCGCGGCAACCGGAACCGGGCAAAGCACGTGCGTATGCGCATGCCGAAGCGTATGCGAATGAATTTGCGGATGAATTTGCGGAAGCTCATGCCAATGCACGTGCAGATGAATAATATGAGGGCCATCCGGTCTGCAGGACACGGCCGGCGGAGTCGTGCATCAGGCCCGTGCCCGTGATCGAGAGACCTGCGGCCGGCCTACACATGGTCACAGCTATGTCAGGAGACTGAAAAATGCAGGGCATCTACAACGGCATGTCTGCCGCGGACCTCGACGGTGCGGCATGGCGCAAGAGCCAGCGCAGCAATTCCCAGGGTGCCTGCGTGGAGATGGCCAGGATCGACGCCGAGACGATTGCGATGCGGAACTCCAGGGACCCGCAGGGGCCAGCACTTATCTACCGGCGTGAGGCGATTGCCACACTCATCGATAGCTTGAAGGATGGCGACTTCGACAACCTGATCTCCTGACACGCCGGTATGGCGAGCCGCCAGCCGACGCCAGCCCGGCAGGCGTCTGCGCAGGGCGGCATCGCGCCGCTAGCCGCCGCCCGCCCCCGCCGGAGTAAATGCGTACGGGCAGGGCGGCTCCGGCCGCTCCAGTCAGGCCCGTGTCGGCCAGATCGGCTTTGGGACGGATCAACACGGGCGTCATCCGTGGGGATCGGCAGATTGTGCGGACCGATTCGGCGAACTTGCCCGGCCGTATCCAACCGAGGGAGGCGTCATGACCGACAGCCAGATTGACCTGGCGGCGCTCGAAGCGCGGCGTGCCCGGCTGCGCGCGGAATATGTCAAGGACGCACCGCCGGTCAGCAGCGCACGTGGCATACACCACACGGCGCTGCTCAGCTCGGACGTAGAGCGGACGATCCAGTTCTACCAGGGGATTCTGGAGTTCCCGCTCACGGAGATCTTCGAGAACAGGGACTACAAAGGTTCCAGCCATTTCTTTTTCGACGTGGGCCACGGGAACCTGCTTGCCTTTTTCGACTTCCCCGGCCTGGACCTCGGGCCGTACGCGGAGGTCCTGGGGGGCCTGCACCACCTCGCCATATCGGTGACGCCGGAATCCTGGCAGCACCTGCGCGGCAAACTCGACGCGGCCGGTGTCCCATACCAGGTTGAAAGCGGTACCTCGATCTATTTCCGCGACCCGGACGGTGCACGCGTTGAACTGCTCGCCGATCCGCTCGGCGAGATGTACGGCACCCGCGTGAGCTGATCCGCTGCTATCCGACTTCCACGGTGTGCCCGGGCGCGGCGGCCCCTTCCTGCGCCCTTATGGTCCGCCGGCCGGCGATCAGCCAGCCGGCGAAGGCGATGATAAGCGCCACCACGACGCCGAGGTTGGCAAGGGCCCAGGTGCCCGCCTTACCGCCGAGGCCGAACGGCCCGAGCAGGTAGCCCTGCCACTTCAGCCAGCTAGCCGAGGTGTTGGTCACCAGGCCCCAGCCGATGACGGTACCGATCACCAGCAGCGCGACGGACAGCCAGCGAACGTCACCGTAGCGGCCCTGCGGGTCGTACAGGTCCCGGTCGGCGTAGTCCCGCCTGCGCAACGCGATGTCGGCCAGCATCACCCCGCACCAGGCGGCGATGGGCACGCCCAGGGTGATGAGGAATCCCTCGAACGGGCCGATGAAGTTGCGGGAGAAGAAAACCACGTAGATGGTGCCGGCGATCATCAGGATGCCGTCGATCAGGGCTGCCACGTACCTCGGGGCGCGCAGGCCGGCGGCGAGCAGCGTCAGCCCGGATGAGTAGATGTCCAGCACGGCCCCGCCGGCCAGCCCGAGCACGGCGACGATGGCGAACGGGAACAGGTACCAGGTCGGCAGGATCGTGGTCAGCGCGCCGATCGGGTCGGCGAAGATGGCGGTGTTCAGGGACGGCGACGAGCCGGCCAGCAGCAGGCCGAATCCGAGCAGGAAGATGGGCGCGACCGCGGAGCCGAACGTGGTCCAGCCGATCACCCCGCCGCTGGAGGCGCGGCGCGGCAGATAGCGGGAGTAGTCGGCCGCGGTGTTGACCCACCCGAGGCCGAAGCCGGTCATCACGAAGATGATCGCGCCGATGAACGCCGCCGCCGAGCCGGAGTGCAGGTGTGACACGGTGGCCCAGTGGATCTTGCCGGCCGCCAGGATGAAGTAGACGACCGTCAGGATGCCGGTGATCGCGGTGATGCCGGCCTGCAGCCGCATGATCGTGTCGAAGCCGAGGACACCGCCCCCCACGATCAGCACAGTGATCACCAGGAACGCGATGATCTTGGTGACGTCTCCGCCGCTCCAGCCCATCCGCTGGAACACCGTGGCGGTGGCGAGCGTGGCCAGCGCCGTCAGCACGATCTCCCAGCCCACGCACAGAACCCAGGAGATCACTGACGGGACCTTGTTGCCGCGCACACCGAAGGCGGCGCGGGACAGGATCAGCGTCGGCGCGGAGCCGCGCTTCCCGGCAAGCGCGATGAACCCGCAGAGCAGGAAGGACACCACGATCCCGATCAGGCCGGCGATGGACGCCTGCCAGAAGGAGATGTGGAAGCCCAGCACGAACGAGCCGTAGCTCAGCCCCAGCACTGATACGTTGGCGGCGAACCACGGCCAGAAAAGCTGCCGCGGCGCCCCCTTGCGCTCGTCCTCGCCGATGACGTTGATGCCGTTGAGTTCGATGCCCCCGGCGCGCTGCCCGGTTACCGTGTCACCTCAGCTCCTCCCGGATGCAACACGACCTGATAAGACACAACTTGACAATCTGACACCTGGCACTGAAACATCGCCGGTGATGGTCCATCTTCCCAGTGCAGCGTCCGGTCAGGTTGACGATGTGGCCCAGCGTGCCAGGGGTGCCCTGTATGGGCTCGCCATCGGCGACGCCCTGGGCATGCCCACGCAGATGCTGTCGCGGCGGGAGATCATCGAGCGCTGGGGCGGGATGCTGACCGGGTTCGAGCAGGCCCCGCACGATCACCCCATCGCGGCCGGGCAGCCCGCCGGCGCGGTCACCGACGACACCCAGCAGGCTGTCCTGCTGGGAAAGCTGCTCATCGCCGGGCGCGGGACTGTCGACGCCCAGAAACTGGCCTTGGCGCTCGTCGCATGGGAGACGGACATGGCCGCGCGGGGCTCACTGGATCTGCTGGGCCCGTCGACCCGGCGCGCCCTGGCGGCAGTGCAGGCCGGGACGTCGCCCGAGGAGGCTGGCGCCAGCGGCGACACCAATGGTGCAGCGATGCGGATCGCCCCGGTGGGGATCGCCGTGAGCGTCACGGCAGCGGACGGCCGGGCCGGCACCGGGGAGAGCCTCGCCGCCCTGGTCGACCGGGTGGTCGAGGCCAGCCGCGTCACGCACAACACGGGGCTGGCACTGGCCGGGGCCGCCGCTGTGGCCGCCGCGGTGAGCGCCGGGATCGCCGGCGCCACGGTCTCCGAGGCCACGGAGACTGCCATCGCTGCCGCCCGGCTGGCAGCCAGGCACGGTCACTGGGTCGCCGGCGCCGACGTCGCCGCGCGCATCGAATGGGCGACCGGCCTGGTCGCCGCGCGGCCGGCCCCCGCGGCCGCCGAGATGATCTACCGGCTGGTCGGCACCAGTCTGGCCACGCAGGAATCCGTGCCGGCCGCCTTCGCGACGCTGAGCGTGATACCGGACGATCCGTGGCGGGCGTGCCGTCTCGCGGCCTCACTCGGCGGGGACTGCGACACGATCGCCGCGATGGCCGGGGCGGTCGGCGGCGCGTGCCACGGCCTGGCGGCGTTTCCCACCGAGGCGGTCGCTGTCATCCACGCCCATGGCCTGGGCCTCTCCCGTCTGGCCGACAGCCTGCTCGCGCTCCGCCTGCGCGGCAGTCGCAGGTGAGCCCGCCGATCCGGCGGCTGGTGTTCGCTGGCGAGGCCATCGTGGACCTCCTCATGCAGGTCCCGGCGCTGCCCGAACGAGGCGGCGACATGCTGGCCACGTCCTCGGGACTGTTCGTCGGCGGCGGATTCAACACCATGGCGGCCGCTGCCCGGCAGGGCCTTCCGGTGCTCTACGCCGGAGGCCACGGCACCGGGCCGTGGGGAGACCTGGTGCGCTCCGCCCTGACCGCCGAGGGCATCCAGATCCTGCGCCCGCCGGACGCCCGCGCGGACACCGGGTTCGACGTGGCCCTGGTCGAGCGTGACGGCGAACGGACCTTCGTCACCAGCCTCGGCGCCGAGATGCTGCGCGATCCGGGCAGCTGGGACACGGTCCCGGCCGGGCCGGGCGACGCTGTCTACGTGTCCGGGTACGGCCTGGCCCCGGCGGAGCCGGGCCCGGTCCTGGCCGGCTGGGCGGCCAGCCTGCCCGCCGAGGTGGTGCTGTTCGTCGATCCGGGCCCGCTGGTCGCGGACATCCCCGCGGACGTGCTCGGCCCGGTGCTTGACCGCTGCGACTGGTGCAGCTGCAGTCAGCGTGAGGCGGCCCTGCTCACCGGAGCCAGCGATCCCGCCGGGGCCGCCCGCCAGCTGATCGCCCGGACCGGCCGGCAGCGCCCGGGGAGCCGGAAGGGCCGATCCGGCGTCGTGGTGCGGGCCGGCGCGGCCGGATGTGTCGTGGCGCACGGGGACCGCATGACGCTCATCCCGGCGCCGCCGGTCAAGGCCGTCGATACCACCGGCGCGGGTGACGCGCACTCGGGTGTCTTCCTGGCCGGCCTGGCGGCCGGGCTCGCCCCGGAGGACGCGGCCCGCCGCGCCAACGCCGCCGCCGCACTGTCCACCACCCGCACCGGGCCCGCCACAGCCCCCACCCGTTCCGCCCTCGACGCCTTCCTCGAAGAGACGCCTTCTCCGGAGATGGGTAAGAACCGCTAGTGCGGTGACCACATACGTGCAAAAACCCATGATGATCGGTTTCCGGCTACTCGGAGAGGGGCAGGGTGCTAGGGCCAGGGCTGTCGCCGGTCTTGCGATACCGGGCGGTCCAGCTCACACAACTGCCAGCGGGGAGAAAACTCGATCTTGCGCAGCAGGCGGGACGAGCGACTCCGTACCTGATCTCGCCGAGTTCGCTGGCGACCTCGAGGTGCTCATCGAACCCGCCGACAGCGGCGTCACCGTCGACCTGCGCACCAGCGTCGACGGGTTCGGCGGCATCTGGCAGGCGGTCCTGGAGCGCTTCTTCTCCCGTAACGACATCGCCGCCACGGTCCAG
>DASQVO010000432.1:0-16743 GCA_035640715.1 Streptosporangiaceae bacterium
CCCGCCGTCGGCCAGGATGGCCGGGTGCAGGCCGCGGGCGATCTCGCGCAGTTCCTCCAGCACCCCGGCCAGCCCGGTGGCCACGCCGTCCAGTTCCTGCACCAGCTCACCGGCCCCGGGCGGCGCCGCCGCCTGCGCCGCCCGCAGTTCCAGGGCGAGGGAGACCAGGCGCTGCTGGGCGCCGTCGTGCAGATCCCGCTCGATGCGGCGCCGGGTGGCATCGGCGGTGGCCACGATCCGCGCCCGGGAGGCGGCCAGCGCGGCCTGGGCCTCGGCGTTGGCGATGGCGGTGGCGGCCAGCTCGGTGAACCCGGCCAGCCGCGCCTCGGTGCCAGCCGGCAGCGGCTCCCGCGTGGACGCCACGAACATGCAGCCCCACGGCCGCCCCCCGACGCTGATCGGCACGGCGACCCCCGCGCGGAGGCCGAACTCGCGGACCTCCTCGGCGGCCGGGCCCGAGGCATCGGCGTAGTCGTCGATCCGCGCCGCCCGGCCCGTCTGGAACACCAGCGTGGCTACGTTCCGCCCGCCAAGGCTCACCCGGGCACCGACGGGGAAGGCAGCGCCGGTGCTGCTCCACACGGCGACCAGCGTTCTTACGCCGTCGGGACCGTACCGGGCCATCGCCGCGTGATGGGCGCCCAGCAGCCGCCCGGCCTCCGCGGTGACCGCGGCGAACACCTCCTCCGGCGGCGCCGCCCGGGCCACCAGCGTCGCCACCCGCCGCAGCGCCGCCTGCTCCTCAGCGAACCCGCGCAGCTCCACGCGCGCCTGCGTGCTGGCGATCGCGGTGGCGACCAGCTCGGTGAAGGCGGCCAGCCGCGCCTCGGTGCCCGCCGGCAGCACCGGTTCCCCCCGCTTGGACCCCACGGTCATAACGCCCCACAGGCGCCCCTCGACGCTGACCGGTACCCCGACAGCCGAATGGGTGCCAAACTCGCGCATGAGCTCGGCGGCCGGGCCCGAGGCGCCGGCGTAGTCGTCGATCCGCGCCGCCCGGCCGGTCTGGAACACCAGCGTGGGCACGTTCCGCCCTGCGAGACTCACCTGCGTGCCGGGGGAGATGGACGTGGCGGCGCCGGTGCTGCTCCACACGGCGACCACCGTCACCGCACCGTCGGGGCCGTACCGGCTCAGCGCCGCGTGGTGGGTGTGCAGCAGCCGCCCGGCTTCCTCGGTGACCGTGGCGAACACCTTCTCCGGCGCCGCCGCGCGGGCCACCAGCGTTGCCACCCGCCGCAGCGCGGCCTGCTCATCAGCGAAGCCGCGCAACTCCATCCGCGCCTGGGCGTTGGCGACCGCGGTGGCGGCCAGCTCGGTGAAGGCGGCCAGCCGCGCCTCGGTGCCGGCAGGCAGCGGCTCCTCCCGCGTGAACACAACCATCATGCCCCACAGGTGCCCCTCGACGCTGACCGGCACGCCGACAGCCGAACAGACGCCCAACCCGCGGGCGTCGTCGGCGGCCGGGCCCCAGGCGCTGGTGTAGTCGTCGATCCGTGCCGCCCGGCCGGTCTGGAACACCAGCGTGTTCACGTTCCGCCCGCCGAGGCTCACCCGGCTGCCGACGGGGGTGGTCGGGGTAGCGCCGGTGCTGCTCCACACGGCGACCCTTACCGCGTCGTCGGGGCCGTACCGGGCCATTGTCGCGTAGTGGGCGCCCAGCAGCCGTCCGGCCTCCGCGGTGACCGCGGCGAACACCTCCTCCGGCGCCGCCGCGCGGGCCACCAGTGTCGCCACCCGGCGCAGCGCCGCCTGCTCCCCGGTGATCCGGTGGTGGCGGGTTCGCTCCGGAAAGGCATCCATCACACCGAGTGTACTGGTTTGAGTTCTGCCTGGTCAGGGGCCAGTTTGGCTGGTGTGACGGGTCCAGGATCCGGACCCGGGAAGGCGAAACCGACGGTTTTACAGCCGTACTCATTGGGGCTGGTCGCGTTCGCGTGAGAATCTGTTGTGCCAGGTCAGCGCGCCATGCAGCAGAGATTCTCTTGTCAGACATCTGCCGTCCGGCGCCTGACGTGGGCAAACGGTTTAGCTGTAGCAGCTTCTCCGGTTATTTTCCGCAACAATCGAAGGCACCGGGGACGCCTCTCTCCCCTTATCGACTGAGACAGGTGGCACTGAAGACGCGAGCATCCCGCTGTGGACATTCGCCGAGGTCATGGTCAGGGACTGCCGAGTCCGCCTTGCCTGGGATGCGCTCGGCGGTATCCGGAAGCGTTAAGCACGTCCCGCACCAGCGGGCCAGGTTCGCGGTCGGCGCCGATCAGCGTCATGGCACCGCGTGTCTCGTAGAGCAGGTATCCGACCTGGCCGAGATCGCCGACGCCGTTCTCGCGCAGCAGCGCGTACACGTCCGCGGCCGTCAGCCCGGCACGGGCCAGCTCCCCTCCTTGGAGCTCGCCACGGGCGACGAGGACACGGGGCGGATGGTCGATCAGGCGGACGACCCGGCTGTGCCGGCGGAGGATCGCGACGACGCGATGCGCGACCAGGAAGGTGACCAGCGCGATCGCCGAGGAAGCGAACGACGTGTCCGGTGCGGTCGCGCCCCGGCCGATGATCGCGCCGATCGCGACGGCGACCGCGAAATCGAATGTGCTGAGCTGGGCAAGCGTACGCCGTTCCCCCAGGCGCAGGCCGATAATGGCTACCGCGAAGAGCAGGACAGCCTTGACCGCCACCCATCCCAGACCGCTCGCGCCACCGATCAATTCAGGCACCTGCGTCACCCCCTGCGCTCGTCACCTGCTCGATGCCGCACCTGCGTGCAGGCTGTCACCCACCGCTCACCGGCGTGACGGCGAAGCCGTGACGGAATCGGAGGCGGCCTTCGGGCGCGGCTTATGGCGGTCATAAGTGCCCGGGTGGCTTCCCGCGAAGCCTTCCGCCCTGTCCGCGGCTTACACCGCCTGGCCGGGACAACGTGCACGCGCCGCCTGCCGGCCGGAACGTACAGGTGCGACAGAACGGTGAGGGGAACATAACTTCAGAACTGTCCGGAAGCTCAGCGCTGGTACCGGTGGGACCAGCGGCATCGGCCGCGCCGCCGCGCTGTCCCTGGCGCGGCCCGGCGCCCGCGTGGCGGTGACCGGCTGGATCGCCCGCCAGGCACCGTGGCCGGAGAGGCGGTCGCACCGCCCAAACGTCCCGGCGCTCCGGCGTGAGAGCCTTGACTACCAGGCGCGTGGCGGCTGACTACCAACACATTCCCTTCCAACCGGCGGCATACCTGCTGTCTCGCGGTCCTGTGCAGGCAGGTCGTCAGGCCGCGATTCCTGGCCAGCCGTCGGTCAGGTAAAAGACGACGGACGTGCCGAGACCGTACACGACATGGGCGCTCAGGTCTTTAGCCAAGGTGCCCGGGTCGTACTCCCAGATCGGCTTGTACAGCTTGGCGGCCGGAAGGACCGCGTATCCGGTAGCCCAAACGGTCACGCCGAACGGCAGGCCGTAGGGGATGCGCGGAGCTCGCAGCGAGCCCACCACGATCCCGTACTGCAGGCCGCCGAGCAGCCCATATGCCCAGTGCGTGACGTTGTTGACCAGCGCGGCCCGCTCGGCCGGCACCTCGCGCTTGAAGACGCCTTCCACCAGGCGCTTGCCAATCTGCGCCGGCGCGGGCGCCTGCTCCCAGCTGCACAGCCCGGAGGAGAACTCCCACTCGGCCAAGCCGCCTTCACCGCCGCCCCGCCGATAGCGGTAGAACCACAACAGGTCCATGGCCAGGGTGCCGACCGCGCCCGCGACGAGCCCCCGGGCGGCCGCCCCGAGCGGGGTTCTCGCCCACCGCTGCACGCCGCTACCAGCAGACACGATACGTATCATACGAGCCCCGGCACTCACACGAGCCTGTGAGGTACGCGGGCACGACCGAACTTGGGTTTGGTCATGGGGAGAGCGGACTCGCTCGCGGTGAAGCCATGCCCGGGTTCCGCGTCCCAAGATGATCGCTAATCATGCCCGCGATGTCCAGGTCCGGATGGCAGCCCGTGGTCATCACCGGGCCGCCGACGTGATCGACCTGCTCAGCGCCGCAGTGGCAGAGCACCATGGCGCGGTCATCCTTCACTACGACGCTGACTTCGAGCACATCGCAGCGACAACCGGTCAGCCGCACGCGTGGATCGTGCCCCGGGGCAGCCTGCCCTGAGACGGGCATACATAGCGTCCGCTCGCGCCGTGCGATCTTCGGGGCAATATCGTCCTTCCGTCGCGCGGTGGATGATCTGAGCCTGGCCAGACCCTGGCCACCGCACATCCTCAAGCCAGGCAGTTCTGCGCGGCCCGGAAGGCCGCCGGGAATTATTAGCAGGATGGGTGGTGTGGCGACCCACCGCGCGAACCACGCTGTAACCGGCTCCCGGAGTCCGGGAGCTACTCCCAGCGGCCCGAAACGGAGGTCGGTGCACCAGTGAGCGCGGGCGATACCGCATGGGTACTGGTCAGTACGGCCTTGGTCCTGGTCATGGTGCCAGGACTGGCGTTGTTCTATGGGGGCCTCGTCTCCAGCCGCAATGTGCTGGTGATACTTCAGCAGAACATCTTCCCGCTTGGGTTGATCAGCATTCTGTGGGTGCTGGCCGGGTACAGCCTTGCGTTCGGCCCCGACGCCGGCGGCGGGGTGATCGGCAACCTGGCGAAGTTCGGGCTTCGCAATCTGGCCCCGGGCCCGATGGCCGACATGCACACCGTCGTCCCGGGGGTCGCCATTCCGTCACTCGCGTTCGTGGCCTACATGATGATGTTCGCGATTATCACCCCGGCCCTGGTCACCGGGGCAACCGCGAACCGGCTGAGGTTTGCCGGGTACACGGTCGTCCTTGGGCTGTGGTCGTTGATCGTCTATGCGCCGGTGGCGCACTGGCTCTGGAGCCCGGGTGGCTGGCTCGCCAGGCGCGGGGCGCAGGACTGGGCGGGAGGGCTGGTGGTGCATGCGTCGGCCGGCGCGGCAGTGCTCGCCCTGCTCCTGGTGATCGGCCGCCGACGACGGTGGCCGAACGCGGCGGCCCGGCCTCACTCGATTCCCCTTGTCGTACTGGGCGCTGGCCTGCTGTGGTTCGGCTGGTTCGGCTTCAATGGGGCCGACGGCCTGCAAGCGAACGGCGTTGCGGCACAGGCCGTGCTCAACACCCAGGTCGCCGCGGCCGCGGCGATGCTCGTCTGGCTGTTGGCCGAGCGCTTCACCGACGGCCACGCCACCGTGCTCGGCGCTGTCACCGGCGCGGTCGGCGGGCTGGCCACGATCACGCCGTGCGCGGGGTACGTGGACACGTACGCCGCCCTCATCATTGGCGGGCTTGCCGGGCTGATCTGCCATCTCGCGCTTCGGCTGAAGCTATTCCTCCGCCCCGACGACGCGCTCGACGTCATCGCCGTTCATTTCGCGGGCGGCGTGCTCGGGATGTTCCTGCTCGGATTCTTCGGGGACAAGAGCGTCAACCCCATCGGCGCGAACGGCCTCTTCTACGGCGGCGGCGGTCATCTTCTGGGGGAACAGGTGCTGGCGATTGCCGTGGTTGCCGCCTTCTCGTTCTGCCTGACGTGGATGATCGCGGCCGCCGTGGCGAGGACAATCGGGCTCCGCGTCTTGCCCGCCTACGAGGACAATCTCGACCAGAGGCAGGAGGCGATGTCTGCCTACGCGTTCGGCCGCCCAGCCGGCGTGATGCACCCCGCCGGCGGCGCGGTGCGTCACCCGGTGCCGGTGACCTGGGCCGACACGCGGATGAAATTGATCAGGGCCCTCGTCGATCACGAGGACGCCGACGAGCTCCGCGCCATGCTCGTCGAGGCCGGCGCGCTGTCGATCGTGCTGTCGGAGGCGAGCTTGTACACCCCGACGCCGCGCACGGAGGTGTTCAGAGGTCAGCGCCGGGTGGTCGAATTCGATGCGAGGCTGCGGGTCGAGGTGATCGCCGCAGAGCCCGACGTGCAGCGCGTCGTCCAGACGATCCGGGGTATTCCTGGTGCGGGCCCGTACATGCAAGTCATCGACGCCAGCTGCTTCACGCAGGCCGTCGGAACAGCGGGTTGAGGCGCGGTGAGCGAGACCGGGACCAACGAAGGTAGTTCTCCTCCGGGGTGGTGGTACGCCTGAGCAACACGTTCTCATGGGTCATCGGCTGTTCTCCTGTATGGGGCAGCTGGCCAAGTCCACCCGGGCCACCACATCCCCAACTCGGCTAACGTACGGCATCACAAGCCCCAGATCTCTGGCAGTTTCGACGGTGATGTGCCGCCGCGTGTAGGTGATGGTGCCGGCGAGCCCGCGGATGATGGTCTGGCGGGTGATGGCCCGGTACTCGTCGTCGTCTTGCAGGTAGGCGTTGAGGCGGCTGGCGAGCCAGTGCTCGGCGCCCCTCGCCGTATACCGAGTTCCTGGAGGCCAACGGCGGCGACGGCATCCATCACCTCGCCTATATCGTCGACGGCATCGACCCGTTCCTCGAGCACCTGCGGGAGGTCGGCGAAACTGTCGACGTCGGTTTCATGACATCGTTCACCTTTCCGGGAATAGGCAGCGGCCGCTTCGTCTACATCGACGGCATCATGCACGGCCCCGTCATAGAGCTGATCGAGATGACCGCCGTTTCCTCTTAGTTTTGCAGCGGTAGATCGTGAGCTGGTGAGCATGCCTGTTGTGGTGTCTGACCGCTTCTCCGCGGTGCGCGGACCCGTAAGTAGCTAATCGGTACCTGTGCAGGGAGTATCCCGTGAGCGATGTGGAATCGCTGCTGGCCGACGCCGTTGGCCCAGAGCATGTCCTGGCCGACGGGCAGCGCTGGCTGACCTGCGTGCGTGAGCTTGCATGAGCGGTGCAACGGAGGCTGCCGAGAGCTCACCGTTTCTGCTTCTAGACACCCTCAAGAAGGCAGCGAATGTGCTGCGGGAGGCGGGGCTGCCGTTCGCCCTCGCGGGCGGCGGTGCCGCTTACGCGCGCGGCGGGGCCCGAGTTGGGCCAAGTTAGTGCGCAAGTCAGCTGGCGCGGGTGACGGCTTCGAGGGCCTGACACAGAGTCCGCCTGCCGAGCGTCCGCATCCGCCTGCTCGGAGCGCAAGCGTCCACCGGATCTTCGTTGAGGAAGTCGTCCTCGCCGAGGTCATGGGCTGGGCCTACACGGACTACGCCGCCCGTACGAAGCGGCTTGTGCCGAGATTGTGGTGACGATGACATGAGAAGGTTCGTGTCACCGCTGACGGCGGAAAGTGACATTTCGCTGCCGGGACCTGGGCTGTCCCGGTTGGCGATCGATCCTGGTTCATCCCAGGTCGTGAGGACCGCGGACACCAAGCGCCAGGGCCAATAGGGGTTATTCAACCCCTGCCCTGGAGCGGGCCTCGGACGGCAGGCTGTAGGGGACGGAAGGAACTCGGACGGGAAGAATCAGATGTTCCGTGAAGTGAGGTTCGAAGTGCTCGGGCCCGTGCGCGGATGGCACGGGAAAGCAAAGCTTGAGCTCGGGTCGCCGCAGCAGCGGGCCGTGCTGGCGATGCTGCTGCTCGCGCGCGGCAGGCAGGTTTCACTGGGCGCCCTCATCGACGGCTTGTGGGGAGCGGACATGCCCCGGTCGGCCGCGGGAACCATCCGCACTTATGTCTCGCGCCTGCGCCGCCTGGTGAATACGAAGGCCGCGGGAGAGGCCGGGCAGCTGATCGAGTCGATCGGCGACGGCTACGTGCTCCGGCTCGGCTCAGCGGTTCTTGACCTTGACGCGTTCGAGCAGTGGCTGAGCGAGGGGCGCGCGGCGCGAGGCCATCACGACGCCGCGCGCGGTGCCCGGCTTCTGCGCGACGCGCTCGGGTTGTGGCGTGGTGTCGCGCTGGCGGGAGTTCCGGGCCCGTACGCCGATTCGCGCCGGGTGCCGCTGACGGAGCTGCACATGGCGGCGACGGAGGAAAAGCTGGCGGCTGACATCTCGCTGGGCGAGCACGCGGCGGCGATCGCCGAGCTGCGGGCGCTGCTGGCGGAGCATCCCTTCCGCGAAGGGCTCAGCGAGCTGCTCATGCTCGCGCTGTACAAGTCCGGCCGCCAGGCCGAGGCGCTCGACGTCTTCGACAGCATGCGGCACAGGCTGGGTGCGGAGCTCGGGATCGATCCGGGGCCATCGCTGCAGACGATGCATCAGCGCGTCTTGCGGGCCGACCGCCACCTCATGGATGGGGCTGACCTGCGTCCCGCGCGCCTCGCCCGCCCGGTGGGCGCGTCCATGGTGGCCTGATGCTGCGCGAGGCGACCCTAGAAGCCAGGAGAGTCCGCCTGCCGCCGGAACGTGGTGGCGACGATGCCCTTCTCGCCCGTCGCCGACCGGACATGCTCAAGGGCGGCCCGCCTGATACCAAGCAGCGGACTCGTCAGGACGAGCGTCAGCGTGGGCAGCCACGCGGCATGCTACGCGGCCTCGTCCTTGAACTCGGTCGGGTACTCGCCCGCCATGGTATCCATGTGCGACAGCACGCGATGGCAGGGCACGAACACGTCCTCGCACGTCAGCGTTCGCCATGACCGCGGCGCAGTGACAGGCCCACCAGGACGGGGACGGGACCGGGGTTTGCGTACGGGGTGACGGCGCCAGCATCGGCTAGTCTGCTTGAGTGACACGGGCCGAGCAGGCCGCGAGCCGCACGACAGGGATTTGGGCGCCGCTGACGAGCTTCGTGGGCCGGGCGCATGACGCCGCCCAGCTAACCGGGCTGCTTGAAAACTACCAGCTGGTAACAGTGACCGGCCCTGGCGGCGTAGGCAAGAGCCGCCTAGTGACTGAGGTGGCGCGCCAGGTCCAGGGCCTGTTTCCCGACGGGGTGTGGTTCATCGAGTTGGGCGCCGTCGCGGACGCGGCACAGGTGCCGGCCGACGTGATGTCCGCCTTGGGGGTGCAGCAGGATCCCGGCAGACCACCGCTTGAGGTGCTCGCGGAGACGCTGGCACCGCGGCGATTGCTGCTCATCCTGGATAACTGCGAGCACGTGCTCTCCACGGTCGCGGATCTTTGCGGGGCGCTGCTCACCAGCGCCGACGAAGTGCATGTGCTGGCGACCAGCCGGGAGCAGTTCGGGGTGGCCGGGGAAGCCAGGTACCGGCTGTCGCCGCTTGAGCTGCCGGGCTCCGACGAGCCCGATGCAGTGCGCCTGTCGGCGGCGGTGGCACTCTTTGCTGAGCGTGCTGGTCAGGCAGACCCTCGTTTCACCCTCAGCCCGGAGTACGCTCCGCTGGTCGCACGTGTGGTGGCGCGGCTGGACGGGATGCCACTGGCAATCGAGCTGGCGGCGGCACGGGTCGAGGCGCTGGGCATGGCCGGGCTGGCCGACCGGATCGACGACGCGCTGCGGCTGCTGAACGGCAAGGATCCGCAGGCCGCGGCCCGGCACAGGTCGCTAACCGCGGTGGCCGACTGGAGCTACCAGTTGCTCGCTGAGCCGGAGCAGCGGGTGTTCCGCCGGCTGGCAGTGTTCCCCGGCCCGTTCACGCTGGAGGCGGCGGAGGCCGTGGCCGGACCGGAAGCCGGTCCCATCGTGCTGCGCCTTGTCGACTGTTCGCTGCTGGTGCCGCCGCGGTCTGGTGCTGACCAGCGGACCAGGTACACGATGCTGCAGACCCTGCGCGCCTATGCCCTGACCCGGCTGCGGGATGCCGGCGAGGAACAGGAAGCCACGTCAGCGCTGGCCGCATTCGCATGGTCGGTGGCCGAGCAGGCCGCCGCGGAACTCGAGGCCAGCGCGACCGAACTCGCAGCCTTGCGCTGGCTGGACGCCGAGGACGCCACGCTGAGCCGCGCGTTGAGCTGGGCGCTTGAGCACGACCCTGATGGCGCCATGCGACTGGCCACCGCGCTGGTGCCGTGGCTGCGCCTGCGCGGCCGCCTTGTCGAGGCCCGGGAACGCCTGAGCGCCGCCGTCGCGCGCTCCTCCCCGGCCGACGAGACCTGGGCCAAAGCACAGCTCTTGCTGGGGTTTCTGTCGTCAGATTCCGTCGATTCGGCCGACGGCGCGGATCACCACACGGCAGCCATCGAAGCCTATCGAAACAGAAAACCGTCACCTGTGCTCGTAGAGGCCCTGGCGGGCGGCCGGGCCATTGCACGGCTGAACCTGGGCGACATGGCCGGAGCTGTTCATGATGCCCGCCGCGCGCTAGCGCTGGCCCGTGAACTGGGCGATGCGGCGAGCGAACTTTTCGCGCTGACAGCCCTGAGTGTCACCGCCTATTACGCGGGCGACGCGGCGGAGGCGCTGGACTGGACCCGGCAGGCGCAAGAACTCCTGCCGCTGGATATCCGCGGCCATGTGGCTCGCTGGTGCCATTATGTCTTGGCGCTGGTACTGACCGAAATCGGCGTGCTTGACTCCGCCCGTCGCGTGTGCGCCGCTGGGCTGGCGCTATCACGCCAGGTGGATGACCTAACGAACTTGGTTCCATTGCTCGAGGTAATGGCGGATCTCGAGCTCCTGGCAGGCAACCCGGCCAACGCCGGGGTATACCTGGGAGAGGCGGTCGGTATCGCCTCCCGGATTGGCCACAGCCTGTCTCTGGCCAGCCTCATCGAGCACTGCGGGTATCTGTGCGCCGCGACCAGGCGCTGGGCTGACGCCGTTACGCTCTGGGCAGCTCTTGCCGCGGCCTTGAAACGCCGTGGGCGGCCAACCAGACCCGTGAATGAAGGGCGCCACGCGGAATACATGCGGCAGATCGAGCAGGCGCTTGAGCCTGGCCAGCTGCGCGAGGCCGAAGAGCGCGGAGCCATGATGCCGTTGTCCGCCGCCGCCGAACTCGCCATCATGGTCGCGACCGCGGCAGGGGAGGAATCCCAGGGGCCCGCTCCGGGAAAGCCGCTGAGTCCCCGGGAGAGGGAGCTGGTCACCCTGGTCGCCCAGGGCCACACCAATGCGGAGATCGCGGCCCAGCTTTACATCAGCATCCGGACCGTGGCCTCCCACCTGGACAGGATCCGGGACAAGACCGGGCATCGCCGCCGCGCCGACCTCACCCGCCTCGCCCTTGAGGAGAGCCTGGTCTAGGACTGTCCGATGACACGCTTCTCGGCCCGGTGAGGTGGCTCTGAGCTGGCCGGCCTTATCAAGTGGCAGGCCGTAGGTCTGCGGTTTGCCATCCAAGTTGGCCCGGCATTCCCGTCTGCTCATGCGGCCGAACGGGGCGCCCCCACCCCGATGCTGATGGCCTTGGGCGGGCACCGGCCGGTGCGCAGCCTGGCCAGGTATGCGAAGGTGCCGACCGAGGCTCTGGGCAAGTGGCAGGCCGAGAACGACCCCGCCGCGTGGAACCAGCGCTGAATACGGAGGGTAGTGGCCTCCGGCGGCAGACCGGAGGCCGGTATCTACTTCCCGGTCGCCGTCCGTCAAGGGGGATCCGCCCGTGTCGCCGGTACCGCGTCCGGGCCCGTCGCAGCGTGCCCACGCCGGCGGGAAGCCGGGCCGCTTGCCGACGGGGAACGGCTGGCCGGCTGGCGCCATGGTGACGGCGTGGCCATGACAGTCATCGTGCTCTACCACCTTTCGCTGGCCGGGCAGGCCAAACGCGGGTGTCAGCACGGATCATCGGGCTGCTCATCATCGGCCGTCCCGTCGCCGGGCCCGTCGTCCTCCGCCGCCGCATAGCTGGCCGCGACCTCCTCCGGCGTCATCGGCAGCCGCGCCATCGCGGGCGGCACGCCGGCATCGATCAGGTCACGGAGCAGCAGCGCCATCGAATAGCCGGGGTCGGCGTCGAGCGCCCGGTCCAGTGCCACGTTGGCGAGCGCGCCGTTGCCCGACTGCCAGGCACAGAAGGCAAGCAGTCGTTAGTCTCAGGTCGCGGCGCAGCCGGTGTTTCCGCACAGGCGCGATTCGGGTGGCGCAGAACCGCAGGCAGCCAGTGTTCATCCGCCCGGAAACCGATTCCGCCCATGCGGGAGCCGCCGGTACGGGCACGCGCGAACGGCGGACGGATGGTGGAGCTTTCCCTGCATCACCGGGGCGGTTCTTGATGCAGCTGGCCGCGGGCTGCGTAGCCGTGGCCGGCGTGGCCTGCCTGAGCAGCTCGGCGATCGCGGCGGAATCCGAGCGGGGTGAGGGGATGCCGGTACCGTCGGCCGGGGTCAGCCAGAGGAGCCGTAGGGGATGCCGACCTTGATCGTCTGGACTGCCGTCCAGGAATGATGGCCAGGCGCGGCCGCCCAGACCGTGAGCTGGCTGCCGTGAACGGCGAGCGCCTCGGCCTGCCCAGCCGGTCCTGGCACGATCGTGACTGTCCTGGAGGGAACCGCGGGGAAACACTGCCACCGGCTGCCCGGCGTCTGGCACATCTCCAGCCGACCCGCTCCCGTGGAGCGGAGTAGCACGTAGATCTCGCCTCCCGGCCCCGGACCAGCCGTCAGCACCTGGGCGGTTCCGGTCGCGAGCGGTGCGGTCAGCGTCCAGTGCTGCCCCGGGCTGCCCGGCGGCCCGGCCCTGGCCCATGCGCCGACGACGTAATTGCCACCGTTGGCGCTGGCGGCGAGCACTGCTGCCGTGCCCGCTTGCGTGGTGGTCAGCCGGAGCACCCGCACCGTATCCGCGTGCAGCGACGGAGGAAGCGCCGGTCCCGCTGGCTGCCAGGAGGAGCGGGCGAAGCTGAAGATCCCGGCGGCACCGGGCCTGCCGCACGCCGCCCCGGCAAGCGGCGTGCCAGAAGCGGTAACTGTCACCGCCGTCAGCGCGCTCACCCGGCACGCCTGCGCTGCAGGCTCGCTGGCCAGCGACGGCGCCACGATGAGCTCCGTCCACCGGCCGCCGCCGTCGGCCGAGGAATATAGGGTGCCGCCGTCGGCGGCGGTGAGCCCGAGCAGCCTTCCGCCCGGCCCCGCAGCCAGGGCGTCCGGGTCGGCAGCGAACCCGCCCGGCAGCACGCCGGGCAGCGCCGACCAGCTCCGCCCGCCGTCGGCGGTGGCGGCAAGCGGCGAGAAGCTTAGGTGCTGGCTGGGCCGGAATCCGGCCGTCAGCGACAGGCCGCCGCCGACCGCCGCGACGAGCCCTCCATTGTCGGCAACGCCCGGCGGGGTGACCAGCGCCCATCGGGCCGTTCCGGCCGGCCGCAGGAACAGCTCCCAGAACAGGTTGGTCCCGGACGTGCCCATCGGCACCACCGCCCAGGTACCGGCGCTGCTCGTTACCGGCACGCTGAGCTGCGGCTGCGCCGCGATGGTCACGGCCGACAGCGTCTGTTGGCCGGCCTGGCCAGCGCCGCATCCCGCGACGGCGGCAGTGCACGCGGGGAGGCACGCGAGCAGGCACGCGATCATGAGACTGGCGCGAGAGGGCCTGGACCGGCGCACGCTCATGAGCCGCTCACCTGCCGGGCGGCCTGGGCAAGCTCGGCGGAGAACGACGACATCGTGGCGGCGGATCCCGGGCCCGGGTCCGTTTCGATTTCGAGGCGTGTCCGCCCGTGCGGGTCGATGACGTAGGCGATGTCGTTGTGGCCAATCATCCCGCCACTGGACCGCTCTGCCGCTCCCCCGCCACCGGAAAGCAACTGCACCGGGAAGCCGTAGGCCTTCCAGGTGTGCTCAAGCTGGGCCGTGGTCCCGGTGAGGTACAGCCAGTTGGGCACCTGGTCGAGGCGCTCCTGCCGGTCGAATGCCTGGACGACGGCCGGGGAGCGGTAAAGCGGGTTGGCGACGATCGCGACCATTTCGACTTGGCGTGACCAGTCTCCGAGCAGCGTGCCGGCGTCGCGGAACTCCTGCGCGATCAGCGTGCAGTCAGTCGTGCACACCGGGTCGAGGAAGGTCAGCAGCACGGTCCGGCCGCGCATGCTGGCCAGCGTGACCTCCCGGCCGTGCTGGTCGGTGAGCGCGAATCCCGGCGCGGGGTAATTGACCGACGCCGGCGGGCCGTCAAGCGCGGTGGCGATGATCGTGTCCGCGCTCGGGCGGGCAGATGCCACGGCCATCGGGATGGTCCCGGTAAGCACCACCGCGATCGCCGCGACCGCGCCTGTACCGCGTATACCGCGCCACGCGCCCGCGGTAGCGGCGGCGCGCGGGAAGAGCGCGGGACCCGCGGAGGCGGCCGGAGCTGTGGAAGCGGCAGGCCGCGCCGACTCCGCCGCCGGCACACCAGGCCGGGTGAGCCCGAGGTACCCAGCGGCGAGCAGCAGGGTTATCGGGATCATGCTGTTCGGGTCGGTGCCGGTCCCGCCCATGAACCCGAGATCCTCCACCAGCACCCAGTCCGCCAGGCAGAACACCCCGGCGACAACGACCGCAAACCGCACGGCACGCTCGCGCATCGAAAGGAACGCCAGGCCTGACGCCGCGAGAACGATGACCACGGCGAGGTTTACCGCGAAGCCGTGCGCGGACACGAACGACGCGAAGCTCGTCAGCCACCCCGACAGCCAGCCCGGCTGCGAGACCTGGAACATCTGCTGCACCATCCCGGTCAGGGTTCCGCCCCGCCCCTGCCAGTATCCGCGGCCGGGCCACGCTTGCAGGACTGCCATCCCGGCGAAGAACAGCCCCATCACAGCCAGGATCACCCGGCCCATCCGCCGGCCATCCCAGTACCGTTCCGGCAGCGCGACCGCCGCGCCCGCGGCAGCGTAGAACAGCACCGCGCCGGGCGCGCCGAACAGCACGGTCAGGCCCGGTGCGAAGATCGCGCCGAACGCCTCGCCGAACGCCCACACAGCCAGCGCCCAGCCGGCGCTCGCCGCGCCGGCCAGCCGCGACAGCGGGCCGGTGCGGGCGGCCAGCAGCCATAGCCCCAGGCCGAGCTGGATCCAGACGGTGGCGGCGGCCGCACCCACCGGATGGCTGTCCCAGACGAGCCCCGCCCAGTTCGACAGGTGCTGCACCCAGCCCGGCGAACTCCCGGCGGCCGGGACGGTGACTCGGTCAGCGAGCCCGACCGGCATCGCCGGCTGCGCCTGCAGCAGCCCGTCGAACACCCACAGGATGCCGAACCCGATCCGCAGCAGCCGCCGGGCCGCGGGCTCTGCGGCGGTCCGTGCCGGCACTGCCGTGCGGGCACGGCGCCTATCCGGCTCGCCCCGCCAGCCGTCAACCGCCTTTACCGCACGCAGTTCCCGCAGGCGTCCCAGTTCCGGCTGGACCTGCTGGGACCGCCAGACGATCCACAACGCGGCGAGCGCCATCACGATCGCAAGGATGATCAGCCCCTGCTTCGCGAGCGCAGCGTGAAAAGCGGCCACGATCGCCGGGTTGTCCGTGGACAACATACTCCCCATGCCGGACATGAACTCACCTCGCCGTGGTGCTTACGGGACCCTCATCACTGCCTCACGCCGGTCAGTGCACGATCACCGCGGTCGGGCGGCGGGGCCGGCTCCCGGGCGGGACCGCCCGCCCGGGAGCCGTTCTCACCCTTCCGCTGTTGCCGGTCTGTCAGTCGTCGGGGTTGCAGTGGAACGGAGCCTTACCCGCGGCCATCTCGATCCCGCCCAGCAGGTGCTGGAGGTAGAGCGGCTCGGAGTATGACTGGATGGTGTGGCCCATCGCCGTGTAGAAGGCGCGGCCACCGTCATATGGGTGGCACCACGCGATCGGATGGTCGGCCCCCATCGAGCCGCCGGTGTACCCGACCGGGTTGTAGGTCTTTTCGTCCACGGTGGCCAGCACCCGCACGTTCTTGCGCGGGTTGGTGCGGAAGTTGTACCACTCGTCGGTGCGTACCCACTTGCTGGGCAGCGGCGCCGTCGCCGCGGTGCTCTTCCCCGCAACGTCGACGGTCGCGGTCTGGATCGATGGGTGGTCCCGGAAGTACGCACCGACGAGCCCGCCGTACCAGGCCCAGCCGTATTCGGTGTCGGAGGCGGAGTGGACGCCCACGTACCCGCCGCCGTGCTCGATGTAGCGCTGGAACGCCGCCTGCTCGGTGTCGTTCAGCACGTCACCGGTTGTCATCAAAAAGATCACGGCCTGGTAGTGGGAGAGGTTGGCGTCGTTGAATGCGGTGTCATCCTCGGTGGCATTGACGGCGAAGTTGTGCTCGCTGCCGAGCTTCTCGACCGCCGCAATTGCGGCCGGGATGGAGGCGTGCCGGAAGGCGGCGGTCTTGCTGAACACCAGCACCCGGAACGCTTGGCCGGAGTCGGCAGCTCGCACGGATGCCGCCGCGCTGGCCGCTGCCGCGACTGAACCGGCCAGGAGCAGGCCAGCGAGCGCGCTCACAGCCCATTTACGGAACATGATGGTTCTCTCCCTTTCCCTTAGCTGACGGTGAAGTTGTCGAAGGTGAACAGGTTGCTTCCCTGGCCGTGGAAGACGAAGTACAGGGAATGTGTGCCACCCGGATCGGTCACTGGCGCGGATACCGTCGTGAAGCTGCCGCCGGTGTTGGGCACGGTGACGGTGCTCACGAGCGGCCCGGTCGGCGAGTCGGCGTGAACCTCGACGGTGCCGCCCGAGGCGGACGATGCGACGCGCATGGCGATCTGGCTGACGCCCTGCAGGTTGTAGGGGTCGTACTCGGTCCAGTCGCCGTTGTCGATGCTGCTGATGACGTTGCCCTCGGCACCGCTGGCCGCGCTGGTCGTCACACCGCTGCTGGTGTTGTAGAACTCGGCCTGCCTGTGCTTGGGCTGCAGGACAATCTGGGTCTTGGTGGTCAGGCCGGGCACGCCCGCCGTCGGTGAGGTGTCCGTGTAGCTGGCCGTAAAGATCCCGTAGAAGTTGTCGGTCGGCGTATGCCCTGCGGCGGTGAGGGTGAAGCTGCCGTCGCACCCGGTCGCCTGGGACAGGTTGTGCGC
>DASQVO010000433.1:0-5964 GCA_035640715.1 Streptosporangiaceae bacterium
ACGCGGCGTCGCTGCGTCAGGCTTTCGCCCATTGCGCAATATTCCCCACTGCTGCCTCCCGTAGGAGTCTGGGCCGTGTCTCAGTCCCAGTGTGGCCGGTCGCCCTCTCAGGCCGGCTACCCGTCGTCGCCTTGGTAGGCCGTTACCCTACCAACAAGCTGATAGGCCGCGAGCCCATCCCTAGCCGGTAAACCTTTCCACCACAGCCGATGTCGGCCGTGGTCATATCCGGTATTAATTCCGGTTTCCCGGAGCTATCCCAGAGCTAGGGGCAGGTTGCTCACGTGTTACTCACCCGTTCGCCGCTCGAGTACCCCGAAGGGCCTTTCCGCTCGACTTGCATGTGTTAAGCACGCCGCCAGCGTTCGTCCTGAGCCAGGATCAAACTCTCCGTTGAATGTCTATTAACAAACCGCTTAGCTTGTGCCCAGCGGATTGTTTACATCCGAGAGTGCCTCACTGACCAGCCAGAAGACAGGCCAGAGAAGCGATCTTGGCAATCTCCGTAGTGAGATAGCGCCGTGATAGGCACCCCTCACTGACGGGGGTTGTGCTTAATGCACTGGCTTTTAGCACGCTGTTGAGTTCTCAAGAAGCGGGCGCGCACCTTCGGCGGGCTTTCACCCGCCTCCAGGGCAACTACTCTAACTTACCAGTCAGGATGTCCGTTGTCAAGCGAAGTTCGGATGAACTCTGTGACTCAGGGGGCTCCCGTCCAGTCAGCACACGCTACCTGACATGCTCCGCGTTCACGTAAGCCGGTCAGATCGCGTAGTTGCTGGGGGTTTCCCTCCGGGCCGGCCCGCCGCTTGGCGTTCCGTTCCCCGTTGGGCAAGAAGAACTTTAGGGAGGGACAGGGCGCTCGTCAAATCGGCGGGCGACGTCAACAGGCGCCCGGCCTGGCCTACTGCCCGGCTCCGGCGCGTCTTCCGAGGTCAGCGTCCTCGCGACCGACGTGCAGCTCCCCGAAAATCTCCCCAGGAAACTCTTCAGACCCACACGGGACCACCCCGCCGGGATCGATCGTGGACACTTATCCCCCGCGACTTTGCGCCCGAAACATTCTCCGGCGGCCGGCCGGGCCTGGCCGCCAGGCGCCGTGGGACCGGTTCAGATCACCGGTACCAGCAGGCCACGTGCCCAAATGTCGCTCTACGGCAGCGGCCACTGACTCCCCGGTGGTCCCGCAAGGTGACTCACATCACGCAGCCTTCTGCCGGCCGGAAGCGGTCCAGCAGGGGACGCCGCCCGCAGCAGCCCGCAGATGCGTGTCGCACATCACTAAATTTAATGACAAGGGACGCTCGCGGTTCCTTCCCGCGATGCACGACCGGTGGGTGTGCGCCGCCCCACCCGGCCGCCTCGGGCCGGGTGAGGATCAGCCGGTGAGGATCTTCACGGCGCCTACGGTGCGCTTGCCGCGGCGGAGGATCAGGTAGCCGCCGCGCAGCAGGTCGCCAGGGACCGGGACGGCGTCCTCGGACGTCACCTTCCGGTTGTTCAGGTACGCGCCGCCCTCGGCGATTGCGCGTCTGGCCGCCGACTTGCTGGGGACGATCCCGGTCAGCGCCATCAGGTCAGCGACCGTGGGCAACCCGCCGGAGCCCTCGCCGCCCCCGGCCCCCCCGTCCCCGGCCTGCCGGACCTCGGCGTGCGGCACCTCCGCGTAGGCATCGGTCAGCGTGGCCTCGTCGATGTCTTCCAGGTCGCCTTGGCCGAACAGGGCCCGGCTGGCCGCCATCACCCGGCGGCACGCCTCGGCCCCGTGCACGAGCGTCGTCACGTCCTCAGCCAGCGCCCGCTGCCCGGCCCGGGCCGACGGCCGCTCGGCGGTCTGGCGTTCCAGATCCTCGATCTCCTCGCGGGACCGGAAGGTGAAGACCCGCAGCAGCCCGGGCACCTCCGCGTCGGTCACGTTGAGCCAGAACTGGTAGAAGGCGTACGGGCTCATCAGGTCGGGGCTGATCCAGATCGCCCCGCCCTCGGTCTTGCCGTACTTGGTCCCGTCCGGCTTGGTGATCAGCGTGGTCGCGAGGGCGTGCACGGAGGCTCCCTCGACCCGCCGGATCAGGTCCACCCCGGCAACCAGATTCCCCCACTGGTCGCTGCCGCCCACCTGGAGCGTGCACTGGTGACGCCGGTACAGCTCCAGGTAGTCGAGGGCCTGAAGGATCTGGTAGCTGAACTCGGTGTAGCTGATCCCCCCAGCCTCCAGGCGCGCCTTGACCGACTCCCTGGCCAGCATCTGGTTCACCGGGAAGTGCTTGCCGATGTCGCGCAGGAAGCCGAGCGCGGACATGCCTGCCGTCCAGTCAAGGTTGCTGACGACCAGCGCGCCGTTGTCCCCGTCGAAGCCGAGGAATCGTGAGACTTCGCCGCGTATTCGCTCGACCCACTGGGCGACGACTTCCGTCGGGTTGAGCACACGCTCGGCCGACTTGCCGCTCGGGTCACCGATCAGCCCGGTGGCGCCGCCGACGACCGCGATCGGCCGGTGCCCGGCCAGTTGCAGCCGCCGCAGTGTCAGCAGCTGCACAAGGTTCCCGATATGCAGCCCAGGCGCCGTCGGGTCGAAGCCGACATAAACCGTGACCGGGCCGGAATCCAGCGCCTTGCGCAGCTCGTCAAGGTCGGTGGACAGCGCGATCAGGCCGCGCCAGGTCAGCTCGTCGATGATGTCGGTCACTGCTGCATGGTCCCATCTTCACCGAGCGGAGCGGTAACCGGTATCGCCCTGGCGCGCCGGCGCGGCGTATGCGGCCGGTAGACGGAGACCGTCGGGTCGCCGTCGATCCAGAACCGCCACGCCACCTCGGCGGCGCCGGTGACCCCCACCCGCGGGCCACGTCGCACCTGGCCGGGGGCTGGCACGCCCCCGGACAGGGGCCCGGAGATCCGCAGCGGGGACCCTGGATCACAGACGTCTGCGCCATCCAGGCTGCGGTCGATGGCCAGGGCCTGGCAGAGCCGGGCCGGGCCCCGGGCTAGCTCGGTATCGGTGCGTGCGGTGGCCCGCCGCCGCCGGGCCACCGGGGCGCCCGCCACCACGGCGCCCGCCCTCAGCAGCACCGCCGACGCGGTGCCCTCCGGCAGGCAGACCAGGTTCACGCAGAAGTGCATGCCGTAGGTGAAGTAGACGTAGGCGTGGCCCGGCGGGCCGAACATCACCGCGTTGCGCCGGGTCTGGCCACGGTAGGCGTGCGACGCGGGATCCACGGCGCCCGCGTACGCCTCCACCTCGGTCAAGGCCACGGCGACGAGCCCGTCCGGCGTCTCGTGCTCGATGACGCAGCCGAGCAGCGCCGGCGCGACCTCCTGTGACGGCCGGTCGAAGAACGAGCGTGGCAGCAGGACGCCGGGTGGCCCGCCCGCGCCTGGGCCGGCCAGCGGGCGGGCCCCGCCGCCAACCACCGAGCCGCCAGCGCCGCGGCCGGTCAGCTTGTCGCCCACGCCGCGTGCTGGTCGGCGACCTTCCGCAGCGCGGCAAGCTGCTCGGCGACCCGCTCCGGGGCCGTGCCGCCATGCTGCGTGCGCGCGGCCAGCGCCCCCTCCACCGTCAGCACCTGGCGCACGTCCGGGGTGAGATGCGGCGAGACCCGCTGCAGGTCCGCGTCGCTGACCTCATGCAGGTCCACGTCGTGCACCTGGCACCAGACCACGAGGTGGCCGACGATCTCGTGCGCCTCGCGGAACGGGACGCCGCGCCGCACGAGGTATTCGGCCAAGTCGGTGGCCAGCGTGTAGCCTGCGCTCGCGCTTCCCGTCACCCGCTCGGCATGCAGCCGGAACGTCGCCACCAGCCCGGCCATCGCAGGCAGCACCAGGAGCAGCGTGTCCACCGCGTCGAACACCGGCTCCTTGTCCTCCTGCAGGTCACGGTTGTAGGTCAGCGGCAGCCCCTTCAGCGTGGTCAGCAGGCCGGTGAGCCCGCCGATGAGCCGCCCCGCCTTGCCGCGCGCCAGCTCCGCCACGTCCGGGTTCTTCTTCTGCGGCATGATCGACGAGCCGGTCGCGTAGGCGTCGTCGATCTCGATCCAGCCGAACTCCTGCGACGACCACAGCACGATCTCCTCGCCCAGCCGCGAGAGGTGCACGCCGGTCAGCGCGGCCGCGAAGCAGAACTCGGCGGCGAAGTCCCGGTCGCTGACCGCGTCCATGGAGTTCGTCGCCGCGGAATCGAAGCCGAGCTGCCCGGCGAGCTCACGCGGGTCGAACGCGAGCGACGACCCCGCCAGCGCGCCCGCGCCGAGCGGCGAAATCGCCGCCCGCTTGTCCCAGTCCCGCAGCCGGTCCGCGTCGCGCGCGAACGCGTTGACGTGAGCCAGCAACTGGTGGGAGAACAGCACCGGCTGGGCGTGCTGGAGATGCGTCATGCCCGGCGCCGCGACGTCCGCGTGCCGCTCGGCCTGGCTGAGCAGCGCGGTCTCCAGCTCCGCGATCCGCGAGACGATCCTCCGCACGTGGTCGCGCAGGTACAGCCGCAGGTCGGTGGCCACCTGGTCGTTGCGGCTGCGCCCGGCCCGGAGCTTGCCGCCGAGGGCGCCCAGCCGCTCGAGGAGCCCGCGTTCCAGGGCCGTGTGCACGTCCTCGTCCGCGGCGGCCGGGCGGAAGGTGCCGTCACGGCAGGCCCGGTCGAGGTCGTCCAGGGCGGTGAGCATCGCATCCCGCTCTGCTTCGGTCAGCAGCCCGGCGCCAAAGAGCGCCCGGGCATGCGCGCGGGAGGCGAGCAGGTCGTAGGGGGCGAGCCGCCAGTCGAACTGGACGCTCACCGACAGCCGGGCCAGCGCATCCGCCGGGCCCGACTCGAACCGCCCACCCCACAGCCGGGTCGGCGGCGCGCTCCCTGCCTCTCCCACGTCTCCCACAGTCCCTATACTCCGCTCGCTCTACTCTCTCTGGCCGGGCAGCACCCGGCAGCTCACCGCGCCGACCCGTCTGCTGCCCGCCCGCGCGGGGCCTGCCTCCAGGCCCCGCGGACTCAGGCCCGGCCGCCGCGGGGCTCAGCCGCTCACCTGACGGTCCCGGATCGCCGCGATCTTGCTGGGGAGGCCCCACAGCTCCACGAACCCCTTGGACAGCGCCTGGTCGAACGTGTCACCCGTGTCGTAGGTGGCCAGTTTGTAATCGTAGAGCGAGGCGGGGCTCCGCCGGCCGGTAACGACTGCCCTGCCGCCGTGCAGGCGGAGCCGGATGTCCCCGGTCACGTGCTGTGAGGCCTGCGTGATGAAGGCGTCGAGGGCCCGCTTGAGCGGCGAGAACCACAGACCGTCATAGACGAGCTCTGCCCACCGCTGCTCCGCGTGCCGCTTGAACCTGGCCAGGTCGCGTTCCACGCACACGTTCTCCAGTTCCTGATGCGCGGTGATCAGCGCGATCGCGCCGGGCGCCTCGTACACCTCGCGGCTCTTGATCCCGACGAGCCGGTCCTCCACCATGTCGAGCCGGCCGACGCCCTGCGCGCCAGCGCGCTCGTTCAGCTCGGTAATGATCTCCAGCGGCGTCTTGACCGTCCCGTCGATGGCGGCCGGGATGCCGTCGGTGAAGCTCAGCACGAGGTCGTCGGGCTCACGCGGCTGCGCCGGGTCGGACGTGTAGTCGTAGACGTCCTCCCACGGCGCGTTCCAGATGTCCTCCAGATGCCCGGTCTCCACCGCGCGGCCCCAGAGGTTCTGGTCGATGGAGTACGGCGAGCGCGACGTCACGTCGATCGGCAGGCCCTTCTCCGCCGCGAACGTGATGGCCTTGTCCCTCGTCATGCCGGAATCCCGCACCGGGGCGAGCACCTTGATGTCCGGCGCGAGGGCCGCGATCCCCGCCTCGAACCGCACCTGGTCGTTGCCCTTGCCGGTGCAGCCGTGCGAGACCATCGAGGCGCCGCGCTCACGGGCCACCCGGACCAGGTGCCGGGCGATCAGCGGCCGGGACAGCGCCGACACGAGCGGGTAGCGGTCCATGTACAGCGCA
>DASQVO010000434.1:0-13888 GCA_035640715.1 Streptosporangiaceae bacterium
GGTCGCCTTCGGCAAGCCGCTGGCTGAGCAGGGCGTCATCCGCGACTGGATCGCCGAGTCGCGGGTGCGGATCGAACAGCTCAGGCTGCTCGTGCTGAAGACCGCCTGGCTGATGGACACGGTCGGCAACAAGGGCGCGCACACCGAGATCCAGGCCATCAAGATCGCCACGCCCGCGACGGTCGAGTGGATCCTGGACAAGGCGATCCAGGCGCACGGCGCCGGCGGCCTTTCCCAGGATTTCCCGCTCGCGGCCGCGTTCGCCGGTATCCGGACGCTCCGGTTCGCCGACGGCCCGGACGAGGTACACAAGAACTCCCTCGCCCGCGCCGAGCTGAAGCGCCACGGGGCCGCGGCATCCTAACGCACAGATTGGCCCTGGCCGGGCCATGAGGGCCGGTCTGGTGACCGGCCCCTCATGGCTAGGACGCGCTGGTTTCCGCCGGGGCCAGCTCGGCGACCAGCGCGGCGACGGCCGCCGCGGATTCCCCGCCGACCGTCCCCGCAGCCATCCGCACGGTCGGCCCCGTGACGCCGCGCAGCGACAGCGCGTACTTGAGGTGGGCGATGGTGTGCCCGGCCGCGAACAGCCGCTCGACCGTGGCCTGGCCGTCCGCCGCCTCCGCCGCCCGTCCGCCGGCCAGCGCGCCGGCCAGCCTTACGTACAGCTCAGGGAAGGCGGAGGACAGGCCGGACACCACGCCGGTCACGCTCGTTTCCGCCGCCAGCGGAACCTGATCGTCCCTTCCGGTATAGAGCCGGAAACCGGCAGGCATGGCGGCGGCATACTCGCGCAGGCTGGCACCCGCGCTGCCGCTGAGCTTGGCGCCCGCGAGACCGCATTCGGCCGCCAGCGAGGCCAGCTGCTGCGGTGTGACGTTCACCCCTGTCCGTTCGGGAAAGAGATAGGCATACAACTGCGTGCCTGCCGAGGCCTTTGCCACCTCTCGGTAGTAGGCCAGGATCTCCCCGTCGGAGGCCGGCAGGTAATAGGGGGTGATGGCGGCGAGCCGCCGGGCTCCTGCAGCGACCGCCGCGGCGGCCAGGCGCCGGGCGTGCCGGGCATCCGGGGCGCCGATGTGGGCGATCACATGGTCCGGGCCCGCCTCCCCCAGGGCGGCCTCGAAGAGGGCCAGGCGCTCCGAGTCGTCAAGCGCCGGGAACTCGCCGGTCGTCCCCGCGACGAACATGTTCCCCGTCGTAGCCGTCACCAGGCGGAAGAGCCGGGCAGCGGCGGTGAGGTCCAGTTCGCCCGATGCCGTGAACGGAGTCGGAACGGCCGTGATCACATCCAGTTGGGTAGCCATGTGCCCGTCCTTTCTCACCCTGCATGAGATGACACGCGCCGATTTACAATACGCAAATATGCTCTGGGTGGAGCGATGAGGAGGACTAAATGCCAGGTCAGGACGGCTGGGTCGTCATCGGCGTGGACAACGGCGGCACCGCCAACAACGGCACCGTCCTCGACTCCGGCGGCCGGTTCCTCCTTGATCGTATGGCCGAGATCCCGAGCTGCGTACGTGAAGGGCCCGACAAGGCGATACAGGCACTGGTCGACTCCGTCGACTACGTGCTCAGCCTGGCCGCCGTGCCCAGGTCCGCGGTCCGCGCGGTCGGCCTGGACACCCCCGGCCCGGCGAGCGCCAGCGGAGTCCTTTCCTCGCGTGGCGCCACGAACTTCGCCAACCAGGAATGGTGGGGATTCGACATCCGCACCGCGCTGGAGGACCAGCTAGGCCTGCCAGTCGTCTACAACAACGACGGTAATGCCGCCGCGCTTTATGCCCACCACACCCGGTACGGCGACGATCCGGACCGGCACAGCTCGGTGGCGGCGATCGTCGGGACCGGTCTCGGTGGCGGGGTCGTCGAGGCCGGGCGGGTCGTGAGCGGCGCGACGGGGATGGCCGGGGAACTCGGCCATATACCGATCCCCATGGCCGGGCTCCTGGAGGACGGGCAGCCGATGCCGTACTGCAACTGCGGCCAGGTCTGTGATGTGGAAAGCGTCGCCTCGCTGACCGGCATCGAGAAGAACCTGCTGCCCTACTGGCTGACCCGGTTCGAGGGGCACGAGCTCGGCCTGGGTGTGCCGCTCGGCAAGGCCGCGAAGCTGGTGCGGCGGTACGGTGAGGACGGCGACCCGCTTGCCCTGAAGATCTTCGACCAGCAGGCCATGGCCCTCGGCCGGCTCTTCACGATCGCCGCGAATTTCACCGACCCCGGCGTCTATTTCGTCGGCGGCGGCGTGGTCGAGGCGGCGCCGCACTTCCGTGACTGGTTTCTCGGCAGGGTGCGCGAGCACACCATGCTGCGTGAGGAGCAGGCACGGGTGGCGGAGTTCGCGCTGGTGCCGGACCTTGACATGGCAGGGGCACGCGGCTCGGCGGTCGCCGCCCGCGACTGGCTGCTCCGCGGCTGAGCCGCTGGCCCGCTTTGGGCCTGGCCCGGCTTTAGGCTTGGCTCGGCGGATGACGACGACCATCATCAGACGGACCCGCTCCGTGCCTTCGTTGCTGTACCCGTGCCAAAGCGTGATTACCTGGGAGCTAGCGGTGAGCGCGATGCTGAAGACTCGTGCGGCCGGACGTGTCTTATGAGGTCGTCCGGCCGCACGAATCTCGGGGAAGGGGGGCGATAACGGCACGAGCAAGAGATCAGTCGTCGCTGTCGTCATCCTTCATGCCCGGGAAGATCAGCCCGCACACTTCGAGGTACAGCTGCTCGGGGTAGGGCAGATGGTCCACGACGCGAAGCGCCTGATCCAGGCCGGCTGACTCCAGGACGAACTCACCATACCCGAGCAACCGGCCGAGTGCGGAGCGTTGGAAACTCATGTCCGTGACTTTGACGAGCGGCATCATGGCCACCTTGCGGGTGAAGACCCCGGTCGTCAGCAGCATCCGTCTCGACGTGACGATGAAGTAGTCCACCGACCACTCGACGATCTTGTACACCAGCCACAGCAGCAGCACGCCCCACAAGATCCAGACGGTTGCGACGGCAGTGCTGTTGTGCTGCGCGATCGTGGTACTGATCGCAGCGGCGATCGCGAGGCCCGCGAGGGCCACGGCAATGGGCTTGATCAGTACGGCAGGATGCCTGCGGACGGTAATTACCTGGTGCTCGTGGGGCAGAAGATACCTGTTGACAACACTAGGTACGGTGTCAGTGCCCGGCACGAGCCTCATGGCTAACCAGTCTACGCCACGTTCGGTAACTTATAGCGAGGTCAGGAAGCTTGAAAACCCGTGCGCGGCCGAACTGAGGAAGTTGCCGATGTTGCGGACGACATGTGCAGCACCTGCCGGCTCTTTGATCACGTAGAAGAGTATGAAGGCGATAGCGGCCCACCCGAGCACCTGCTTGAGGTTCACGGTCGCCTCCCTGGGCGCAAGTCCCGGTCCACTTTTCCAGTCACTATAGCTTAACTCGCGGCGCTTCCCCACCATTGATTACTTAAAGTGACTTTAGCGGATAGTGCGGCTCGCATGGCCCGGTAGACCATTCTGAGCAGGGAAGGCGCCCGCCCGCCGCGGCCCCGGGACTGCCGGGAAGGTGCCTGCGGGCCGGCGTGGCGCGGGCCGGGATGGCGCGGTCTCTGAGTGCCCGTGGGTGCGGTCGCCGAGAACTGGTGTGACACGGGAACCCCATCCGCCGGGCGGCAGTTATGCTGAATCGCCGGTTCGGTCACTTCGGGACCCCGCATCTGGCAGCATTCCCTCCGTGCACAGGATGCTTGTGGAATGGCGATGACAGACGTGAGCGCTACCGATTTTGCTGTCATCGCTTACCGGGAGGATGACTGGTGGGAAGCCGACGTTCTTCCGGCGGTGCTGACCGCCGATCTGAGCGGCCTCATCCAGGCGCTTCGCCAGCAGCCGAGCGTCGCCGGCACCATCGGCTTCGTCGGCGTGGGTGACGACTTCTTCATCGCCGTCCGCGTGATCCGCGGGGACGTCTCTGTCTTCCTGTCTGATGTCACCGCGGCGGCGGACTGGCCGCTGGCGTCGCAGGTCCTCACGTTTCTCGACATACCTGTGCCGGAGGAAGAGGACCTCGACCAGGTTCTGCCTGCCGGGGACCTGTCGATATTCGCCGATCTCGGGCTGGAGGAGTGGGAACTGTGCGCCATCGCCGGTGACCTCGACCTGTTTCCCGACGAGGCGGTTGCGGGCATCGCCGGGCGCCTGAAGTTCCGCGACGCAATGGAGCGGGCACTTGAGGTCGCTCTGGGGCCATGACGCCGGTCCGGCGCGCTTGCCGTGCCCGGCCGGATCAGCGCAGGCGCGGGCGATGCCGCCGCACGGCGCCGGGCCATCGGCGATGACCACTGGCTATGCTGCCTCGTTCGAGCCCGCGATGCGGCTGGCGCTGCTGGAAGCCGCCGACGCCGCCAGGGCGGCGGATCCCGATGACGCCGACGTGCCGGTCGGCGCGGTGGTCCTGGATGCGGGGGGCGCCGTCATCGCCCGGGCCCGGAACCGGCGGGAGGCCGACGGTGATCCGACGGCCCATGCGGAAATGGTGGCGATCCGGGAGGCGGCCCGGATCACGGGGCAGTGGCGGCTGACGGGCCTGACGCTGGTCGTGACGCTGGAACCGTGCACGATGTGTGCGGGGGCGGTCACCGCGGCCCGGCTGGACCGCCTGGTATACGGCGCCGAGGATCCGAAGGCGGGGGCGGTGGGATCGCTGTGGGACGTGGTCAGGGACCGGCGGCTTACTCATCGCCCCGAAGTGCTCGGCGGAGTGCTCGCCGACGAGTGCGCGGCACTGCTCCGCGAATTCTTCACCGCCCGCAGGCCCCCTGGCCGGGGGACAGCGCCGGGTGACAGCCGTCGGGGTGACAGCGGTCGGGGTGACAGCGCGTCAAATGCCTGACAGTGCTACTGGGCCGCTGGAGGTCGGGTAAGCTCAGCCGCGGTGGAGTCGCCTAGTGGCCGAGGGCGCACGCCTCGAAAGCGTGTGAGGGGGCAACCCCTCCGTGGGTTCAAATCCCACCTCCACCGCCAGCACGCACACCGGGGAGGTGGTGCTGTCCTGGGCGCGCTGGCGCATGCGCCGCGGTGCGGGTGCATGTAACCAATCCTGCGAGGAGAACGAGGTGCTAGGACCGCAGGGGACCGCGTTTTTCCTGATATTGATGGTGGTTTTCGGCGGCCTGGTGATCTGGCTCGTCATCGCGAAGCACATCGTGTTCCGGGTACTGGCAGCCTGCCTGGCGTTCATTCCCGCCATGCTGTTCGGTGTCGCGGCGGTCAATAAGTACTACGACTACTACCAGAACTGGGGCTCGGTCGCGGCTGACTTCACCAACCAGGGCGTGGCGACCCTTCCCAGTGTCCAGCAGCTCGGCGACGGCTCGAACCGGCGGCTCGGCCTTTCGCCCATCTCCCGTAGCGAGGCACTCCAGACCGGTTGGGACTTCCGGACGAAGATCTCGGTACCGCGGCTGAAGATCAGCAGGGATGTCTACATCTACCTGCCGCCGCAGTACTTCCAGCCCAAGTACGCGCACTACCGGTTCCCCGTCATCGAACTGCTGCACGGCTCGCCGGGCAATCCCCAGCAGTGGATCGACGTGATGAACGTGGCTCCCACCATGGTGGGACTGCTCGCCAGCCATCAGGCCCAGCCCGCCGTGCTGGTGATGCCGGACAACGACGGCAGCAGAAAGTACTCGCTGCAGTGCCTCAACGGCATCGGCTTGCCGCAGGAGGCGACGTACCTGGCGGTCGACGTGCCCAACTACATCGCGGCCCATCTGCGGGTCCAGCCGCCAGGCCGGGCGTGGGGCGTGGCGGGCCTGTCCGAAGGCGGCTTCTGCGCCGCCAACCTCGCGCTCCAGTACCCCTCCCGGTACGGGTACGCCGGGTCCATGAGCGGGTACTTCAAGCCCTACGCGGACCTGGTGCCGAAGAACAACCGGCCGGGAGCGCCGAGCGTCTACCGGAGCCCGTTCCCCAGGCACCCGGCCCTGCTGCAGCGGAACACCCCGCAGATCTATATCAACCACATAACGCCCGGCACGCAGCTGCCCCAGTTCTGGCTGGCGGCCGGCGGCGGCGACGCGCCGGACGTCGCGGCGGCCGAGAGCTTCAGGCAGGAGCTCGAACTGCGTCAGGCCGTGGTTCCGCTGGATATCGTCCCCGGCGCGCACAATGCGACCGCATGGCGGGCCGCGCTGGGCCCCATGCTCACCTGGATGACACCGCAGCTCGAGCACCAGGCGAATGTGGCGAATGCGTCGCTCGCGGCCAGCGGGCGGGCCCGGGCGAGGGCCAAGGCTAAGGAGGCGCATTCCCGCGTCACGCCCGCGGGAGGCGTGCCCGGCACGGTCAAGAATCCGGGAAAGAAGTAGCGCCGGCCACGGTGCCGTGGCGCCGGCAACGTCCGTGCGGTCGCCGGAGCGGCAAGGCGGGCTGGGCCCAGATCGCAGAATAGCCTCGGCGACTCCAGCCGCGGCCTGCAGGCGGATGCGCCTACCGCTGTGACGCGCACCGTGTTTACGCCGCTCATCCCGGTGTGGGGCAATTGGTGGGCTAACGACACTGGCCACCCTGTCCGCCGCATATACGGCAGTATGTGGCGGGTGGCACCCGGAAGGAGGCGAGAAGCGGTGACTGCCATGATGAGTGCCGCACTCCGGTGGCTGATCGCCCGCATCCGCGCCTATTGCGGGTTTCCCCGTGAATACCTGTCCTGCGACCAGGCGGAGGGCGACGCCCGGGCCGCGATCGGCATGCCAGCCCGGCACCCGGAGCACATCACCCGCGAGCTTCCCCGCCCTATGGAGGCATGGCTCGCCGAGGTGTGCGCCAGCCTGTGGCCGGATGACGAATACACCGAGATCGTCGCCGACGCGTGGCGCGAAGATCAGCCATGAGCAAGCTGGAAGGCCGCGGCGCGGCACCACCCGCCCCAGCACGCAGATGTGCTGAATATCACCTGGTTGCGGGAGTGCCCGGAGGCAACCCGGCCTAGGCCGTGTTCGTCGCGGCCGGTACTCGCCACGCGGAGTAGTCGCTTGACCTTTCGCCCTGCCTGGCGCATTGTCAGGTGCATGGGGGAGTTATCTTCGCTGCTTCACACGCCGCATCTACCGGGATAGGTGCCAAGGCGCTAGCCCTCGCGCTCGGGGCGTTCGGCGCACTGGTCGGCTGGCGTCTCAAGCTGATGCACCGGGCATGGCAGGATGTCAAGGTCGCGCGGGAGACTATGAAGCTGCGGCTGGGCCAGCGGCGGCGTCATACGATCATGGCGTTCTTTTTCGCTATCGCGACGGTACTGGTGCTGTATGTGCTGCTGCGTGGCTAGCGATCTCGCCGTCGGCGGCCACGGCTGGCGGCGCTGTCCCTGCTCGTTCACAGGTGTGGGGGTGGTGGGTGTCAGGTGTCTGCTGCCACGCCGTACGGGTTGGTGCCGACGTTGACGGTGGCGGTGACTTTCAGGGAGCCCGGGTTGATGACGGTGAGGGTGTCCGCTCCCTGGTCGGTGACGTAGACCGCGCTGGGGGTGACCGCGATGTTGAACGGGTCGGTTCCCGGGGGGCCCACGTTGACGGTTCGGGAGATGCGGTTGGTGCGGGTGCTGATCGCGGACACGTTGCCGGGGCCGAGGATGGCGGCGTACACCGACTGGCCGTTCGGTGCGAGCGTCACGTCGAACGGGCCCTCTCCGGTCGGTATGGTCGCGGTCATCCTGCCGGCAGATGTCGATACGACCGAGACGCTCGCATTCACCTCATTGGCGACGTAGACCGAGCCCCCGCCTGGGGCGACAGCGACGGCTACCGGGTACTGGCCCGCGGGCAAGGTGCGGACGACCCGATCTGTGCGGGTGCTGATGACCGAAAGGTTCGCCGAGCCTTCGTTGGCGACGTAAACGGCGGTGCCGTCGCGGCTGACGGCCAGGCTCACCGGCGAGACGCCGACCGGGATGGTCGCGGTCACCCGGCCGGTCCGGGTGTCGATCACCGAGACGTTGTCCGAACCTCCGTTGGCCACGTAGAGGTACCGGCCGTCCGGGCTCAGCGCGACACCGGTGGGGTTCTTCCCGGCCGGCACGGTGGCGACGATCTTGTTGGTCCGTGTGTTGAGCACCGATACCCGGGCGGATCCGTTGTCGGCGATGTAGACGTGGCTGTGGTCCGGGCTGACCGCGACGCCTTCGGGCGCTGTGCCGGCCGGCACGGTGGCGGTGACCTTGTTCGTCTGGGCGTTGATCACCGACAGCGTGTTGGCCTGCTGGTTGGTGACGTATATGTGCCCGCTGGGGGCGGCCGCCGTGGCGGATGCCGGGCCCGCGGCCGGGCGGGTGTCGGCTGCCGGCTTCTCGGCCGGCTGGGTGGCGCACGCGGCGAGCAGGCCGGACGTCAGCAGGAGTCCGACGCCGGCGCCCAGTACCGGCCGGAGCGCTTTCTTGTGCGGATGGTGCATCGTGGCTCCAGTACCTATAGCAGGGTCCGGTCCCGTGGCCGGGCGGCCCTGGCCCGGAGAGCGACCGGCCCGGTGGAGGGTCAGGTCAGCAGCCCGCGGGCGTAATAGTCCCGGCTATTGCGTACGCCGGGCAGGACGAAGAAGTAGCCGCCGCCCCGCGGGCTGATGAAGGGCACCAGCAGCTCGTTTTCCAGCCGGGTCTGCATGGCGATGTAGGTGTTGAGCTCGCGCTGGAAGCAGCAGAACGCGTGTCCCAGCACGGGGTAGCCGCCTGTCTGGGCGCTTAGCTGGAAATCGTAGCTGCGGCGCAGGATGGTGCTGGTGGAGGCGGTCTGTGGGGTCTGCGGGTTGGCGAGCCGGATATGACTGTTCAGCGCGGTGATCAGCCCATGCGGGTCGTTGGTGTAGATGGGGTCGAGCTCATCGGTGGCGTTCGGGTCCAGGGCGTACATCGGGGCGCCGCTGACCTTGCGGCGGCCGAAGATCCGCTCCTGCTCAGTGAGCGGGACCCCCTGCCACTTGTCAACATGGAAATGGACGATGCGCACGACCTGGTAGGTGCCGCCCGCCGCCCAGGCGGGCTCCCTCGTGTGCGGCTGCACCCACACCCACTGGTTCATCTGGTCGGTGCTCGTGGGGTCGGGGTTAGTGATGCCGTCTTTGAAACCGAACCAGTCCCGTGAGACACCAGTCGGGCGCGGCGGGTTTACTTGGCAGTTGACGTCCCAGCGCGGCTTCATGGCGCCGCTGGTATGGGCGATGATTTCCAGCAGCGCGTGGACCGCTGTGTCGCGGCTTCCGGCGCACAGCTGTATCAGCAGGTCCCCATTGGACAGTGCGGGATCGAGGTCGTCGTGGCGGAAGGGCTTCATGGTGACCAGCTGGGCGGGCTTGCGCCCGGCCAGTCCGTAGCGGCCGTCGAACAGGCTCGCGCCGACACCGACGGTGACGGTGAGAGCGTCCGCGGGGATCTGGGGGCCCAGGATGCCGTCGTCCGGCTGCGGTGAGCCCGCAGGTGCCGTCGGCGCCTTGCCGCCCGCGGTGAGGAAGGCGGCCTGTGCGGTCAGCGTGCGGAACAGGTCGGTGAGTTCTTTGCGGTTGGTGGCGGTCACGTCGAAGGCGACAAAGTTCCCGACCGTCTGCCGGGAGTTAGGAGGAGGGTTGGTGATGCCCGCCTGATGCTCTCCGTAGAACGGGACGGCAGGGAGGCTCGGCCCCTGTTCGAGCCCACCCTGTTGATTCCCGGCCTGGGGGTGCTTCCCGGCCTGGTGGTTCCCGGCCACGGTCGCGGCAAGACCCGTGGCGGCTATCCCCTGCAGGAAGGACCGCCGCCCGAAGCCGCCGACCGGGCACCCTCCGCCGTACTGGCTGCCCTCCGGCGCCGGTGACATCTCCCCCGCCATACTTACTCCCCAGAAACACATCCGGAATATCGAATGTGACTTAACGGTGCCCTCGCCAGAGCGCACCGTCATCGACGTCAGCGGGAAACCCGCTGACCTGGCTAACTGAACTGCGAGGCTCCTGCTAGCTGCTAGCTGCTAGCTGGCCCCTTGGCCTTGCGAACGGGCCAGCAGGACGGGCAATGGGCTGGCGCGGGCGGCATCGTTGAGGATGGCCAGCCGTGCTGATGTCACCCGCGGTCCCGCGGCGCGAAGCCGCCCGACGTCTTGCATGCACCCGATGCTACATCTAAAGACGAATGATTCAAAATAACGAACAAGTCTTAGAAACGAAGAAGTAGTGAACGGCCCGGATGCGGCTCCGCCCGTGCCGTCACCGGGCACGGCGCAACCCTGACGGGAACCGAGGTCTCAGGTACGAACCTCACGCGAACTAAGGCATCGAGACAGGAATCTTCGTCGCCGCGGCGGTCGTACTGCTTGGCATCGCCGCATGGTGGGCTGTCCGGCGCGTCAACTGAATCCATGGTGGTTCGGGAATAGCTGTCGGCGTCTGTGACGAGCACGCCGGGCTGGTTCGCGGCATTCCCGCTAGCTGGTAGCCGAGTTGGCCGCCTGCCGTGAAGACGCGGACGCGCACATAGGCGATCGTTGGCAGTATGCGGGAACGAATGTCGATTTCACAGGAAGCGCCGTGGGGCCTGCCGTCCGATCCGATGCCGTCGGCGTTCCGGCAGCTCCTGCTCTGACGGGAAACGATCCTCCCCTAGGCAGAACCGCTCTCCGCCGCCCAGGTCAGTACCGCGTAGCCCTCCTCGATCGCGGTGGGGTACCGCGCCTCGGGCGAGGCTGCAGCCGGAGAACACGACGGCCATACCAGTCCCGGGCGGCGAGTTCCCTGATGAACCGGTCATGGGAGATACCGGCTGCCGAATACCCATCCAGTGCCCTGCAGGTAACCGATGACGGGTAGGGCGCCCCGCGCGCCCGCGGGCCGCAGGGGATGGCTGCTGATGAGCAGACAGCGCTCGTCGCCGCTGGCCGCCTGGTTCCGCGCCAGCCGGCGAATGCTGGCAGCCGAGCTGTCGCACGGCGGCTGGCTGAACTTCGGCCAGTTCAGGTGGTCGGACATCCGCGTGCTCGGCGGCCTGCGCGCCGGGGCGGGCGTGATCGTTCCGCTGGTGCTCGGCCTCATCACCGGCCACCTGGAATACGGCGCCTTCGCATCGCTCGGCTCGCTCCCGGCCGGCTTCGTGACATTCGAGGGGGTTTCGCGGACGCGGCTGACGGCCGTCGTCCTGGCCGCCTTCGGCATGGCCGCTGCCACGTTCGTGGGTGGCGCGGCGGTGAACGCGAGCGGATGGTGGCTGGTGCCAGCGGTCCTGGTGTTCAGCTACCTGGCCGGCCTGCTGGTGACGCTGGGGCAGCGGCTCTCGGTGGCGGGCATCCAGGTACCCATCGAGCTGCTGATCGCGAGCGCTATCCCGCTGCCCCCCGGCGATGCCGCGCTCCGCGCCGTCCTCGTCCTGGCCGGCGGGCTGTGGCAGGGCGCCCTCGTGGTCGCCTCGTGGGCGTTCCTGCCTGGCGGCCGCGAGCGCTCATCGCTGGCCGCCGCCTACCGGGCGCTAGGGGCCTACGCCGCAGGGCACTGCAGGCGGCTGTCCGGCGCCGGCTCCGTGCCGCCGCCGGCCGCCTTCGGGGCCGACGTGCTCGAGGACCCGAACCCCCTGCTCCGGGCGCAGGACCGGGCGAGGCTGCTGCTGCTGCTCGAGGAGGCCGAGCGGATCAGGGCCAGCCTCGCCGCCGCGGCCAGCTACGGCTCGCTGTGTACTGTGCTTGAGCCCGCCGTCCGCGTCCTCGACGGGCTGGCCGGCGCGCTAGAGGCACGGCGCGGATACCGGGAGCGGGCTGCCGCCCTGGAGGAGGCCGTGGCGGCGATAGACCTGCCGCGGGACGTTCCGTGGCGGTGGGCTGCCGCGGGCCTGCTCGGCCAGATACGCGCGGCCGTGCGGCTGCTGGGGCGTCTTGGCGAGGGCGGCTACGTGCCGGCGCCGGAGGCCCCTCCCGCCGCAGGCCGGCGGCGGAGCGCCTGGCGGGCGGACCTGACGGCGACGCTGCTCACTCTCCACGCCAACGCGGGTGTCTCCACCGAGGCCGGGCGGCACGCGCTGCGGCTGGCGATCGTCGCGGCCATCGGCGAGATCGTCGCCCAGGCTTCCGGCCTGCCACACAGTTACTGGATCGTCCTCACTATCCTGCTCGTGCTGCGGCCCGACTACGCCTCGACGATCTACCGGGGCGTCCAGCGGGCTGCCGGAACCATTATCGGCGCCGGGCTGGGCGTGGCCACCGTCCTGCTGCTGCATACCGGGACGGCCGTCCTGGCGGCCGCCACGGGCATCACGATGACCATCGCGTACGCCGTCTTCGCTGTCAACTACCTGCTGTACGCCGTCTTCCTCACCGACTTCGTGGTGATACTGCTCACGCTGCTCGGCCAGACCGCCGGGCAGACCGCGGCCGCCCGGCTGATCGGCACTGGCGTCGGCGGGGCCCTGGCGCTGATCGGCTACCTGACCTGGCCATCCTGGGGAGGCGAGTCGGCCCAGCAGAAGATCGCCCGGCTGTACGAGGCGCAGGGACGGTACGCGTCACTGGTGCTGCGGGCCTTTACGCGGCCCGGCCGGGTGGACGCTGCAGCGGTGCAGTCGGCGCAGCTGACCGCCCGCCGGGCGCGCTCGGACGCGGAGGCATCGGCGGACCGGCTGGCCGACGAGCCTCCCCGGCCGCCGATGACCGCCCGGCTGGCCTATGCCCTGACCGGCACGGCCCGCCGGGTGGCGCACACGTCGCTCACCCTCCACGCGGCGGTCAGCGCCCCTTGCGCCGGAGCGGATGGCCAGGCTGCGGCCAGCGCCGGAGCGGACGGCCAGGCCGCGGTCGACCGGTTCGCGGACGGCGTGGAAGCCGCGGCTGCGGCCATCGCCGGATCACTGCGCAGCCTGGGGCCGCCTGGCGGCCTGCCCCCGTTGCGGGAGATGCAGACGGCCCTCTACAACGGCCTGAACGGCTCCGGCGACGGGGCCGGAGCCGATGGCAGTGCCCAGGGCTCGGGCGGGCTGGCCACCTGTGGGATGGTCCTGATCAGCTCCACCGACGAGTTCACCGACGCCTTCGACACCGCCTCCGACATCCTGCGGCAGAACCTGGCCGAATGAGTCCATGCCCTCTCGACTCAGCGGCCCGCCCCCAGGGCGGGATCACCATCCGCGCCCGGTGGGTGGCCTGGCCCCGCCGACATCCTGCGGCGGAACCTGGCCGGTCCGTAGCCGCGCCGGATTCGGTGAGCCGCCCGTTCATTACGTGGGCGTGCCGCCGTGGGAGCCGTCATATTCCTCGCGCTGGGCCGGGCGGCGCTGGATCGGCCGCATGGCCGCGGCCGGCATCGTCCGGTCGGCCGGCGACTGCGCGGGGTAGTCCTGGCTCGCTGGGTCCGTCCAGCGGGAGCGACACCTGCACGTCGGTGCCCGTACCGGGGGCGCTGTGCAGCGAGAACTGGCCGCCGAGTGCCTCGGCGCGGTCCTTGAGCCCGGCCAGGCCCGAGCCGCTGGTGAGGTCCGCGCCGCCGCGGCCGTCGTCGCGGACGCCAACGTGCAGAACGCCGTCGCGGGCGGCCACCTGGACATCGGCGGCGGAGGCGTGCGCGTGCTTGGCGGTGTTGGTCAGCGCCTCGGAGACCGCGTAGTAGGCGGCGATCTCGACCGGTTCGGGCAGCCGCCCGTCGAGGCGGACGTCGAGGCGGACCGGGACGGCGGAGCGGCGGGCCAGCGTCTTCAGCGCCGGGCGCAGCCCGCCCTGGGCCAGGATGGCCGGGTGCAGGCCGCGGGCGATCTCGCGCAGCTCATCCAGCACGCCGGCCAGCCCGGCGGCCACGCCGTCCAGCCGCTCGTCCAGCTCGCCGGCCCCCGGTGGTGCCGCCGCCTGCGCCGCGCGCAGGTGCAGGGCCAGGGAGACCAGGCGCTGCTGGGCGCCGTCGTGCAG
>DASQVO010000435.1:0-10395 GCA_035640715.1 Streptosporangiaceae bacterium
TGCGCCAGGTGATCAACCTCTTCACCGCACCCGCCCCGCCCGCCTCCCGCGAGGGCACCGCCGGCAGCGGCACCACCATCGTCGCGTTCCGCACCAGCCAGGACATTGACACGCTGCTCCCCGCCCTCCGGCGCCTCACCAGCGGCACGCCCGAATGATCGGCCGGAATCAGCACCCGGCCGGCGCAGGCGCTCGCCATCGAGGAGCAGCCCGAGCGTTATCGCCTGGCTGAGCCGGCGGGCTACGGTCTCCGCACGGCCGCCTGCATCGATGGGCGCGGAAAGCTTGCGCGCCCTGACGGTCGTCACTACCGGAGCCGCCACGCTGCCCTCTCTTTGCTGGTGCCGGCCACGGTCACGCGGCGGACGCTGCACAGGCAACAACTAGGTCACAGCACGGAACCAGTCGCATTCAGGGCTCTTGACACCTAAAACCTATGATCCTATATGTTACGCGAGTTACAGATGCGGGGCTTGCGTGCTGAGCGGAGGGCAACGGCCAAACGATGATGCAGGACGACGCGATAGCGCCCGGCAGCAGCACAGCCCGGCTGGCCGCAGGCGTGCCCGCTGTCCGGCTAACTGGCCTGCACAAGTCTTATGGTCAGCTCGCCGCGGTCGACGGCGTTGATCTGGAAATCGCGGAAGGCGAATTCTTCACGATGCTCGGCCCATCTGGCTCGGGCAAGACCACGCTGCTCCGGCTGATCGCTGGATTCGAGCGGCCCGACGCCGGCTCGGTCGAACTCGCTGGCACCGACGTGACCCGCGACCCTCCGTTTGTGCGGGACGTCAACACGGTCTTCCAGGATTACGCGCTATTCCCGCATATGAGCGTGCTGCAGAACGTTGAATACGGGCTGCGGGTCAAGCGGGTACCCCGCGCGCAGCGGCGGATCCGGGCTGAGGCGGCCCTCGAGATGGTGCGCCTGGCCGGGCTCGGCGGGCGGAAGCCGATTCAGCTGTCCGGCGGCCAGCGCCAGCGGGTGGCACTCGCCCGGGCGATCGTGAATCAGCCGGAGGTGCTCCTGCTCGACGAGCCGCTCGGCGCGCTCGACCTGAAGCTGCGGCAGGAAATGCAGCTTGAGCTGAAGCGAATCCAGCGTGAAGCCGGGATCACGTTCATCTACGTCACCCATGACCAGGAGGAGGCGCTGACCATGAGCGACCGCCTCGCCATTTTTAACCAGGGCCGGATCGAGCAGTCCGGCAGCCCCGTCGACGTGTACGAGCGGCCTGCCACAGAGTTCGTCGCGGGCTTCATCGGCGTCTCTAACCTGCTGGAGCGCGGCGGCCGCCGGTTCACAATCCGTCCCGAGAAGATCCGGCTCCTTGGCGAGGGCGAGCAAGCGCCCGATGGCAGCTACGTGGAGGCTGGCCGGATCGAGGAGGTCACCTACCTCGGGATGGTGACCCGGTACGTGGTCGGACTGGCGGCCGGCGGCAGGGTCACCGCGATCAGGCAGAACCTCGAAACCGCGGCTGCTCAGGCGCTCGGAGCGCGCGGCAGGGACGTCCATGTCGCCTGGCACGATGCGCAAACCCACGAGATCCAGGGCAGGCCCCGGCCCGGCACTCCAGTGTCGCCAGATGATCAGGAGGAACACGCTTGATGAGAATGTGGACGAGAGCGGGGGCGATGCTCGCGGCGCTGTCGGCCGGGGTACTGGTGGTGGGCTGTTCTTCGTCCGGTGGGACGGCTGGCAGTTCGTCAGGCGGAAGCAGCACAGCCGGCCTCACGCCGCCGCAGGCACACACGCCGGTGCCAGCATCGGTCGGGAAGACCGAGGGGCACCTCAACCTGATCGCCTGGGAGGGATACGCCCAGCCCGAATGGGTGAACCCGTTTGAAAAGGCGACCGGCTGCCAGGTCAGCGTCAAGTACGCCGGCTCATCCAGCGAGATGGTGTCGCTCATGGCCAATGGCGGGGGCGGGCAGTACGACCTGGTCTCGGCCTCGGGCGATGCCGATCTGCGCCTCATCTACGGCGGCGATGTGAAGCCGGTCAACATCTCGCTGATCTCGTCGTGGAACGATTTCCACCCGTTCCTGCAGTCGCCGCCGTTCAACACGATCGGCGGCAAGCACTACGGCGTCTCCTACGAGTTCGGCCCGAACGTACTGCTGTACTCGAAGAAGGCATTCCCGGCTGCGCCGACGTCCTGGTCGGTGCTGTATGACAAGAAGTATTCCGGCCAGATCACCGTGCCAGACAACCCGATCCAGATCGCGGACGCTGCGCTCTACCTGTCCAAGACTCAGCCGGGGCTGGGCATTACCGACCCTTACGAGCTGACCCAGTCCCAGTTCAACGCGGCCGTGGCGCTGCTCAAGCAAGAGCACCCGCTGGTGAAGAAGTACTGGGATCTTGCCTCACAGGAGATCTCGCTGTTCCAGAGCGGGACGACCGTGGTGGGCGCCGCGTGGCCGTACCAGACGAACACGCTGGTCGCAGCAGGCGCCAAGGTCGCCGACACGATCCCGGGCCAGGGTGCGACCGGCTGGGCCGACACCTGGATGCTCGCTACGAACGCACCGCACCCGAACTGCGCCTATAAGTGGATGCAGTGGGTGACAACTCCGAAGGTCCAGGCTGAGGAGGCAGATTACTTCGGCGAGACCCCGGCGAACAAGCTGGCCTGCCCGATCATGGATACGATCCAGAAGGGCTCATGTGCGGCCTATCACGCGGACGCTCCCGAGTCCTACTACCAGACGATCAAGTTCTGGAAGACCCCCCTGGCCCAATGCGGGGACGGCAAGAGTAATTGTGTGCCGTTCCAGCAATGGACGGCGGCGTGGACTCAGGTCGTCGGGTAGCGGGGACACTGCATGTCAGTAACAGCGGTCCGGGAGAACCGGTCCGGGGCGGGGACGGCCCGTATCTCGGCGGCGCTCTGGCGCCGCGCGTGGTTGCGGGCCACCCTCGCCCTGACGCCGCCGCTGGCGTGGTTCCTGGTGATCTACCTGGCGTCGCTCGTGGTGATGCTCGTGACGGCGTTCTGGACGGTCAACCCGTTCACGAACACCCTTGAGCACACGTGGACACTGGCCAACTTCCGCCAGCTTTTCACCGGCACGTATCTCACGATCATCGGGCGCACCGTCGGCATGGCGGCGATAGTGACGGTGACCGATGCCGTGCTCGCGCTGCCTTTCGCCTACTACATGGCACGCATCGCGTCCGGGCGCGGGCGGCAGATCCTCTTCTCCGCCGTGCTGCTGCCGCTGTGGGCCAGCTATCTCGCCCGGGTGTACGCATGGATCGTGATCTTGCAGAAGGGCGGCACGCTGAGCTGGTTCTTCGCCAAGATCGGCGTCGGGCCGGTGAGCATCGGATACACGAACACCGCGATGTGGCTGGTCTTCTCCTATATCTGGCTGCCGTTCATGATCGTCCCTGTCTACGGCGCGCTGGAGAGAATCCCTGACTCGCTCCTCGAGGCCTCCGGTGACCTCGGAGCCCGCGGGTGGCGGACAATGCGCAGCGTCGTGCTGCCGCTCGTGCTGCCGGGAATAGTGGCCGGCTCGATCTTCACCTTCTCGCTCACCCTGGGCGACTTCATCACGCCTCTGCTCGTGGGCGGGGCGAGCTCGAACTTCATCGGGAACGTCATCTACTCTAATCTGGGCACCGCGGGGAACCTCCCCTTCGCGGCGGCCCTCGCCCTGGTGCCAATCGTGATCATGGTCATCTACCTGCTGGGCGCGCGGGCTCTTGGCGCGTTCGAGTCGCTCTGATGGAGGGACGCCTGGCCCGCATCGGCCTGCGGATCTGGGTGGGCGGCGTGCTCGCCTTCCTGTTCATCCCGATCGGGATTATCTGCTTCTACGCCTTCAACTCCTCGAACGTGCAGAGCTGGCCGATCCGCGGGCTCAGCGTGAAGTGGTTCTCGGTGGCATGGCACGACCCTCAGGTGCGGGCCGCACTGGTGCTCTCGGTCAAGGCAGCCCTGCTCGCGACGGTGATCGCGCTGCTGCTCGGCTCGGCGGCAGCGTTCGGTGTTCACCGTTTCCGGTTCTTCGGGCGTGAGGCCGTTTCACTGCTGCTCGTGCTGCCCCTCTCGCTGCCTGGCATCATCACCGGGATCGCGCTCAACTCGGCGTTTCATTTCGCCGGGATCGGGCTGTCGCTGCTCACGATCGTCATCGGGCATGCGACGTTCTGCATCGTCGTCGTCTACAACAACGTGATCGCGCGGCTGCGCAGGATCTCCGGCTCGCTGTATGAGGCCTCCGCCGACCTGGGCGCGCACGGCTTCTTCACCTTCCGCACGGTCACGTTGCCGATGCTCTCCACCAGCGTCGTCTCGGGGGCGCTGCTCGCCTTCGCGCTTTCCTTCGACGAGGTCATCGTCACCACCTTCACGGCCGGCGCGCAGAACACCCTCCCGCTGTGGATCTTCGGTGCTATACGGCTCGGCCAGAACCTGCCCGAGGTGAATGTCGTCGTCGTCGCGGTCCTGCTGCTGACCATCGTGCCGGTCATCATCGCAGCACGGCTCACTGGCGGCGGCGGGATCACGCGCGGTTCCGCTGCCGGCACCCGGTCATCAGGTAACTGACTGCGGCGCTTCAGCGGTGCAGCACCAAGGCCAGCGCGCGGCTCAGCCCGGCGGTGGCGTCGGCCTGGTTGTCCGGTGCGGTTGGTCGGCGCCAGGCGATGTAGCCGTCGGGGCGGACGAGCAGGCATCCGTCCTCGCCGATTTCGCGGAGCCGGGCCCATTCTCCGTAGGCGTCGCGCATGCCTTCGGAGCCGATCCTGGCGACCCGCAGATCGATGCCGAGCTCGCCGCCGGCGCTTTTCGCCGAGGTCTCCCAGCAGTGGCCGCTCAATCCGGTGACGACGGTGAACCGCCCACCACCGACAAGGTCCAAGGTGGACAGGCGCTTGCCCTGGGCATCGACGAGCCAGGCGTGCGGGAGTTTCGCACCGGGCCTGGTCGTGGGCTGGTGGTAGAGCTCGGGGTCGCGATCCCAGGTCTCGCCGGGCTCGCCATCGTCGAGGACCGCTGTTGAGCGGTAGCGCTGGTTCAGTTCCACGCCGTGGGCGTTGAACTCGTAGTTCTTGAGCTCGATCGCCTCTTCCAGCGCCCGGCGGCGTTTGGCGCCCTCGGGGGTGGCCGCCCGGCACGCGCCGAGCCCGGCCAGGATGCCGTCCTCGTCGGTGCCGCCCGCGATCCCGAGCGCTTCGAAGATCGGCCCGAACTGGTCGCGGCTGAGGTTGGCCCGGTCCACGATCTGCTTGCCGACCGGTGCCCGTTCGGGCGTGTAGGTGCCGAGCAGGCAGCAGCCACTCATGCCACGGCCGGACCATGCGCACCAGGCCAGTGGAAGGGGTGGACGCGGTCTTTGTTGGCCCCGCCGACCTCGGGCTCGGCCATGGCATGACGCCGACACGGATGTGCCCGGGGGATCGGCGCACGAGAAGCTCATCCTGGACATCGCCGACGGCTGTGGTTAGCTGGGCAGATGCGCGCGGCTGCTTGTCTCGCGGGCTAGCGCAGCGCTGGGTCTGCTCCGCTTTCCGGCCGGGGGACCAGCCTGGATCAGGGTTTGGCTCTGCGCAGATGCGGAGCCCAGATACGGGCGCGGCTCCCCGGCTTTAGACGATCCGGCGAATCCGCGGCGCGGGCGCTAGGCCGCGGTGAGGTCGACCATGACGTCGAGCACGCCCAGGTAAGCCGGGCCGGACGACATCCGCCCTGTCCCCGCGAGCAGCGCCAGGGACGCGCGGTTGCCCGCGTCCACGGCCGTCCGGAGCCGCCTGACCTCCGGCGGGCACCGCCGCATCAGGGCGGGCACCAGCGCGGCGCCAACGCCCCGCCCGTGCCAGTCGTCGGCCACGGCGAAGGCGATGTCGGCCGTGGCCGGATCGGCGGGGTCCTGGAGCAGGCGGGCGACGCCGACCGGCTGCTCCTCGCCGTCCGTCGGCAGCACAGTGAGCACGAGCGCGACGTGGCGGCCCCCGTCCACGCTGTGGACTAGCCGGCGGATCATCGCGTCGTCCAGCTCACCGATCGCCGCGAGGAACCGCTGGCGCCGCGATTCCAGCGACATGCGGCGGAATATGTCACGCAGGGTCTCGCCGTCGGTCGGCAGCAGCGGCCAGATCATCGCGGGCGTGCCGTCCCTCAGCAGGAACTCGCCGGGCAGCAGCGCCCTGTCAGGGTCAGTGCCCGTGCCGCTGGCCATGTGGCTGGCCTTGTCACCGGCGCGGCCGGGCCGGTCCGCCCCGGCCGCCCCCGTGAGACCCGTCATCGGGGTTTTCTCCACGTAGGCGATAACATCCCGCGCCCGGCGGATAGTTCGTGAAGCGCCTCACAAGCGTCACTGGCCGTGCTCGGAAAGGGCCGGGAAGGCAGCGATGAACTTGGAGCGCGCAGAGGTCTCCAGGCTCCCGCTGACCGGGTTGAAGCAGCTCGCAGATCGGCGAGGTGACAGCGAGTCCACCAGCCGGTGGGGCGGGCTTAGGGGGTGAGGCGGATGAGCTTGGCGGGCTCGATGTGGCTGCCCGGCGGGCTGAGGATGCGTCGGCACGGGCACTTCCGGCGGGTACTCAGCAAGCGGGTGCACGTGGTCGTCCTCGCCGTTGAACTCGCGGAGCCGGCCGCGGGCGGGGAAGCAGCGGAGCCGGCCGCGGGCGGGGAACCGGGGCAACTCCTAAGCTGGCCGGGGAGACCTGCCGCTGGCGTGGCCTGCCACTGGCGAGCCTGGCCGCGATCAGCGCGGTCGCGACCGCGGGCACGGCGCCGGCCGTCACCATGCCGGCCCGCGGGCCGGCATGCTGGTCGATGAGGCCGAGCAGCGGGCCGCCGATCGCCGCGGCGCCGATGAAGACGAGCAGGTATATGCCCATGGCCCGGCCGCGGATTGTGTCGTGCGCGGCCACCTGCACCGTGGAGTTCGTGGCGGTCAGCAGCAGCAGCGTGCAGGCGCCGATCGGGAGCAGCAGCAGGCAGAAGATCGTCTGTCCCGGCGCCGCCGCCGCGAGCATATCGAGCGTGGCCAAGACCGCGCCGAACACGACCAGCGTGCGAAGCTGTGTGCGGGGCTGGCGTGCCGAGATCAGTGCGCCGGTGATCGAGCCTACTGCCACGATCGCGCTCAGCAGCCCATATCCGCCGGGGCCGGAGTGGAACACAGACCGGGCGTAGGCCGCGAGAGTCACGGGCAGGTTGCAGGTGAACATGCCGAAGACGCCGGCCAGGACCGTCGGCCACAACACGCCGGGGTGACTTACGGCGTAGCGAAGCCCGTCGCGCAGCTGGCCCCCCTCCGCCGTCACCTCCGGCATGGCGTGCAGCTCGCTGGTGCGCATCCGGGACAGCGCGGCCAGCGGCGCGGCGTAGGACAGGGCGTTGATGGCGAACGAGTAGCCGGGACCGACCGCGCTGATCAGGGCTCCGCTAATCGCCGGGCCGATCAGGCCGCCAAGCTGGAATACCGAGGAGTTAATGCTGATCGCATTGCATAGCCGGTCGGGGCCGACCATTTCATTGGCGAAGGACTGCCGCGTCGGATTGTCGACCGCGGTGACAAGGCCAAGGCCAAATGCGATCATGAATACCTGCCACACAGCGACCTGGTGAGTCAGCGTCAGGAAGGCCAGGGTCCCGGCAATCGCGGCCAGGCTGGCCTGGGTGACCAGCAAAATCCTGCGCTTGGGGTAACGGTCGGCGATAAGGCCGCCTACCAGCCCGAATAGCAGTGTCGGGAGGAACTGGAGCGCCGTTGTTATTCCGACGTCCGTGGCACTACCGGTGAGGCTGAGGACCAGCCAGTCCTGTGCGATCCGCTGCACCCAGGTGCCTGTGTTGGAAAAGAGCTGGCCGGGTCACCGCGGATGGGGAGGCGATGGCTGGCTTCGCCCGCTCGATCCTGGCCGCCCACGAGCAGGCCGTTGGGTACTTCACTGGCTCCGGGCTCAGTGGCCGGCTGCGCTTCGGCGTCACCGATGACCTCGCGCTCACGCCCGTGCCCAGCATCCTGCGCGACTTCCGCCAGATGTACCCGCGCATCGACCTCGAGCTGACCGTCTCGCAGAGCGGGACGCTGCAGCGACGCGTGGAGTCCGGCCACATCGACGTTGCGTTCGTCAAGCAGCCGCCGGGCGGCGCGCACGGCCGCCTCGTCCGCCGCGACCGCCTGGTCTGGGCGGCAGCTCCCGGCACGTGGCTCAAGCCTGGCCGTCCCATTTCTCTCGTGGTCTATCAGGCGCCGAGCATCAGCAGGTCACTCGGCGTGCAGGCACTCGAGCGGGCTGGGCTCCCCTTCCGCGTGACCTGCACCGTCCGCGGCGTGCTAGGCGTCGTCGCGGCCACGCGCGCCGGACTCGGCGTGGCCATCTTCGCCCGGAGCCTCGTGCCCGACGACCTGATCGAGCTACCCGCTGCTACCGGCCTGCCGGATGTCGGCGAGATCGACCTTGTGCTGCTGACCAACCCACGCTCGGCCACCAAGCCAGCGGAAGCTCTCACCGCCGCGATCCTGGCCAGTGGCCACCCAGTCAAACGCCGTCAGGCCTGGGTTATCACGCCCTGGGTTGGCGAGGCGGCGGTCACCCCGAACACAATCAGACCGGTGGCGCCGACCGCCAGGTATGCAAAGTGCCGAGGGTGTGCCCCATGGCCCCGGCGAGTTTGATGTTTGTGCCTATGTGATGCCGTAAGGCCATCCTTCCTGATCGATGTCCCGGCCGCCATCCGCAAGCCTCATTGCCTCTGCAGTCAGTTCAGTGATTGCCGCGAAATCCCCAGCCTCAAGAAGATGACGCGCGACCATCCAGCTCCCTCCTACCGCGAAGACGGCAGGATGATGCAGGTAACCCGCCACATTAGCGGCGCTGATACCACCCGTCGGGATAAACTTCATCATAGAGAACGGTGCCGCGAGCGCCTCAAGCATAGCGATCCCGCCAAGGGGCTCGGCGGGGAAAAACTTGACCGCATCGAGTCCCGCGTTCATTGCCGCCTGGATGTCGGTTGCAGTGGCGACTCCCGGGAATACTGGCACCGAGCTCGCCTGGCAGTGCCGCACAACCTCGGGGTTGAAGCCTGGCGTAATTATGTAGCGGGCGCCCGCGTTAAGAGCAAGGTCCACTTGGTGGCAGTCAAGTACCGTACCGGCTCCGACCATAAGGTCATGGTCCTCAGCCATCGTCCGCAGGGCCACCTCGGCCGCGCCTGTCCGCAAGGTGATCTCCACGCAGCGGAGGCCGCCATTCTTGAGCGCGGTGGCGAGCGGGATCGCGGCCTTTATGTTGTCAATCACCACGACGGGGAGCAGTCGGCTGGCCGAAATGGCCTCAAGGACTTCCCGCACCGTATCTTCTGGCACGCAGACTCCAGCAATCGTAGGCGACACCGCTCGCTATCGGCGGCCTGTCCGGTCACGGCCACAACGCCAGGCCAGTCCGTGTAATTATTTCCCGCTATCCCCTACCGGGGCCGTCGCGAGGGCCCTTGGGCCCGTGATGTCGCGTTCCAGCATTTTCCGCTGGCCACCAACGAACAGGTGCACTGCTTCTGACGGGAAGGCTACATGAATCTCCTCGCCCGTCCTCGCGGTGCATGGCTCGCGTTCCAGGATGGTGACCGGTTCGCCCTCTACCAGCACATAGATCAATGTGTCCTCGCCCATCGCGTCCACTTGCCGCACCGTTGCCGGAAGCCACTGGGGGCCGTTGCCCTGCGGTCGGCGCGTCCAGCGCACATGACTGGGACGGATGCCCAGATGCCCGTCTGTATCTGTTATGGGCGCCTCTGGGAGAAGACACCAGCGTAAGAGGGCGTGTGGCAAGCGGTGCCAGAGAGTTTTCTGGTGATTTGCGGTGGTGGTCTGAGCTGGGGTTCTTGCTACGGCTGGTGCCAGTGTGCCGTCCGCGTTCGCGGGGCGCGGGGAGCCGGGGCCTGCCTGAGGGCATGCTGACGTTCCGCGCCGGGAGGGCGGGCCTTCACGCAGCGCGGTTCCGGGCCCGTCACCCGGGTCTTCTCGCTCTACGTAGTGCAAGCGGGCTCGGCTTGCCCGTGGTGCGGGCTGGCCTGCCCCGACAGCGTTCAACCGAGCTGATGAGAAGCTCCGGGCGACCGGGGGAGGGCTGCCCAGGGTGTCTGACGGGGTTGGTCCCCGACGCCGGGACGGGCTCGCCCTCCCCCTCATCTGGGAGGGTGGTTCAGGGCACCGGTGATGGGTGCGGCCGGGAGGCTCTGGTCAGGCGGCCTCCGCCCGGTAGCGGGGGGCATGCTGGCTGCTGGCGGCTCCGGACGCGACGGCGGGGTCCCAGCTGGTGTCGTGGACGACGATGGAGTAGATCCAGCGCAGCAGGGAGGCCGCGCAGGCGACCCGGGCCTTGGCGCGGCGGGCACGGGCCGCGGCAGCGGCGGCCGTGACCTG
>DASQVO010000436.1:0-3073 GCA_035640715.1 Streptosporangiaceae bacterium
CACTGGGCGCGGTCCGCTGCTCCCAGAATCGACATGGCACTCAGCCGTCCGGCCGGGGTGAGCTGGCGACTGACTACGCCCGGCGCCGGGGCTTGGACCCTGCCCAGGTCAGGCGCTGGCTGCGCCCTAACCTCACATAACGCCGGGCCGAGGTGGGTGCTCAGGTACGGCCCGCGCACCGCCAGCGGCGCGGCCGGTGGCCGGATGGGGCTGGCGGCGAGATTCCGGTAGCGGACGCCAGGCCGGGGGACGGTGCGGCCGCCGCGGCGGGGGCCGTTGCCGCACCGGCGCTGGCCGGGGCGAGGATGCCGGTCCCCGCGAGGGCCCCGGCGATACCGCCCGCGGCGGCGACACCGCCGGAGTAACGGAGAAAATCCCGCCGGCGCGGTGCTTCGCTCGCGGTGTCATTGACGTCATGGTCATGGCCGGGCATGTAGCGTCTCCTCATCATCGGGGCCAGCGCCGTTGCACTGCTTTATGATGAGTTTCACTCGTTAGTGTGCGATTTTGTCAAGACCCGTCGTCCGAATACGCATCGGCAGCCCCGGCACCGATGGCGGCGGGCGGCGCCGGCCGGGAACCTCGCCACCCGGTCAGGGAAGCGGCTTGCCGACTCCCGGTACCCGGCGGCCGTCCTCCAGGTAGACCAGGCCCCGGTCGGCTGACACTGCCCGGACGCGCCGCCGGATCGGGCCTCTCAGCAGGGGGAGAGTGTCAGGCAGCGCAACTATCCGGTACTCGGAGATCTCCTCCGGTTGCACCGAGATCGTGGACAGGACCTTGTCCTCGAGTGCACCGCAGTCGAACAGGAACCGGATGCCGCCCGGCCTGCCCGGGCGCGGACGGCGGAAGTCCATGCACGCCAGCCGGCCGGTGCGCACATCGATGCCGCACTCCTCGCGCACCTCGCGCCTGCATGCCTCCCACGGCGTCTCCCCGTCCGCCTTCATGACCCCGCCGGGGATCGTCCAGCCGGACTTATAGGTCGGCTTCAGGATGAGCAGCCGGCCCTCCCGGTCGAAGATGAGCGCACCGGCAGATACCGGGATCGCGGGAAGAACCGCAGCCTCAGGGTCCTCCGGATTGGGTCCCGCCGCCGGGCCACTGTGGATGGTCACGGCCCCACGTTACGACCGGGAAGCCGCCTCGCAGTATGCCGCCGGACGGTGCCGGGGCCTGGGTGTCCCGGGAAGCGATGAATTCTGCGCCGCCGAAGGTCATGACTCCCCGGGAGCAATCAGCCCCTGCCGATAAAGGGCATCTTCGTGGCGGTGATGGTGAGGAACTGCACGTTGGCGTCGAGCGGGAGGCCCGCCATGTAGAGCACCGCGTCGGCGACGTGCTGGGCATCGAAGGTGGGTTCCGCTGCCGTGGAACCGTCGGCCTGCAGCGTGCCGCGGCTGATCCGCTGGGTCATGTCGGTGGCTGCGTTGCCGATGTCGATCTGGCCGCAGGCTATATCGAACGCCCGGCCGTCAAGGGAGATCGACTTCGTCAGGCCGGTGACCGCGTGCTTGGTGGCGGTGTACCCGGCGCTGTTCGGCCGGGGGCTGTGCGCAGATACCGAGCCGTTGTTGATGATCCGGCCGCCGCGGGGAGACTGGGCCTTCATCATCCGCACCGCATGGTGAGCGCACAGGAAGGCGCCGGTGAGGTTGGTGTCCACCACCTCCCGCCAGTCAGCCAAGGAGACCTCATCCACCGCACCGGCCGGGCCCGGTATCCCCGCGTTATTGACCAGCAGGTCGACCCGCCCCCAGCGCTGGCGGACCGCCTCGAATAGCCCAGCGACAGACTCCGGCACCGTGACATCGGCCGGCACGGTCAGCGTGGCCTCCGCAGGCCACGTGCCCGGCGACACCGTCTCACCCAGCGCCTGCCGGCGGCGGCCCGCCGCCGCGACCTGCCATCCCGCGGCGAGCAACGTCCGGGCAATGCACCGGCCGAGCCCGGATCCTGCCCCGGTAACCACAGCCACACCGGTAGTTGCCATCGCCAGCCTCCTCTCTCCCTGGCCGGCGCCACCGGAGCCCGGCCCGGCCGCACGTTCGCCTCGGCGTGATGATGGCGCCGCCGGCCTGTTGATGGTTCAGCTTGACGCATGCCGCACACTGATAACCGTGCGATCCAATAACGCAGCAGTCCGCCGGCACCCGGCTGGTGCGTCCCCGGCGCTGCATCCCGACGACACCAAACGCGACATCGGCCGGCTGCTGATCTCCTGCCCGGACCGCCCGGGAATCATCGCCGCCGTATCGCGTTTTCTGTTCGAGGCAGGCGCCAACATTGTGGAATCGCAGCAGTATTCCACTGACCCGTCCGGCGGGACGTTCTATCTGCTCGTCGAGTTTCATCTGCCGGGCCTGAGCGGCCGGTACGGCGAATTCGAGCAAAGATTCGCGGAACTCGCCGACTCATTTTCCATGCGCTGGAAAATGACCCGCGCGGCAGAGCTCAAGAGGATGGCTATTTTCGTCTCCAAGGCCGGTCACGCGCTGCAGGAACTCCTGTGGCGCACCCATTCCGGCGAGCTCAACGCGGATATCCGGATGGTGATATCAAATCACACCGAACTTGCGGAAGTAGTGGACAGCTGGGGCATTCCGTTCCACCACGTCCCGGTGACCAGGGACACCAGGGACAAGGCCGAGGCGGCCCAGCTGAAGCTGCTGGCCGACGAGGACGTCGACGTGGTCGTCCTGGCCCGCTACATGCAGATCCTGTCGCCGCGTTTCCTCGCCGAGTTCTCAGGTCCGGTCATCAACATCCACCACAGCTTCCTGCCGGCCTTCGCCGGCGCCAACCCTTACCAGGCGGCGGCCGACCGTGGCGTGAAGCTCATCGGCGCGACCGCGCACTACGTCACCGCGGAACTCGACGCCGGGCCGATCATCGAGCAGGACATCGTCCGCGTCGATCATCGTCACACCGTGGAGGACCTGCGGAAGCTGGGACGGCACGTGGAGCGCTCGGTGCTCGCCCGGGCCGTGGCGTGGCACCTGGACGACCGGGTCATCGTCCACCAGAACAAGACGATCGTCTTCGCCTGAGCAGCCCTCGCCCGGCGGCGCTG
>DASQVO010000437.1:0-37500 GCA_035640715.1 Streptosporangiaceae bacterium
CACCGAGGTGCCGGAACGAGAGCTGCCGAGCTCGTTCAGGTATGTCGGGTCGATGGGCTGGGTCCGCGAGCCCCTCGACGACGCCATGCGTGGCCGCAGGCAGGTCATCGCGCCGCCGGCCGCCGCGACGATAGGCACCCCAGCGCATGGCGCGAAGGGCGCGCTGCTGGCCCAGCTCCGCGAGCCGGGCACCGTGTTCATGGAGGTGGCGGGGCGATCGAGAAGCACGAGGCGCTGCGCTACTTCGCCGATGAGTCGGCCGGCTACTCCTGCCCCGAGGCTACATCGCCTATTCCGGCCCTGACTATCCCCGCCCGCCTGCATCAGGCGTGAACACAAGAGCGCGCGCAAGCACCGCTGGTACATGACGTCCCGGCTGATCACCATCAATGACATCTACTCCTTCGACCCGCACGCGCAAGTGGACTTCGAGGAGTTCGAAGACGTCGTCGGCCGGAACTTCCGTCAGCCACGGGAAGGACTCGGTTTCGACGGATCACCCGTCGCGCACATGTGACGCACCATGATCTTGCCGAACAACTTCCTGTGAATCGAGGAACTGGTGGCACCCACGGATGCGGCGGACATTCGGTGAGCTGTGTTATGCGAAGAGAGTCCTCTGGCTCAGGACTAATCACGCCCGGTTGACCAGTATGGACGCGTTCGTGGGCGGCGTTGATGGCAAACCGGAAGAAAGGAATCGGCGTGTACGACTATGTAGTGGTGGGTGCGGGCAGTGCGGGATGTGTTGTGGCCGCCCGGCTGAGTGAAGACCCGGGCGTTTCCGTGGCGCTGGTCGAGGCGGGACCGCCGGATACGGCCACGGAGATCCACGTTCCGGCTGCTTTCCCGGCCTTGTTCAAGACCCGGTGGGACTGGGATTTCGACAGCGACCCGGAGCCGGGACTGGGCGGCCGCCGCGCCTACCTGCCCCGGGGCAAGATGCTGGGCGGTTCGAGTTCGATGAACTGCATGGTCTACATGCGGGGGAATGCGGCCGACTACGACGGGTGGGCGGCGGGCGGCGCCCAGGGATGGGGTTACTGGGATGTCCTGCCGTACTTCATCCGCTCGGAGGACAACGAACGCGGCGCCGATGACTACCACGGCGCGGGCGGCCCGCTGCACGTGTCGGACTCGCGGGCCAACAGCCCGGTGGTCGACGCGTTCATCGAGGCGGCGGTGCAGGCCGGTCACGTGCACAACGCCGACTTCAACGGCGCCGTCCAGACCGGGGTCGGCCGCCACCAGCTGACCCAGTACAACGGGATGCGGTGGAGCACCGCCGATGCCTTCCTGCGGCCGGCGCTGGACCGTAAGAACCTCACGGTGATCACCGGCGCGCTGGCGCACCGCGTGGTCTTCAGCGGTGAGCGCGCCATCGGCGTCCAGATCAGCTCAGGGGACCCGGGCCAGGAGACGCAGGTGATTCACGCGGACCGCGAGGTGATCGTGTCGGCCGGGTCCTACGGATCGCCGCACCTGCTGCTGCTGTCGGGGGTCGGCCCGGCCGCCGGCCTGGGCTCCGTGGGCATCCCTGTCATTGCCGATCTTCCCGTCGGAGAAGGGCTGCAGGATCACCTGCTGTGCCCGGTGAACTACCTCACCGACGAGGAATCGCTGATCACCGCGATGAGCCCGGCCAACCTCACCCTGCTGCAGGAAGCCGGCGCCGGCCCGCTGACCTGCAACATCGACGAGGGTGGCGGTTTCACCCGGACCCGCTCCGGTCTTGGCGGCCCGGACATCCAGTTCCACAGCGGCCCCGTCCTGTTCTTCGGCGAGGGCCTGGGCGCACCCCGGGTGCACGGGACGGTCATCGCGGTGAGCACGGTCAGCCCGCAAAGCCGGGGCCAGGTCAGCCTGCGCTCTCCGGCGCCCGACGCCGCACCGCGCATCTTTCACAACTACCTCCAGGCCGGGGAGGACCGGCGCAGCATGGTCGCGGGCCTGCGGGCGGCCCTGGAGATCGCCGATCAGCCCGCGATGCGCAAGGTCATCACCGGGCCTTTTGACGTCCCGGCCTCCGGCAGCGACGCCGACCTGCTCGCGCACGCCCGCAGGACCGCCCAGACCCAGTACCACCCCACCTCGACCTGCGCCATCGGCTCCGTGGTGGACAGCGACCTGAAGGTGCTTGGCCTGGAAGGCCTGCGCGTGGTGGACGCCTCGGTCATGCCCACCGTGATCCGGGGAAACACCAACGCCCCGACAATCATGATCGCCGAGAAAGCAGCCGACCTCATCAAGGCCACTCAGCGATAGCTTCCTCGCTCTTTAGGCTGCGCCGCGACTATGAGTCGACTCGGTGATTGGTGATGAGGAACGGCGTCCGGCGCGGGACCGCCGCCCGGCGGCACCGTCGCCTCGACCAGACCACGTAAGCAGGACAGCAGACGAAGCTGGCGATGCATGGCGGGCACTATATTGGACCCATCGAAATAGAAAGGCGAGGAAACCAGATAATGACCGCAGTGAGCACACCTATTCAATGGGATGGCGCTGTTCCGGCGCAGGCGGCCAGCATCCTGGCAGCTCCCGGGGGGCTAGTCGTCTGTGCGACCAAGGTCGGGTACATTCTCATGACGACCGACGGCCCAGGCCTCGAGCGCAAGTTCAATGCCAAGCAACGCAACCGGAACAAGCCCGGTGTCGTTCTATGTACCAGCATGGAGCAGCTCAGGGAACTGGCAGAACTCAACGACGAGATCCTGGCCTTCTACCAGATGCACTGGGACAACGACATCCTTCTCGGCTGCATTCTTCCCTGGCGCGAAGAGGCCTTGCAGCTAATCCCTGACACTACAGCAAAGGCGCTGGCGATGGATGGCCGGGGAACGAGCTGCTTCGTCATCAAGTTCGGCCGGCCCGCCGAACAACTGGCTGAGATGATGTGGCAGAACCGGACACTCACCTTCGCCAGCTCGGCGAACCCGTCCGGGGTCGGCAACAAGGGCCGCGTCGAAGGCATTGGCCAGCGGATCGAGGCGGAAGCGGATCTTATTATCGCCGCCGATGACTATGTCGCGTCAATGCAGCCCGGCAAGACCGCTGACAGCCGGCATGAACAGGGTGTCATGATCTCCATGGTGGACGAATCGGGGAAGCTTATCCCTGAGCAGCGTGGTCAACGATCGGTGCTCCCGTGTCCAGCACTGATCCGGCGCGGGCTCGACTGCGACCGAATCATGGAGAATCTGGCGGTCACGTTCCCGTCTTGGGATTACCGACAGGGTACCTACTACTAAGCTTCGATCCAGTGTGCCACGAGCGCAGAGAGTGAGGTCGTGGCACACTGGATCGAGGCTAAGAAACGAATGACAATTCGACGCCGCATAAGAGGAAAGCAGCCGTGCGTCAACATCTCATCACCACCAAATCAACGCGGGACTGCTAACCGTCTGTGGGTAGCGTGGCTCGACGTCACCGACGCCGGCCAGGTCCGGCGAGATCGAGCCGTTCGGCATCGGCCTGACCATCGTCGAGTCCGGTGCGACACCAACCAGGTTCGGTGGCGCGCTCGCCACCGCACCGGTCATGCCGGAGTATGACCAGGGACCAGCCGGTGACACCCGGCGAGCCGTCGCCGACGGGACTTTCCAGCTGGTCAACGACCCGGAGAAGATCGTGACCTGGTCGAGGCGGCGGCGTCGCAGCGGTGCGAGCGCGAGCAACGGTCCGAGGGTGTCGATGACGCGGTGCGCGGCGGAGTGCGAGACACCGAACAGCGGCCCGATCTGACGCATCGTGAGGTTGATGCGCCAGTAGGCCGTCACCAGCAGCACCCGGTCGGTCCGGCCACACGATCACCGGATTACGAGACGTCCCTTAGCGAGGACGGGAGCGTGCCGCTCCCACCGCTCGGCCAGGACGCCAGCTTCCGGCACACGGAACTGGCCGCCGGGAGTCCCAGCTCGGTCAGGATCGTCACGGCGCTCTCCCATGCCTCACGGGCCTGAGCTGGCTTCCCGGCGGCCAGCGCGCTGTCCCCGAGAGAGACGAGCGTCGCTGCTTCGTCGGCCCGGTTGCCCAGCCTCCGCCAGAGCGCGACGGCGCGCCGGTAGCAGCTGGCTGCCTGCTCGTGCTCGCCGAGCAGGTAATGGAATTCACCCAGCCGGACCCAGCAGTCGCCTTCGCCGTTCGGGTTACCAAGCTCACGGTAGATCGCCATGGCTTCGTGGACCAGTCCAGTCGCTTCGCCGTACCTTCCCTGCGACCCGTAGCAGCTGCCGATGCCCTCCAGGGCATCGGCCTGTCCCGTCCGGTGCCCGGCGACCGTACAAAGGGCATAGGCCTGCTGGTAGCGCGCGACAGATTCCTCATACGCACCCTGGTGCCTGAGGATGGCGCCGAAAATGCTATGCAGGCACGCCTGCTCGGCTGTACCCCCCGTTTCGCCGGACAGCTCACGGGCCCGTTCGAGCTCGGCGACTGCCTCGATGTCCTGGCCGAGCAGGTGGCAGGCTCCGGCCAGGCTGCGGCGGCAATAGGCCTGCCCGAGGAAGTCGCCGGCGTCGAGAGCGGCTCGCAGAGCTGTGCGCATCGTGGTTGCCCAGTCATACCAGTGGCCCTGCCGCTGATAAAACTGCTGGAGGGTCAGCGCTAGCTGCCACGCGTGGGCGCAGAACCCGGACTGCCCGGCATGGCGGACCGCCGCCTGGAGCGCCTCGCGCTCGGTAGCGAACCAGCCCATCGCCTGCTGGTAGCCGGATGGTTCATCCGGCGTCACTTCCGGCTGCGCCGCGCCGGGGTCCGGTGCCGCGAAGTTGGGCCAGAGCAGCAGGTGTGCCCTGTACGACGTGTACAGGTAATAGTCGAGCAGCCGTCCCAGCCCGGCCCGCCGGTCGTCGTCTGTGTCTTCCGTGGCGCTGAGTTCGGCGGCGTAGACACGGGTGAGGTCGTGAGAGGTGAACCGGCCCGGACGGTGCTCGGTGAGCAGCCTGGCACCGGCGAGCTCAGCGAGCAGCGGCTGTACCCCGGCCCTGGGCAGTCCGGCCAGGCTAGCGGCCGCGTTGCGCGACAACTCAGGGCCGCCATGCACCGAAAGCAACCGGAACAGGCGACGGGCAGGGACACTGAGCAGTCGATATGACCACGAGAACACGGCACGCACGTCGGCCGCGGCGTCATCGGCGCTGAGAGCGTCCAGCCGGGTCCGCGCGTCACGCAGCTCGCTGGCGATCTCGGCCAGCGGAAGGTCCTGGTAAACGGTCGCGCGTGCCGCGACGACGGCCATGGCGAGCGGCAGGCCGCCGCAGCGGTCGATGATCTCATCCGAGGCGTCCGGCTCCGCCGCGAGCCGGGCGCTGCCCAGCCGCAGCGCCATCACCTGCCGCGCCTCGTCCGCCGGAAGCGTGTCCAGGCTTACGGCATGCGCGCCGTGCGCGGTGATAAGGCCAGGGAGCCGGTTACGGCTGGTAATCAGGACCAGGCATCCAGGCGAACCCGGCAGCAGCGGCCGGACCTGCTCGATGTCGCGAGCGTTGTCGACCAGCACGAGAATCCGCCGGCCGTTCAGCATGCTCCTGTACAAGCTCGCCTGCGCGCCGAAGTCGCCGGGGATCCGCTGTGGCGCCACGCCGAGGGTCTCCAGAAAGCCACGGAGTGCGTCCCCCGGAGACATCACGGCGCCGCTGGGGTCGAACCCGCGCAGGTTCACATAGAGCTGGCCGTCGGGGAACCGGTCAGCCGCCCGGTGCGCCCAGTGCACCGCCAGGGCCGTCTTCCCTATCCCCGCCATGCCGTCGATCGCGGCGATCACGACGGCCCCGGAGGATTGAGCGCCGTCATTGAGCAGCGAGTCCAGCCGGGCGAGTTCGCGCTGCCGGCCGGCGAAGGCGGACAGGTCCGTGGGGAGCTGCGCCGGTGCCACGAGCGGGACCGGCAGTGGCGCGTCCGGCACCGTCTCCGGGATCTGCGGCGGCTGAGCGGGACCGATGAGGCTTTGGTCCATCTCAAGAATCCGCTGGTGCATTTCCCGCAAGCCAGGACCAGGGTCGATGCCGAGCTCCTCGCCGAGCAGCCGGCGCGTGCGGTCGAAAACCGCGAGGGCATCGGCCTGGCGGCCTGACCTGTACAGCCCGAGCATCAGCAGCTCGCTGAGCCTTTCCCGCATGGGGTGGCTGGCTAGCAGCGACCTTAGTTCCGCGGCCGCCGCCACGTGCCCGCCCAGCTCGATGTCCAGGGCGAGCCGTTCCTCGGTCGCCGCTAGCTGGAACTCGGTGATACGCACTCGCTGCGACTCGGCGTAGGGGCCGGGAACGCCCGCCAGCGGTACTCCCTGCCCCAGCTCAAGAGCGTCGTGCAGCAGGGCGGCAGCCTTGGCCATGCCCGCGGGGCCGCTGGCCCTCTCCCGCTGCGCGTCCTTTGTCAGGCGTGTGAAGATATCCAGGTCGAGTGCCCCGGCATGCGCCGGCAGAACGTACCCGGCGCCCGCCGACTCGATCACTCCGGTGGCGCCGTCGCGCCCGGCGCTGCCGAGGCGGCGGCGCAGCCTGGACACATAGGTGCGGACGGTCCCCGTGGCGGCGAGCGGCGGATCGTCATCCCACAGCCCGCTGATGAGCGCGTCCAGCGTGACCTGCCGCCCCTCGGCCAGCAGCAGCATCGCCAGCACAGCCTGCTGCTGCGGTGCGCCAACGTCCAGCTCCACATCCCCCCGCCATGCGCGCACTGGCCCGAGCACGGCGAACCTCAGTTCCGATGACATCCCGATTCTCCCGGAAAGGCGGTTCGTGCCCCGCGAGGCCCGATCCGTGTACCTTGCTCATTCATTATCATTGCCGTGTGAGTGAAGACCCTCCGGGCCGGCGAGCGACGACAGGACAGCATCCACGCTCCGCAGCAGGCGGCGCGGGCCGGGGTCGGCCTTGACCACCACCTGAAGCCCCTGGACCAGCATGGTCAGGGCCCCCGCCCAGGCCGCGAGGTCCACCGTGCCGGGAATCTCCCCCTGGCGCGCGGCCGCGGGATCGCCGGGACAACCCGCGCCCGTCGCAGAATGTGTCAGTGCAGTGAGCAGATCGCCGATGCGATATCGCCGGTAACCGCGTTCGGGTGGGAGATCAGCGTCAGGTGTGATCCGCCATGAAACACCGTGATGTGCGAGTGCGCACGGTGCGCCATCATGAGCTCCGAAGCGGGCGTGATGATCTGGTCGCCGGTGCTGATGAAATACCAGGACGGGATCGTCTTCCACGCCGCCGCTTTGGACGGGGTGTCGAAGGCGGCGGTGGAGGCGCCGCGCTGGGAGGCCCACAATACTTCGGCTTCACGGGCGGGCAGGTCGTTGGCGAAGTTGTGGACGAAGATGTTCTTGTTGAGGTACAGCGTTGCTTTCCTTTCCTTCGGAGTCCTGACCGGATCGCGTTGTGGTCCTGACTTTCTCGAGCAGTAGCGACGTCACCTGTCGCTGAGGGTCCTGTCTGAGTGAAGTTCGTCGGCCTGGGCGGACTGGATTGGATGAGATAGGTCACAAAGGGTGTGGAGGCGCTGGAGCGGGACCGGCTCGCCCACGTCAACCACGGGTGCGGCCGGAGTACGGCGGAAAGGTGCCGTCGGCCTGTGATCGCCTGGGGCCAGCCTCCCGATCTGCTGCCGTCGAACGTGAGGTGAGTGGTTAGATCTGCCGTGCTGGAGACCTGTGCGCTGCAGGCCACGGTGGCCGGCCTGCTCGCTGTCACGGGAGCCGCTGGCTGCGGTCATGAGCTGGCGTCCAGGGCCGACAGTGACTCGGGTAGCGTCTGGCCGCCGTCCACCACGATGGTCTGCCCGGTGATGTAGCCGGCTTCGTCGCTGGCCAGGAAAAGCGCCGCGTGCCCGATCTCCCCGACCGTCCCCAGCCGCCGCAGCGGCACCGATGCCGTCATCTGCGCGAGGTAGTCCTCACCCAGGTCTGCCAGCCCTTCGGTGATCACATTGCCCGGGAGTACCGCGTTCACCGTAATTCCACTGGGCGCCAGCTCTATGGCGGCCGTGCGCATGAAACCGAGCTGAGCCGCCTTGCTGGCCCCATAATGCGACCAGCCCGGGAACCCGGTGATCGGGCCGGTGATGGAGGAGGTCAGGATCACCCTGCCATGCCCGGAGGCAGCCAGGGCCGGCACGCAGGCCTGCACGGTCATCATGCAGCCCTTCACATTGGTGCCGAGCACCTGCTCCATATCCTCGTCCGTCATGTCCACGAGGCGGCGTTCCGGGAAGATACCCGCGTTCGCGCACAGAACGTCAATGCCGCCGTGCCGCTCCTGAGCCGTCGCCGCGATCCGCTGGCAGTCCGCCCGGCGGCTGACATCGGCCAGCACGTAGGACACTTCGCCGCCCGTCCCGGACAGCTCCGCCACCGTGCCCTTGGCCGCTGCCTCGTCCCTGCCCACGATGAGTACCCGGGCCCCGCTGCCCGCGAACACCCGGGCGATGCCCTTGCCGATGCCGCGGGTGGCGCCGGTGACCACGACGCTGCGCCCGGCGATAGGTGTGAACATCTGCTGCTCCCTTTCAGGCCTGTCAGCCGTACTGGCTGAGATATTTCTCGGCCAGGTCACAGCTGTCCCGCGTGTAGCCGCTGCCGAGTTCCTGCGCGATATCCGCGGCCTGATGCGAGCCGATCCAGGCGACCAGCAGCAGGCGGCGGTAGAGGATGAACGTCCAGATCTCGGCCTCGTCCTCGGCCGACAGCGGCAGCACCCGGCGGTAGCCGGACAGCCAGCTGTCCACCAGCGCGGGCACCTGCGGCTCGTGCTCGAAGAAACTCACGGATGTGCCGAGGTCATAGAGGTACCAGCTGAACCCGCAATCATCGAAGTCGATGACGCTCACCGCGCCGTCGTCCACGAGCAGGTTGGCCAGTCGGGTGTCGGCATGGATGAGCCCGTAGCGCTCTGGCCCGTTGCCGAACGCGGCCAGCCGTCGCCGCAGGCGCTCGTCCAGCCGGCCGAAGATCTCCCGCTCGGCCGGGCCCACTCCGATGCCGTCCTGCCACCGGCCCCAGCGGGCCACGGTCCCGAATGCGGCGTCGTAGTCCCAGTGGAATCGGGTGAACCAGGACGGTGGCGCCCACTCGCGGGCGTGCCGGTGCATCCGTGCGGTGATCTCCCCCAGTTCCGCGAAGTGCTCAATAGCGCCGGCGACCGGCTCGCTGCCGGGCAGGTACTCGAACCGCACGCAGTACCGCTGGTCACCGCTGACCGGGTCGGTCGCGGTGACGACGAGGCTGCCGTCCTTGGCGGCCAGCACCTGCGGCGTGCGCACCCCCGCCTCCGCCCGCAGCGCGTCCATCCAGGCCAGCTCAGAGGCGATCTCCTGCTCGGTGTGGTAACCGAGCCGGTGTACCCGCAGCACGGACGGCCCCTCGTCTGGATCCTCCACCAGGAAGGTGGCGTTCTCGGAGACGTTGAGCAGGGTGACGCCCGCCCCGGGGTGACAGCCGTAGCCGCCGAGGGCGCCCTGCGCGCACCGGGCCACCCGGGTAAGCACGTCACCGCCGACGGACAGGTCATGTGCCGACATGCGAACCTCGCTACTGCTCACGGCCCTGGACGGAGCCGAGCACGGTGGCGATGGCCTGCTGGGCCGCCAGCACGTCCTCGGTGCGCCCGCTCATGTAGATGCGACCGGCCAGGCCGATCATATGATCACTTGCTCGAACTTGGCCGCGTTCGCCGCAGCTAGGTCCTAGAGCGGGCTCTAGGCCAAGCCCGTAGCCTGAACCCATGCCGGAGCCAGCACTACCTGCAAACCGGGCCGGGCCTGAGCATCGGGCAGGCCGCCGATCGCACCGGGCTCATCGTGCACGCGCTGCGCTTCTACGAACGCGAGGGCCTGCTCGCCAGCCCCGTGGCGCGCGTGGCCGGCGGCCACCGCGTCTACAACGAGCAGGACCTGGAGTGGCTGGATTTGTGCCTCAAGCTCCGCTCCTCCGGTATGCCGCCGGCACCACCGGCCCGATCTGGGTCCCGCCCCAGCAGACATGCCGACGGCATCACCTCATTACATGCACAGGCGCGCTCAGGATCCTGGCTCCGGCGCTCCACGGAGGACACGCATGACACCGTCGGAACCCCCCGGCACGGCCACGCCCGCCGCTGCTACCACCGCGGCGGACGACTACGACGTCTCCGAGCGAGAAGAGATCGCGAAGCTCCGCAGGGGCGCGGTCGGGCTGGGCGGCGTGCTGTTCCTGACCGTGACCGGCTCCGCGCCGATCTCCGCGATGCTCTTCAACACGCCGATCGCGGTCGGCTTCGGGCAGGGCCTGGGCACACCTGCGGCGTTCGGAGTCGCCACCATCGTCCTGGTTGTCTTTTCGGTCGGCTATGTGGCAATGGCCAGGAAGAAGACCACGGCGGGCGGCTTCTACTCCTACATCAGCCACGGGCTCGGCCGGGAACTCGGCATAGGCACCGGCTTCGGCATGGTGGTGGCGTACTCGGTTTTCGAGGCCTCCCTCTGCGGCGGGTTCGCCTACTTCCTGGGCCTCAAGCTCAACGCGTTCGGGGTGAACGTCAGCTGGCCGTGGCTGGCCCTCGGGATGGTCGTGCTCATCTCCTTGCTGACCTACTTCGACGTGCGTATCTCCTCCACCGTGCTCGCGATCGGCCTGATCAGCGAGATCCTGATCCTGACGATCTTCGACGTGTTCATGTTCGCCCACGGTCACGTCAACTGGGGCGCCATCAATCCCCTCAACGCGTTCCGGAGCTTCCCGGCCTCCGGCAAGCTCGCGGCCGGAGCGGTCGGCATCGGGATGTTCTTCGCGTTCTGGTCCTGGGTCGGCTTCGAGATGGCCCCGAACTACGGCGAGGAATCGCGCGACCCCAAGCGGATCGTGCCGCGGGCCCTGTACATCTCCGTGATCGGCCTTGGCATCTTCTACACGATCACGTCCTGGGCGCCGCTGAACGGCTACAGCACCATCCACGCCGCGATCGCCCAGGCGCAGGGCAACCCGGCCAACTTCTATCTCGCACCCGCCAAGACACTCGCTGCCCCGTGGGTGTCGTCTGTCATGAGCTACCTGATCATCACCGGCTCGTTCGCCTGCGGGATGGCGTTCCACAACACGACCGCGCGTTACTTCTACTCGCTCGGACGCGAGGGGCTGCTGCCGTCAGCGCTCGGCCGCACCCACCCGAAGTGGAAGAGCCCGAATATCGCGTCGATCACCCAGTCGGTCATCGCCGCGTTCATCATCGCCCTGTTCGCCATCTTCACCGGCACCAACGACCCCACATCTCAGGCCTACGTCCAGGTCTACGGCCTGATGGCGGTGATGGGCGTGATCATCATCCTGTCCGTGCAGGCGCTGGTCTCGCTCGCCATCCTGGTCTATTACGAGCGTTACCACCGGGACGAGGTGCACTGGTGGAAGACCCGGCTGGCGCCGACGCTCGCCTTCCTCTCCCAGGGCTACGTGGTCTACCTGCTCTTCACCAACATCGGGTTCCTGGGTGCGTCCAGTTACAGTTACGCCTACTGGCTCGGGCCGATCGACTTCGTCGTGGTGCTCGGCGGCATCGGCGCGGCCTTCTACCTGAAGCGGTACAAGCCACACAAGTTCGAGATGGCCGGCCGGCTCATCAACGAGGGCCTATAGTCCGCGCTTATGGCGGGTCCCGGGCGAGGGGTCCCGCCAGCGGCGCGCCCGCCCATCACTCCCGCACCGCCAGCGCCAGCAGGGATGGCAGAGGGCCTCGACCGCGGCCGGGCGCCGTGCCCCAGGGGCGCATTGACAGCTTGTTTAACGATTGTTAATGTGATCTGCTATAGCAGATCAGGGAGATAGAGGAACGTGACAGAGCAGGCCGACGGCGGGCGGAAGCTGACCACTGGGCCCACGCTGTCCGACCAGGCCTACCGGGCGTTGCGCGAGGAAATCACGACCGGCCAGCTCAAGCCGGGGGAGCGGGTGACAGAACGTGCCCTGGCCCAGTATCTGGGAGTGAGCCCGACCCCGGTGCGGGAGGCGCTTCAGCGGCTGGAGCACGAGCGGCTCATCGAACGGGACGCCGTGCGCGCGATCCGGGTGGCGGAGCCGTCGGTGGCGAAGCTGTACGAGCTCACCCTGATCGAGGTCGCCCTCCGGGGCGTCGCGGCCCGTCTTGCGGCCGAGCGCGCCACCGATCAGGAGGTCAAGCGGATCATCGAGGCGTGCGACCGGGCGGAGGCACTGGCCGACGGGGCCATCTGGACTGAGTCGCGAGTCCGCGAAATCTTGACCGTCACGCGCGGATTCCATCAGCTGATCGACGAGGCGGCTCACAATCAGACGCTGCTGGACATGATCTCCACCGCGACCGCTTTCGACTGGGCGTTCCGGCTCAGGTGGTCGGTCGATTCGCATCCCGACCTCGCCAGCCTCCACCGCAGCCTCGAACAGCATCGCGAAGTGGCGGCTGCCATCCAGGCCCGGGACGGAGACGCGGCCGAGGAGGCGATGCGGCGGCATAGCTCTTCTCGCGCGGACGCGTTCCTGGCGATCGCGTCACGCAACTCCGAGCCGGCTTCTTAAGGCCTTCCCGATGAAGACCGCCCGATACCACGTACTGAACCAGGTGCTATAGCAGATCTACCATCCGCCATCTACGTTAGGGAAACTCGATGCTGAGACTTCGCTGGCCACGCCTTGCCGCGTCCGTGGCGGTTGCCGCCCCGCTGCTCGTCACCGCGGCCGCTTGCAGTAGCTCGGGCTCGCTGAGCTCCGGTTCCCCGGTATCCGCGGGTTCTTCTCCGGCCTCTGGGGCGCCGCTCAGTCAGGCAGCGCTGATGTCGGGCTCCAAGCACGAAAAGGGGCTGGTGATCTACAGCAATGCCCTGCTTACCCAGATGCAGCATGTCACCAGCGCGTTCGAGGCGAAATACCCGTGGATCCATGTCAGCGTGAGCGATGATCAGGATTCGGTTATTTTCTCGAAGTACGCCGCGGAGCACGCCACCGGCGCCCGCACCGCGGACATCCTGGTTGCCAGCGCTCCGAACCTGTGGGTGGGCGCAGCCGCCCACGGGTACCTGCAGCCATTCACCCCCGCGGGTATCTCGAACTACCCGAGCTTCACCTCGCAAGGGAACGGCCTCTACGTCTTCTCGCCAGATCCGGCGATCACGATCTATAACAAGATCCAGCTGAAGGGACAGGCGCCGCCGGCAACGGTCGCCCAGGTCGCCCAGGCCGGGATCAGCGGAAAGTACAAGGTCGCGACGTACCCGATCAACAACAGCTTCGGCTACTCGGCGTTCTACGCGTACGCGCATCAGAAAGGCTGGGCGGCGCTGGACAAGCTCGGCCAGACGGCACAGACGCCAGGGAGCGGGGACGTGCTGGCCCAGGACGTCGCCCAGGGCGGTTACACGGTGGCGGTATTTGAGTCAGGACTCGCGCGCGGGCCGATCGAAACCGTTCCCGCTGACCGCAAGCTGCTGGGATGGGAGTACACCAGGGACTTCACTCCCCTGATCCCCAGAGGTATCGGGATCACGGCCGGCGCGTCCAGCCCGGACTCGGCGAAGCTGTTCATGGACTTCGTGTTCAGCAACCAGGGCCAGCAGGCATTGTGCGACGCCGGTTTCGAGGCGAGCAGCAATACGTTCACGCCGGACAACGGCTGCCCTAACACCCTCAAGGCCCTGTACGCGGCGGTCGGCGGCGCACAGCACACCTACCTGACCCCGTTCAGCCCGCAGGTGGCAAGCGGCCAGGCATCGTTCACCGCTCGCTTCCGCCAGGCGTTCCACCAGTGAGCGACCAGGCCCAGCCCGGTCCTGACACCGTCACGATGGTGAGGCCGGCGGGCTACGCGCCGGCTGCAGGCGCCCGCGCGCGCCGCTTCATCCCCGAGACGGGGCTCCAGGCGGCCATCTGGGCGCTCGTCCTGGTCTGTGTCCTGGCACCGGTCCTGCCGCTCGTGTACGCGTCGGTGCAGAGCAAGCCGATCTACGCGGTCGGCCGCGTCTTCACGCTGGCGGCTTACCAGCAGCTGTTCGCGGATCCTGCGTTCCGGACGGCCGCCCTGAACACGCTGGAGTTCGCCGCCATCACCACCGGATGCTCGCTCGTGCTGGGCGCCGGCTTCGCCATCTTGTGCAGCCGTACCGATGTGCCCGGCGGGCGGGTGTACTCGCGCCTGTTCATCACGCCGATCCTGCTGCCCCCGCTCGGCCTCATCCTCGGCTGGAACACCCTCTACGGTCCCGGCGGGTACGCGCACGACTTCCTCAACCGGACCCTGCACATACCGGTCAACCTGACCACCGTCCCCGGCATGGCCGTGCTGGGCACCGCGACTGCCGTGCCGGTCGTCTTTCTCGTCTGCCAGGCCGCGCTCTCCGGCATCGACACCTCACTGGAGAACTCCGCCCGGAGCGTCGGCGCGTCGCCGCTGCGGGTGCTGGGCCGGATCACCCTGCCGATGCTGCGCCCCGCGCTGCTCAACTCGGGGCTGCTGGTCTTCATGCTCTCCATCGAATCACTGGGAATTCCCCTGGTGCTCGGTTCCCCCCAGGGCCACGACCTCATCGCCAGCTATCTCTACAACACCTGGTCAAGCGCGATCACCCCGGACCCGCCCGTCGTCAGTGCCGGGGCGACGGTGCTGCTCGCGTGCGCGTGCCTGCTGCTGCTGATGCGCAGCAAGCTGCTCGGGGACCAGGCACGCTTCGTGTCGATCGGCGGGCGGGGCGGGCGGAGCGGCGCGGCCGGCGGAATGCAGCTGGGGAAGTCCCTGAGAGTGGCGCTCGGCGTGCTCCTCGGACTGTATCTCACGGCGACGACGTTCGCGCCGATCGCGGCGCTCGCGCTGTCCTCGGTCGTCTCTCAGCTGACTCCGCTGATAGCTCCCTGGCATCTGTTCACGCTCGGCAACTGGCGGACGATCGGGCACGGCACGTTCGCCCACTCGATCGTGAATTCCGTCGAGATCGCCCTCGTCGGCGCGGTCGTCACCGCCGCAGTTGTTGCGCTGGCCACGGCCGTCGCGCACCGCTCCCGATTCAGGTTGCGCCGCTCCCTGCCGTTCGTGCTGCTTTTCCCGAGAGCGATCCCAGGGATCATTATCGGGATCGGATTCTTCTGGACGTTCGTGCTCGTCAACCCTCCGGGGAGCGCGCTCCGGAACAGCATCTGGGGGATCATGATCGCCCTCAGCGTCCGCTCGCTCACGCTTGCCTATTTCGTGATGTCTGCTGCGTTCACGACGGTCAGCCAATCGCTGGACAATGCCGCACGCTCCACCGGCGCGAGCTGGTGGACGTCGATCACCCGGATCACCTTCCCGATCCTGCGACCGGCGCTGTTCGTGTCGTTCATTCTGCTGTTCATCTCGATCCTGAACGACTACGACCCAGCCCTGTTTCTCGTCACCCCCGGCCACGAGATCATGGGCGTCGCAATGCTGGACGCCGCGCAGCAGGGCACGACCGGACCGGTCGCGGCGCTGGCCATGGTGCAGGTCGCAATAACGATTGCCGCAATTGCCATCGGCGGGCGGCTATTTGGGAGCACAATCAGAGGAAATCGAAATGCCTGAAATCACCGTCGAGGGCCTGAGCAAAACTTTCGGCCAGGAACGCGCGCTGAACGACGTCAGCTTCAGTGTGCACGACAAAGAGTTCCTGACCCTCCTCGGGCCGAGCGGTTGCGGTAAGACCACCACGCTCATGTCGATCGCCGGCTTCCAGCGTCCCGATGAGGGCATGATCTCGTGCGGGGGCCGGATCTTCTACGACCAGGCCAGGAAGGTCTATCTGGCGGCCGAGGACCGGAATCTCGGGCTGGTCTTCCAGTCGTACGCCATCTGGCCGCACCTGACAGTGTTCGGCAACGTGGCGTTCCCGCTCAAGATCCGGAGGATGAAAAAGGACGCCCTGCGCCGCCGTGTCCTCGAGGCCCTGGAACTGGTCGAGATGGCCGGCTACGCCGGGCGGTATCCACATGAACTGTCCGGCGGCCAGCAGCAGCGGGTGGCACTGGCCAGGGCGCTGGTGTACTCACCGACGGTGCTCCTGCTCGACGAGCCTTTCTCCAACCTGGACGCCAAGCTCCGGGAGCGGGCACGGACCTGGCTGAAGCATCTGCAGACCGAGCTGGGGCTGACGACGCTGTTTGTCACCCACGACCAGGACGAAGCGCTCAGCCTCAGCGACCGGATCGTGGTCATGAACGCCGGATCGGTCCTCCAGGCCGGCACCCCTGAAGACATCTACCATCGCCCAGCCACCCGGTTCGTCGCCGAGTTCCTCGGCCACTGCAACATCCTGGCCGCCCGCGCCGTCACGGCCGCCTCCTCCGGCAGCACCGAGCTTGTCCTGGCCGCGAATGGCCAGCCGATCACCGTCCCGGGCGACGACCTGGCGGCCGGGGATGAGGTCCAGCTGGCCGTGCGGCCCGAAGCGGTCGAGCTCACCGGCCACCAGCCCGCTGCCGGGGAGAACACCTACCCGGCCGAGGTACGCACCGTCTCGTTCCTCGGCGACCACTACCTCTACGAGCTCGACGTCGGCGGCCTGCCCCTGACGGTCACCAGCGCCCAGTCCTTCGCCGGCCCGGCGGTCACGGTGCGGATACCCCCCTCCGCATGCCGGATCCTCCCGGCGTGACGGCAGCCCGGCCGCACACCGGCAGCACCACGGCACCGTTAGCTACGTCCGCACACCCAAAGGGAGCTACGGCCATGTCCAGCCAGCCCACCTCCGAACCAGGCGTCGGCATCATCTTTCCCGCCGGAATGCTCGGCGCAGGCTTCACCGCCGAGTCGATCAAACGGGGCATCGCCATGGGAGCGACCGCGATCGCCATCGACGGCGGCTCGACCGACTCCGGGCCCTACTATCTGGGCGCCGGCGTCCCCAAGACGACCGCCTCGGCCGTGGAGCAAGACCTCCGGATACTGCTCACCGCGGCACGGGAGAACCGGATCCCCCTCATCGTCGGCAGCTGCGGGACGTCCGGCACCGACGCCGGCGTCGACTGGGTGGCCGGCATCGCCGTCCGCATCGCGGAGGAGGAAGGCCTGTCATTCCGGATGGCCCGTATCTACAGCGAGCTTGACGCCGCGACGGTGATCGCCGCCATCGACGAAGGCCGGGTCCGGGGCCTGCCCCCGCTCGGACGTCTCGACCCGGACACCGTCCGGTCCTGCTCCCATATCGTCGCCCTGATGGGCCACGCCCCGATCCTGGCCGCGCTCGAGGCGGGCGCGGAGGTCGTGCTGGCCGGCCGGGCCACCGACACGTCGATGGTCGCTGCCGTGGCCCTCATGCATGGCCTGCCCCCCGGTCCCGCCTGGCACGCGGCCAAAACCGTGGAATGCGGCGGCCAGTGCACGACCAACCCGACCGCAGGCGGCGTCTTCGTCCGCATCGACAGCGGCGGTTTCACCGTCGCCCCGCTCTGCCCCGATGCCGCCTGCACCCCGGTTTCCGTCGCCGCCCACATGCTCTACGAGAACGCCGACCCGTTCCGCCTGCTCGAGCCGACCGGCACGCTCGACACCTCCGTAGCCACCTACACCGCGCTCGACGAGCGGACCGTCCGCGTCGAAGGCTCCCGGTTCGAGCCCTCCCCCAGGCCCACCGCGAAGCTGGAAGGAGCACGGCTGGCCGGGCACGAGACGATCTCGCTCGTCGGGATCCGCGACCCGCACATCCTCGCCAACCTCGACGTCTGGCTTGGCTACCTGCGCCGCGTCCTGGAGGACCGGATCCGTTCCACCCTGGAACTGGACGCCCGGCACTATGACCTTGCCCTCCACTGCTACGGAGCCAATGCGGTGCTGGGGCCGCTCGAGACCAGCGCCGGGCCACCCCGGGAGATAGGCCTGCTGTTCAAGGTGCGTGCCCCCAGCCAGCAGACGGCGACCGCGATCGCCAAGACGGCCAATCCCCTGCTGCTTCACCTGCCGCTGCCCGGCATGGACCACCTGCCCAGCTTCGCGTTCGCCACCTCGCCAGCCGAGATCGAGCGGGGACCGTCGTATGAGTTCGTCCTGAACCATGTCCTGGAACTGGAACACGGAACCGACCTGTTCCGGGTCGTCCTCAGCGAGGTCAAAAGTGCCTGACCGCACGCTTACTCTCGGTGAGCTGGCCAGCCAGGTTCGCGCCAAGAACGCGGGGCCGTTCTGGATCACCCTGGACGTCTTCTTCACAAACGAATCCGGCTACCGGCTCGTCACCAATTCCACCGTCCTGTCACAACAGGCGATCGGCCACCTCTACCGCGTCGACCCGGCGACGGTGAAGTACTTCGAACTCCCAGACCTCCTGGCCGTGAAGATCTCCTTCCCCCGGCCGGTCACCGCGGGCAGCTTCGAGGACCGGGACCTGCACGCCGGCCAGCAGCATGTCCCGCTGCTCGGCCTGCATATTCCTACCGGGTGAGTCCATCGGCCTGCTCACCGGCACGCTCCTATTCCACTTCGCATACGAGGAGCGTGAACTCGCCGGCCCCCTGGCCCGGCACGGCTTCTGCTCCGGCCAGATATGACCCTGCCCGGAGTCCGCAGCCGGCCGACGGTGGCGCTGCGCCATCTGTGGTCGCAGATGGCGCAGCGCCGGGACGGGCGGGGATTAGGCCTTGGCGGCCGGCCTGAGCTCGCCGGTGTCTTCGGGGGCGCCTTCGCTGGCTCCGCCCGCCGTCTCGCTGCTGTCCTCCAGGTCGAGGTGGGGCAGTATGCGGTCAAGGACGGACGGGATACGCCAGTTCGTTTTGCCCAGCGTGTGCATCACTGCCGGAACGAGCACCGTGCGGACGACGAGGGCGTCGGTGACGACGGCGGCCGCCATGCCCAGCCCGATCATCTTGATGGTGCGGTCCGTGGTGAAGGTAAAGGCGAAGAAAACCACGGTCATAATGGCGGCCGCCGCGCTGATGATGCGGCCGGTGATCGCCTGGCCGACGCGTACCGCAGCGGAATTGTCGCGCCGCTTGAGCCATTCCTCCTGAATTCTGCTGACCAGGAACACCTGGTAGTCCGTGGTCAGGCCGAACAGGACGGCGAACATGAGGATCGGGATGAACGGGCTGACCGGCCCGGTGTTGGTCACCCCGACCAGGCTCTTGAGCCAGCCCCACTGGAAGACCGCCGTTATCACCCCGAACGCCGCTGCGGCGGAGAGCAGGTTCATGATCGCGGCGGTCAGCGGAATAGCCAGGCTGCGGAACACCACCATGAGCAGGATGAACGACAGGGCGACCACCATGCCGACGAAGAGCGGCAGCTTGGACGACAGCTGATTGGCCAGGTCGATGCCCAGGGCTGTCTGGCCGCCCACCAGCACCTGAAGATGCTGTCCGTGCAGTGTGCCCGGTATGACGTTGTTGCGCAGATCAGTGATCAGGTTCGTAGTGGACTGCGCCTGGGGGCTGCCGGTGGGGTACACCTCGGCGAGGCCGACGGCCGGGTGGCCCGGGCCCGCCGGGAAATAAACCGGGCCGACGGTCGTGACCACACCGGGGGTGTGGCTGGCGGCCGCGACCACGGTGCCGAAGGTGGCTTTGTCAGCCGGGCTGCCCAGCGGCGCCACGAGCTGCAGCGGGCCGCTGAAGCCGGGCCCGAACCCGTGGACGAGCATCTCATAGGCCCGGTACGTGGTCGTCGTGGTACTCGTGGGGTCGACGCTGTAGTCGGCGGTCCCTTGCCGCATCGACAGGAAGGGTGCGCCGAGCGCCAGCATGACCCCGAGGGTGCCGATGCCGAAGACGATCCGGTTCCGCTGCACGAGCGACGCCCAGCCGGTCCAGCCTCGCGACCCCTCACTGAAGCTGGTCTCACCCCGCGCGAGGGCGGCGCGCTGGCGGCGCGTGAGAAGGCGCTCGCCGAGCAGGCCCATCAGCGCCGGCAGCAGCGTCAACGCCCCCATCACCGGGAACGCGACGGCGATCGAGGCGGCGATGGCCGCGCCCGAAAGCGTGCCGACCCCCACCGTGAGGATGCCGAGCAGGGCGATGCACACGGTCATGCCGGCGAACAGCACGGCCCGGCCGGCGGTGCCTGCCGCCGTGGTGACCGCCTCTTCGACGCTGAGGCCGCGGCGCAGCCCGGTGCGCGTGCGGGTGAGGATAAACAGCGAGTAGTCGATCCCGACACCGAGCCCGATGAGAATGCACAGCTGGGAGGTGAAGGAGGCCATGTTGACGGAGTTGGACAGCATCCCGACCACCGACAGTCCCGAAATGAGAGCGATGGCCGCGCTCAGCAGCGGGAGCAATGCGGGGAGGACGGCGCCGAAGAAGATGAGCAGGATGACGAGAGCGGCGATAACGCCGATGAGGGTGCCCGGCGACGAGGTCGGATTGGTCGACGCGGCGATGGAGCCGACGACGTCGACCTGCAGGGTGTGCGAGTTCGGGGCCCGGGCCAGATTCACCAGCTGGGTCGCCTCGGCAGCCGGGATGTTGTTGGCGTCCCTGGTGAAGTTGACCTGGGCAAAGGCGACGGTCCTGCTCGCGCTGATCTGCTTTGCGCCGGCTGGACTGTAGGGCGAGGTCACGCTGGAGACGTAGCGCAGGTGCGACACGCGGCCCAGCATGGTCTGGATCTGTGCCTGAACGGCCGGGTTGTTCACCGTTCCTGTCTTCGTCTCGAACACGATCTGTTCGGTGTCCCCGGATTGGCCTGGCACCGCCCGCTGCAGAAGGCTGGCGGCGGCGGCACTTGGCGTACCGGACAGTGTGGTGCCGGTGGCGTAGTGACTGCCGGTGGCGGACTGGCCTAGGAAGGTGCCGGCGAGCACCAGCAGCCACAATCCGACCACTACGAGGCGATGTCTGAAACACCAGCGGGCGATCGAACGCATCGCAATCTCCTGCCTGATCCCCGCCTGTCGGGGACCTCCCAGCCAGCATCGGGGCGGAGGGTTCTGCGTATCGTCGGCCGTCAGAACCCTTCTATGGCCGCCGGCTGGTTCCGCGGAGGTAACGCGCGCGACGGATGTTCGGGCCTGACCGAGCTGGCCCCGGCCTGGCATCCGCTTGCGCTGCTGGGCCCAGTGACGCCGAAGGAGCGGCAGACTCGAAACGGCACCCGCCGCAAGGACTACCTCTGCAGAAGCAGGCCGCTCAGCCAGGAGACATCCGGCGGCCGATGTCCGGCCCGGAGACGATTTCTAGGCTTGACCATGAGATCGCGGCAGGCGCGGATCACGTGGAGGGACCGTTGAGATCGTCACTGCGGTGGGTCGCACCATGAAGGGACGCCTTCGCCGGGCACTCTTCATCGCGTCCCTCGGAGCCACGGCGATCGCTGGCCTGGCCGCCGGGACCGTGTCGGCGTTCATGGACGCCGACACCGGCGACTCCGTAGCCGCGGATCTGCTGTGGACCGCGGGCGGCTTCCTCCTGGTGGCCTTCGTGGTCACGGTCGAGGGGGCCGCCCGGCGCCTCCTCCTCCGCCGTCGCGGCGCCTGATGGAGGTTCATATGCCCCGGCCCTCAGCCATTCGCCGCGGTTGCCGAACCGCCGGAAGCGCCGGCGGGGCCGAGCACGATGATCGGCGGCGCACCGGCCACCATGATCGGCCAGCTCCCGGCTGGGTACGCTCTCAGCGTGGCACAAACATCTTTTCTGCCATCCGCGCAGTTACCATGCGTCTGGCCGCCGGCGGCAGGCTTGGGCTGCGCGGATTGCTGCGCGCGCCGGACATCGACCTGGTCCTCGCCCTGGCCGCCTTCGTGGCGCTGCTCGTCGATCCTCTTCTGCTGCGCAGGATCACCGAACTGACACCGGTCATGGGAGTCTTGGCCTTCCTTACCGCCGTGCCCCTGGCGGCCCGAAGACGCTTCCCGCTCGGTGTCCTGGCCATCGAGCTACCGCTGCTGATGGCCTGCCTCATCGTGTTTCACCCGAATCGGGCCGCGGTCGGCATCACCATGCTGCTGGTGTTCACGGTGGGGCTGGAGGGAGCCCGGGCCCGGTCGCTGGTGGTGGGGGCGCTGATGGCGCTGGTAGTCACCGCCGCCGTGCTCATCACCGGCCAGAGAAGCGGCCTCATCGACGTCATCGCCTACTCTTCGCTGGTGCTGGGCGCCCTCCTCGCCGGCGAGGCACTTCGCGCCCGCCAGGCGCTCGAGCGCGCGCTCGCCGAGGAAGCGGCCCGCGCCCGCGAGGCCGCGGCGCAGCACCGCTTTGACGAGCAGCGGCTCGCTCTGGCCCACGAACTCCACGACGTCATCGGGCACACGTTGGTGGCCATCAACGTGCGAGCGTCGGCCGCCGCGCACCGGGAGCACAAGGAGGCCAGCGGCGACGCACCCACCGCGATGGATGAGATAGCGTCCGCCTCCGCCGGGGCGCTCACCGAGTTGCGGACCGCGCTGAAGGCGCTGCGCGCCTCGCAGGACGGACCGGCCCCGCTCCACCCCTTCCAGGACCTGGCTAGCCTCGCCGACCTTGTCACCGGAGTCGAGGACGCCGGGCTCGCCGTCGACCTCGAGGTGATCGGAGCTCCGGTAGCCCTGCCCGCAACCGTCGGCCACGCCGGATACCGCATCGTCCAGGAGGGACTGACGAACGTGCTGCGGCACTCGACGGCCCGCCAGGCGCGGGTCCGGGTCGAGGTCGGCGACTGCGCTGTCCTCATCGAGGTCACCGATGACGGCCAGAAGCGGGCGACCACCTTTCCGTCAGGCGGTCACGGGCTGCGGGGCATGCAGGAGCGGGCCGCTGCTCTCGGCGGCACCTGCGAGGCCGGGCCGGTCAACGGTGCTGGCTGGAGCGTGAGGGCCCGGATCCCCGTCAGTGTTAAAGGATCGTGATGGGGCGCATCAGAGTGCTTGTCGTCGATGACCACTCCCTGGTCCGGGCCGGGTTCCGTTCCATCCTGGGCGATGAGGATGACATCGACGTCGTCGGCGACGCCAAAGATGGCGCGGAGGCAGTCGAAGCGGCGGTCAGGGAGCTCCCGGACGTAGTGCTTATGGACATTCGCATGCCCGGGATAGACGGCCTCGAAGCAACGCGCCTCATCACCGCCCATCCCAGGCTGCGTGGGACGAAAGTCATCGTCCTCACCACGTTCGACCTCGACGAATATGTCTTCGGGGCCCTAAAGGCAGGGGCTAGCGCATTCCTCCTCAAAGGGGTGGAGCCGCCCGCGCTGATCGACGCCGTCAGAACCGTGGCCGGCGGCGACGCCCTGCTCGACCCGGGTGCAACCCGCCGGCTGATCGAGGCCTACGTCAACGGCCAGCAGGCGGCGGCCCCAACCGGCTTCCCGCTTCCTGCGTCGCTCACCGCCCGGGAGGTCGAGATACTCCGGCTCATCGCCGCCGGCCGGACGAACACCGAGATCGCCGAGCATCTCTTCATTAGCCCGCTGACCTGCAAGTCGCATGTATCGCGGATCTTGCAGAAGCTGGAAGCCAGGGACCGTACCCAGCTGGTTGTCCTCGCCTACGAAAGCGGTCTGGTCGTTCCCGGGCAAACCAGTGGTCTTCCGGGCGTACCTCCGCCGAGCTAGTCGTCCGGCTGACTGTCCGCGCCGCGGATGGGATATCTCGACCTTCGCGGATGCCGCGACTACGGCATCGAACGGCACACCGCCATGGCCTACCTCAGCGCCGCCGCTGACTTCGCGGTGTCGCAGGTTGTGGACGGCACGAAGGGTGTCCACGGCAAGATCCGCAAGTCCGATTTCGCTGAGATCACCCGGCGCTGATCCAGATTCCGGCAACCATTCTGGCTAATCTGGCTAACCGGCGAACTACTCGCCGACGCGGGTCAGTCGGCTGGCCGGGCGTCGCCCTCTCATCCGCGACGACCGTCAGGCCCGGTGGCTCAGCGAGCTGCTGGAAGAGGTTCCGGGGGAGCCTTGTGCGGTGTCGCATATGTACGGGGCGAGGTAGCTGTCGGCTTCGGCAGGGGTGGGCTGCCCTAGGGGCACGAGCTGGTCGCCCAGCGGTGTCCCCCCGGAGGTCCGGTTCACGGTCGGCGATGTGGTGATCGCACTGTCATCTGGGGCGCCGGGGAGCAGGGCTTTGAAGTAGGTGAGTATCGCGTTCTGCTGCCACCACCGGTCGTAGAAGTAGGCGTGCTCGCCATGCTGGATTTCGAGCGTCTGCTTCAGCGGAGCGCCTTCCTCATAACCGGCCATCATCCGTGCCTCAAAGGCCGGGACCAGTGAGTCATCCGCGGCGTAGAAGTTCAGGAGCGGCACCTGGATCGTCCTCTGGGCGTGAAAGGCGGACTCGTCGGCCAGAATGCCAAACCCGGTCGTGTGGTAATAGCCAGCCGCGTCGGACAGGACCGCGCACGGGTCGTCGTAGGTGTAGGGCGGGACCACCGCGGCGACCAGGGCATCGGTGGCGGGATAGGTGCAGGCGGGCGTCTGGCACTGCGGCGGCGCCGCCGTCGAATATATCTGAGTGTCCTGGTCGGCCGGGGCGCTGAAGGTCAGCCCGGCCGCGAACAGGCCGGGTGCCTCGGCCATGGCGAGGATGGTGTTCTGGCCGCCTTCGCTGAACCCTGCGATCCCTAGCGACGTGACCCCGGGCTGGCCCGCGAGGTAGCGGCCTGCGGCCACCACGTCCTCGGCTTCTTTCCATCCGAAAGTCTGAGGATAGGCAGGGTAGCCGTCACCCGACTGGTACTCCTGGGCGAAGTCGCGCTGATCGGCCGCGATCACGTCATAGCCGTTGGCCGACAGCATGGCCGCCCACCGCACCACGGATCGTTTGCTGTTGGTATTGAATCCCGGGACCACCACCACGCCAGGGCGCTGGCCCGGGTGAACCGCCACCTCGGCGTAAAACGGCGCCCCATCCATGCTGCGCAGCACGACCTGGCCGAACGGTGGCGGGAAAGCCGGCGAGTCCGGGCTGCCCGGTACCGAGCCGGTCGTGTAGTCCTCGGCCGGGGCATCATTCATGACGCTGTCGCCCGGGAAGGCCGAGTCGAATCCCGTCGGCACGTAGGCGGACTGGTAGGGCAGCCGCTCGATCGCGGCAACCGTGCTGTCGAATCGCGCCGCTTCCGGCGACGAGCCGGAGTACTGCGTGAGCGACGGCTGCGGAAAGCCGTGGCGGCGCTCTGAGGCCTGACCGGGCCCGGCCACTGCGCTGACCGCAGTGGCGCTGACTGCAGAGGCCGCTAGGAGCGCGGCGAGCACTCTCGGGACCCGTGTGATCATCACCGCTCCTTAGAGGTGAATCACCTGTCAGTTCCGTGTTGATCGTACCAAGCGGGCTTTCTTGTGCAAGGCCTGTAGCCCCTGGCCGTGACGGAAACGCCGCCCTGGCGAATCTTGACAGTGGACTCCCGTGCGCCGCCGTCGGCCACTCTCCCCTTACGGCTACCCAGTGCGCACATCGGCCCTGGATGGGGCCGGAATTCCTGCCATTGAAGCAGCTCGTTTGAGTTTTGGAGGATTTGGGGAAAATTCGCTGAAATCGGTTCTAGAACCCCGGCTGCTTAAGAAACAAGGAGCACAACAGTGAGATCAGCCCTCCGTCGTGCGGCGGCGGCCGTCGCGGGCATCGCCGCGCTGACGGTACCGTTCACCGTGCCCGCCGTCGCGAGCAACGGGCCAACGTTCATCCATGGCGTCTTGCCGCCCCCGCCGGCCGGGTCGACGTCGACATATAACCAGGCCGCAGAACCGCAGATAAGGGCCGACGGAACCGGACATTTCTACATATCCTCGGAGAACGGGCTGGGTGCAGGCACGGACGCCTGGTCGTCCACTAACGGGGGGCTGACCTACAGCTCGTTGCCGCAGCCGAACGAGGTGTCTTCTACCTCCGGTGGCACCACGGGGCTTGCCCCAGGAGGCGGCGACACCGACCTGGCCACGGCACCGGCCAAGAACAGCGCGGGAACCTACAACCTGTACGTGGCGAGCCTGACCCTGGGCAGCGTTACGGTCAGCCTGTCCCAGGATGGCGGCCACACCTGGGCCAACGACGTCACAGCGGCCAAGGTACCCGGTGACGACCGGGAGTGGATCGCCGCCGACGGGGCTAACAGTTTCTACCTGTCCTACCACGCTATTGCCGCGGGCGACGAGATCGTCGTCAATCAGGGCCAGGTGGTCGCCGGACAGCCCACCACAGTGCAAACCTACGACGCGATCAACCCGGCTCAGACCGACATCTATCTCGGCACGGTAGACGACAACGAGATCGGCAACATGGCCGTGGACCCCAGGACCGGCGACGTGTATCAGGTCTTCGTCGGCTGCCCGCCCAGCCCGACGGCGGTGGTGAACTGTCCGTCGTTCAACACCGCATACATGGCCGTCGGGGTGCCGTCCACCATCAACGGGGTCACCACCCTGACGTTCACCGACTACGTGATCTACCAATCGCCCAGCACCTCGGCCAGCCTCAACAACAACTTCCCCGCGGTCGCGGTCGACACGGCCGGCAACGTGTACGCCACCTGGTCCGACGACCAGAATGTGTACCTGGCCTACTCCACCGATCACGGCCAGCACTGGAGCGCGCCGGGCAAGATCAACCACGGCACGGCCACCACCGCCATCTACCCCTGGCTGACCGCCGGCAACCCGGGGAAAGTCGACGTGGTGTTCTACGGGACCCCCGCCGCCTCGAACTACCAGACCTGCGGGCAGACCGGTAAATACACCTGCCAGAATGAGCCGTGGTCGGTGTTCTTCGCCCAGAACCTCAACGTCCTCGGCGGCGGATCCTGGGCTCAGAGCAATGTCACCCCGGTCGTCCATTACGGAGGCGTCTGCCAGGGCGGCGTGACCTGTACCTCCAGCGGTAACGACAACCGTGACCTCTACGACGACTTTGGCGTCGCCGCCAGCCCCATCACCGGCATGGCGTCAATCACCTACAGCGACGATCAGTACGCCGACAACACCGGCACGGCCAACTCGGGCGAGTGCACGTCGGCGCAAAACAATACGTCGTCGTGTGACCACACCGACTTCGCCACTCAGAAGGCCGGGCCCGGCATCTTCTGACACCAACCGGGTCGGCGGCACGCGTGGGCGCCGCCGACCCGGTTGGTCAGCGGCGCCCATCGCGTTACGCACCTGCTGCTTCGGCTCGGACCACACGGACGAGGAGGGTGCACCGGACCCGGCGGCTGGGGTTCGCGCTGCCGCTGAGTACCACACCCGGCACGACCGGCCGGTTTCCCCGGGGCCATGCGGAGTTCCCGGATTCAGCCATTGGAGGCATTCGCCGTGCAGCGGCTGGCAGGCATGTAATCAGCGGAACAAGGCGTCAAGGTCAGCGGGCGAGTGGTACTGAACGGCATTCCATCCGCAGCGGCGCCCGGCTTCGACGTTATCGGCGCTGTCGTCAGCAAAGCTGATCTGCTCTGGTGGCACGGCGACAACATCGGCTACCTGCCGGTAGACGGCAAGATCGGGCTTATTTGCAGTGAGACGGTAGCAGAAGAACAGGTACTCAAAAGGCTCGAAGACATCGGGGTACAACCGGGTCAGGACTTCTTCTTCGAGCGGCCCGTTGTTGGTGAACACTCCCAGCCGGCGGCGGGCACGGCCACCAGCCAGCAGCCCGGTCACGGCAGGATCCGGGCGGAAGGCACTGCACCAGGCAGCGTCAAGGTCCTCATCATTGCCGCCATAGCCAGTTATCCGGCGGATCTGACCACGCACTGCTGCCGCATCGGGATAGCGGCCGGCGTCACAGTCGGCGCTGAATCCGGACTGCCACAGCAATGCGTCGACGCGGTCCGCCGGCAGTCCGAGGCAGTCACCGAGCACGCTCAGCCTATGTGGATGGTCGAATTCGAACAGCACACCACCCAGATCGACCAGCACCACCGGTGTACCGTTACCCACCCCTTCACCGTAGCGGGCCCGTGGCCGGTTACCCGGCCTGGACGAGGGCGGCGTCGATGCCGGAGCGCGGGCTGCCCAGGCCGGTGATCTCGTCGTAGCCCGGACCAGGGGTGCATCCGGCCGGCCCGGCAGCAGGTGCGCTCGTTCGACCGGCCGCCGTACGTCTCCCCCTCCCCCGCCGGGACGGGTGCCATCCAGCCACCTCGCCGGGCGCGCACAAATACTGGTTCAGACGGTGGTGCCAATACCGCCGTCGATGGGGATGACGGCGCCGGTGACGTAGGCGCCCGCTCGTGAGGCGAGGTAGATCGCGACGCCGGCCATGTCGTCGGGGCGGCCGATCCGCTTCAGCGGAGCCGCGCCGGCGATCGCGTCCCCCAACGTCTCGAGCGTCGCGGCCATCATCTTGGACTCAAACGGCCCGGGGGCGACGGCGTTGACGGTGATCCGCCGGGGGCCGAGCTCGCGGGCGAGCACCCGGGTCAGATGGTGCAGCCCGGCCTTGCTGGCCGAGTAGGCATACGTCGGGAACGGCGGCACACGGAGCCCGTCGATGCTGCCGATGTTGATGACCCGTGCCGGGTCCTCATGTGTCCCGCCGGCCTCCAGCAGCGGCAAGAACGCCCGGGTCAGGAAGAACGGCGCCTTCAAGTTGAGGTCCACGACCTTGTCCCAGGCAGCGGCGGGGAACTCCTCGATCGGCGCGCCCCAGTTGGCACCGGCGTTGTTGACCAGTACGTTCAGTGCATCTTCGCGCTGGCCGATCTCGCCGGCCAGCCGCAGGCATCCTGCCTCCGACGACAGGTCGGCAGGGACCGCGACGACCGTCCCGTACCGGGTCAGATCCCGCTCGGCGGCGGCGCAGGCATCGGCCTTGCGGGAGCTGATGTACACCCGGGCCCCGGCTTCCAGCAGCCCGCGAGCGATCATCAGCCCGATTCCGCGGCTGCCCCCGGTGACGACGGCTGTCTTCCCGGACAGGTCAAACAAGTCCATGATCTCTCCCGTGCAGAACCTGAGCAGGGGCCAGCGCCGCCGCTGGCCGGAAGCGTACGCCACCACGACCATCACACGCTCGCGGCACAACCGGCTGGTCACTCCGGGCACCCTGCTGGTCGGGCACCGCCGCCTCACCGCACGCAGGTGGAGGTATCCGGATCAGCCACCGGCCGCACCAGTCCTGTGAGCCCATAGGCTCGCAGGGCTCGGCAACGAAAGGAGTTCTCCCATTCCCACGCTGCCCAGGCCTGCCCGGGCTGATGAGCCACCGCCCAGCCCGGCGGTGCCGGCGCGGCTGGCCTCGCTGCGCCCGTTCCGTCATGGCGCTTTCACGCTGCTGTGGACCGCCGGGCTGGTGTCCACCATCGGGTCGTGGATGCAGACCGTCGCGGTCGGCGCGCTCGTCGTGGCGCACACGGGCGAGGCGATCTGGGCGGTGCTCGTCGCCGCCGGGGCGTTCCTGCCCATCGGGATGCTGTCACCGGTCGGCGGCGCGCTGGCCGACCGGCTGCCGCGCCGCCCGCTGCTGGTCGCCGGCAACCTGGCCGCCGCCGCAACCGCGGCGGTGCTCGCCTGGCTGGTCGCGAGCGGTCACGCGAGCCCGGGCGCGGTGCTGGCGCTGGTCACGGTGCAGGGGGCCGCAGCAGCGCTGATCGGGCCGTTCCAGCAGGCGATCCTGCCCGACCTGGTGCCGCGCAGCGACTTCCTGGCCGCCATCTCCCTCAACTCGGCCCAGTTCAACCTGGGCCGGATCACCGGGCCTGCCCTGGCCGGCGCGGCGGTGGCCGCCTTCGGCTACCCGGCAGCGTTCGCCGCCAACGCAGTCTCGTTCCTGGCCGTGGTCGCGGCGCTGGCGTTCGTGCGGCTGGCACCGCCGAGCGGCCGCACGGCAGGCTTGCTTCGTTCACTGCGAACAGGCTTCGCCGAGGCCCGCCAGGAGCCGTCCTGCCGGGCCGCCATCGGGGCCATCGCCGTGATCGCCTTCCTGGCCTCGCCATTCATCGCGCTGGTGCCGGTGATGGCGCGGCAGCTGACACCCGGCGGCGCCCGGGCGGTCGCGCAGGCCACGGCCGTGCTGACCACCGCCCAGGGGATTGGCGCCGTGGTCGGCGCGCTGTGCCTGACGCCGCTGGCGGCCCGGTTCGGCCGCGGCCGGGTGCTCGCCGGCAGCCTCATCCTGCTGCCGGCCACCCTGGCCGCCTATGCCACCTCCCGCTCTCCCTGGTGGGGCGCGGTCACCCTGTTCGCCGTGGGGCTGGTCTACATCGGCGTGCTGTCGGGCCTGCAGACCGTTGTCCAGCTGCGGGCACCGCAGGCCGCCCGGGGCCGGGTGCTCAGCTTCTTCCTGGTCGCCCTCGGTGTCGCCTACCCGGTCGGGTCACTGGCCCAGGGCCCGTTCATCGACCGGATCGGTATCGGCTGGACCACTGCCGATTCGGCGCTGCTGCTGTCACTGATCATGGCAGCCGTGGCGTGGCGGCGGCCGCGCGTCGCCCGCGCGATCACCGGCGAGGCGCCGGCGGGGTCACTCCTCCAGCCCACTGGGTCTAGCGGGGACATCGACGGAGTGCTCCTGGAACGCGGTGAGGGGAACGATCTTCAGAGTCCGCTCATGGGTTGAGGGCGAGCTCACGGAGCACGCGGGCCAGCGCTTGGACGCCGTGCTGGCAATCGGCGCGCGAAGCGTGCTCGGCGGGTGAGTGGGAGACGCCGGACGGGTTGCGGACGAAAAGCATCGCGGCCGGCACGCCGGCGTTCGCCAGGATCCCCGCGTCATGCCCGGCCCCGGTGGCCAGCACCGGCGCGCCGCCGAGCATCCCGGCCAGCCGCGAGACGAGCCCCGCGTCGAACCGTGTCGCCGGCGTCCAGGTTTCCTCGCTCAGCGGGATCCCCAGGTCGGCGACCAGCGCGCGCACGGCGGCGGGGTCGGCGCCGCGCGCGTCCAGCCAGCCGGTGACCTTGGACGGGATCGCGTTCACCCCGTTGGGCTCGACCTGGACCTTGCCGCAGGTCGCCAGCACATCGTGACGGACGGCCAGCTCACGCGCACGGACGATCGCGGCCGCGAGGTCGAGCATGGGATCGCGCCGGTCGGCCAGCCTGGTCGTGCCCGCGTGGTTCGCCTCCCCTGCCAGCTCGAAACGCCACCGGCCGTGCGGCCAGATCGACGAGCCGACTCCGACCGGATGACCGAGATCGGCCAGCCCTCGGCCCTGCTCGATGTGGAGCTCGACGAAGACGCCGATCCTGCGCAGCGTGATCTGGTCTTCGCCGATCTCGTCGATGCAGACCTGAGCGCGTTTCATGGCCTCGGCCATGGTTACGCCGTCGCCGTCGCGGAGGCCGAGCGCCCGGGGCGCCGTCAGCGCTCCGGTCAGCAGCCGCGATCCGGCGCAGGCGACGCCGAACCGCGCGCCTTCCTCGTCGCCGAAGTTCACCACGCCGACCGGGCGGGACGGGACGAAGCCGGCCGCACGCAGCTCGTCCACGGCGGCGAACGCGCTGATCACGCCGAGCGGCCCGTCGAACGCGCCGCCGTCGGGCACCGAATCCAGATGTGACCCGACGACCACGCCGGAACGCGCGTCGGGGTCGCCCCACCAGGCCCACTGGTTGCCCGCGCGGTCGGCCGTCACGTCCAGCCCTCGCGCGGAGGCTTCCTGGGCGAACCACTCGCGCAGCACGTGGTCTTCGCGCGTCCAGGCAAACCGCCGGTAGCCGCCGGTGCGCGGGTCACGCCCGACCGGCTCCAGGTCCGCCCAGAGACGGTCGAACCCGCTGCTAGCCGTCATGACGGCAGCCTTACGCCGCCCTCGGGGTGCGCGGTCAGCGGCTGATCGCCGGGGGCGTCGCCGGAGTCGATGTGCCGGATCACGCCCATGCCCGGGTCGTTGCACAGCACCCGCTCGATCTTGCGGCCGGCCAGTTCGGTGCCGTCGGCGACGGTGACCTGCCCCGCGTGCAGCGAACGGCCGATGCCCACCCCGCCGCCGTGGTGGAAGGAGACCCAGGTAGCCCCGGACGCGGTATTCACCAGCGCGTTGAGCAGCGGCCAGTCGGCGATCGCGTCGGAGCCGTCGGCCATGGATTCCGTCTCCCGGTACGGGGATGCCACCGAACCGCCGTCGAGATGGTCGCGGCCGATGACGACAGGCGCCGACAGCTCACCGGAGGCCACCATGTCGTTGAACCGCAGTCCGGCCTTGTCGCGCTCACCATAGCCGAGCCAGCAGATGCGGGCCGGCAGCCCCTGGTAGGCGACCCGTTCCTGTGCAGCTCTTATCCAGCGGCGAAGGTGGTCGCTGCCGGGAAAGAGGCTGAGCACCGCCTCGTCGGTGGCCCGGATGTCCGCCGGGTCGCCGGACAGCGCGGCCCAGCGGAACGGCCCCTTGCCCTGGGCGAAGAGCGGCCGGATGTAGGCGGGGACGAAGCCGGGGAAGGCGAAGGCGCGCTCGTAGCCGCCCAGCCGCGCCTCGTCGCGGATCGAGTTCCCGTAGTCGAACACCTCGGCGCCCGCGTCCATGAAACCGACCATGGCTGCCACATGACGCGCCATGGACGCCCGTGCCCGTTCGGTGAATTCTCCGGGCTTCGAGCCGGCGTAGTCGTGCCAGTCGGCGAGACCGACGCCTTCGGGGAGGTACGAGAGCGGGTCGTGCGCCGAGGTCTGGTCGGTCACGATATCGACGTCGACGCCGCGGCGCAGAATCTCCGGCAGCACGGTCGCACAGTTGCCGGCCAAGCCTACCGAGAGCGCGGCGCGGTCCCGCTTGGCCTTCCCGCACATGGCGAGCGCGTCATCGAGATCGGCGGCTACCACGTCCAGGTAGCGGGTTCCGGTCCGCCTGTGCAGCCGGGCCGGGTCGACGTCTATGACCAGGCAGACGCCGTCGTTGAGGGTCACCGCGAGCGGCTGGGCGCCGCCCATCCCGCCCGCGCCGCCGGTTACCGTGAGGGTGCCCGCCAGGGTTCCGCCGAACCGCTTGGCGGCCACGGCGGCGAACGTCTCGTAGGTTCCCTGCAGGATGCCCTGGGTGCCGATGTAGATCCACGAGCCGGCCGTCATCTGCCCGTACATGGTGAGCCCGGCGTGCTCGAGCCGGCGGAACTCGGGCCACGTCGCCCAGTCAGGGACGAGGTTGGAGTTGGCGATCAGCACTCGCGGCGCCCACTCGTGGGTGCGCATGACGGCGACCGGCTTGCCGGACTGGACGAGCATGGTCTCGTCGTCACGCAACGAGGTGAGCGTCCTGACCATGGCGTCGAAACAGGCCCAGTCGCGGGCGGCGCGGCCGGTGCCGCCGTAGACGACGAGGTCGTCCGGGCGCTCGGCCACCTCCGGGTCGAGGTTGTTCATCAGCATCCGGAGCGGGGCCTCGGTCTGCCACGACCGGGCCGTGAGCGAGGTGCCGCGCGGTGCGCGGACGGTACGGGCGCCTTCCATGATCAGATCCTTTCACTGAAGGGAGCCGGTCACGCTCTCGGCGGCCTGCACAGCCGCGCCGGACGCGACGTAATCCACCGCCGCCTCGATTTCCGGGGCGAGGAAGCGGTCCGGGCCAGGTCCGGCGACCTTGGCGCGCAAGCCCGCGACGACGGCGGCCGTGGCCGGAGCGGGCGACAGCGGTGCGCGCAGGTCCAGCGCGCGGGCGGCGGTCAGCAGCTCGATGGCCAGCACCCGGGTGAGCCCGTCGACGGAGCGGCGCAGCTTGCGTGCCGCCGACCAGCCCATCGACACGTGGTCCTCCTGCATGGCGCTGGACGGGATCGAGTCGACCGAAGCCGGCGTGGCAAGCCGCTTGAGCTCGGACACGATGGCCGCCTGGGTGTACTGGGCGATCATGTGCCCGGAGTCGACGCCGGGGTCGGCGGCGAGGAACGCGGGGAGCCCGTGGCTGCGGGCGACGTCGAGGAAGCGGTCTGTGCGGCGCTCGGATATCGACGCGAGGTCGGCGACCGCGATGGCGAGGAAGTCCAGCACGTAGCCGACGGGCGCGCCGTGGAAGTTGCCGTTGCTCTCCACCCGCCCGTCGGGGGTGACCACCGGATTGTCGATGGCGCTGGCCAGTTCCCGTCCCGCGACCGTGTCGGCGTGCGCGAGCGTGTCGCGCACCGCGCCGTGCACCTGCGGCGAGCAGCGCAGCGAGTAGGCGTCCTGCACCCTCGTGCAGGACGGGCCGCGGTGGCTCGCCATGATCGGCGAGCCGGCCAGCATCGCGCGCAGGTTCGCGGCGCTCGCGGCCTGGCCGGGATGCGGCCGCAGCGCCTGCAGGTCCGCCGCGAAGACCGCGTCGGTGCCCAGCTGCGCCTCGATGCTCATCGCGGCGGTGATGTCGGCGGTCCGGGCCAGCCGGTGCAGGTCCTCGCTGGCCAGCACCAGCATCCCGAGCATGCCGTCGGTGCCATTGATGAGCGCGAGTCCCTCCTTCTCGGTCAGCACGAGGGGTCCTATCCCGGCCTCTTCCAGCGCTTCCCCCGCAGGCCTGGCAGCACCGGACCGGTCGCGGACGGTGCCCTCGCCCATCGCGGCCAGCGCGCAGTGCGCCAGCGGGGCCAGGTCACCCGAGCAGCCGAGCGACCCGTACTCGCGCACGGCCGGGGTAATGCCGGCGTTAAGCATGGCCGCGTAGGCACGGGCCGCGGACAGGCGGACGCCGGTGCGGCCGGTGGCCAGCGTGGACAGCCGGAGCAGCATCAGCGCGCGCACGACCTCGGTCTCCACCTCGGGCCCTGAGCCGGCGGCGTGCGAGCGGATCAGGCTCCGCTGCAGCTGGGCGCGCAGCTCGCGCGGGATATGCCGGGTCGCGAGCGCGCCGAACCCGGTGGAGACCCCGTAATGCGGCTTGTCGTCGCCGGCGAGAGTTTCGATCACCTTGCGGCTCACGGTGATCTCGTGCTCGGCCGCCGCGTCGAGAGCTACGGCGGCGCCGTGCCTGGCGACCGCGACGACTCCGGCAGGGCTCAGCGGGCCTGTGCCCACGGTGATCATCTCCACGTTCTCTATGGCACCCGATGCCGGGCGGCTGGCGCTAGCACCATCAGCCTCGTATTGTCTGGGATACCAGACATACTGGCGTGATGAGCAATGTCCCCGCGGCACGCCAGGTGCTTGGCATCCTCCGGTACCTGGCGCGGCAGCCTCGCCCGGTGCCGGCCAGCGCCATAGCGCGGGATCTCGGCCTGCCGCGATCGAGCACCTACCACCTGCTGAACGAGCTGGCCGACGCCGGCTTCGTCACCCACCTCACCGACGACCGCCGGTACGGGCTCGGCGTCAGCGCCTACGAACTCGGCACCGGCTACCTGCGCCAGGAACCGCTGCAGTTGCTCGCCCGGGTGCCCCTCTCGGCGCTGACCGACCAGACCGGGCACAGCTCCCACCTCGCGGTCATGCACGGCCGGGAGGTGCTGTACGTGATCGAGGAACGGGCGCCCGGCCGCGCCCCGCTGGTCACCGACGTCGGCGTCCGGCTCCCGGCACAGCTCACGGCCAGCGGCCGCGCCATGCTGGCCGCGCTTCCCGCGGCCAACGTCCGCGCGCTTTTCCCCGGGCCGGCCGCGTTCGTCCTGCGCAACGAGCACGGGCCGCGCACGCTGCGGGAGCTGCGCTCCTTGCTGGCCGAGGTGAGGCGGCGGGGTTACGCGACCGAGCACGGCGAGATAACCCCGGGCTTTTCGTCGGCCGCCGCGGCGGTGCTCGACCACAGCGGGCACCCGGTTGCCAGTGTCGCGCTGACGTTTCCCGACGCCGAAGTGGACGCCGCCCTCATGTCGCGTTTCGCGTCGCTGGTCACGAGGGCGGCCGCCGAGATCAGCCGGCGCATCGGCGGCTCTTTACGTGCTCGGGGTCAGCGGGCTCGCTGTGTACGGGTCCCAGGAGTCCCTGAGGACTTCCGCGGTGGGCCGTGTTCCACAATCTGTCCGTCGCGGAGGACGATCCAAGCTCGGTCGTGGTAGGAGGTCCCTAGCTCCACAGGCGGTCGTGGCTGGACTCCATGTTCCAGGCCGCGGTGCTCTCGAAGAGAACCGGGTCGGCGGGATCGAGGTACTCGCGGAAGAGTTCCTCGCTGATCTCGCTGAATCCCAGTCCGGGCCCGTCGGGAACGGTGATGTAACCGTCCTCGATCAAGGGCTGGGGCAGACCGGTCACCAGCTCGCTCCAGCGCGGCACATCGGCGGCGTGGTGCTCCAGGGCCAGGAAGTTCTGCGTTGCCGCGGCGATGTGGACGCTGGCGAGGGTGGCGATCGGTGTGGCGGCCATGTGGAGCGCCATGGCGATGCCGTGTTCCTCGGCCAGGTCACCGATCTTTTTGGTTTCCAAGATGCCGCCGGAGGTCGCTGGGTCGGGGTGGATGATCCGGACCGCACCCTGCTCTAGCAGGGGCCGGAAATTCTCCTTCAGGTAGATGTCCTCGCCGGTGCATGTGGGCGTGGCGATCGCCGTGGTCAGCTGCCGCCACTGGTCGGTGTACTGCCACGGGATCATGTCCTCGAGCCAGGCCAGCGTGAACGGCTCAAGCGCATGTGCCAGCCGGATGCACGAGTCGAGTGCAATGTGGCCGAAGTGATCGACGGCCAGCGGGATGTCGTAGCCGATGATTGACCGCACGGTCGCTACGTAGTCCGCGAGATAATCGACGCCCTTGGCGGTGAGCTGTATCCCCCCGAACGGGTGCATGGTGGTGATCGTGTCGAGTGCGGCGGGTGGGGCGATGAGCGTGCCCGGGACGTGCCGGAGCAGGCCGATGCCCACATCCATCTTCAGGAACTTGTAGCCACGGTTCCGGCGTTCCGCAAGCCGGCGGCCCATTTCCTCCGGATCCGGCACCGACGGCGTGTCCGCGTAACACAGCACCTTGTCACGGAACTTCCCTCCGGCTAGGGCGTACGCAGGGACACCATAGGCCTTGCCCGCCAGATCCATCAGCGCCATCTCGACGCCGCAGACCCCACCGGCCTGCCGCCCGTGGTGGCCGAATTGCTTGATCTTCCGGAAGATCTTGTCGATGTTGCAGGGATTCTCGCCGATTAGCCTGCTTTTTAGTATGAGCGCATATGTTTTGCTTGCCTGGTCGCGAACCTCGCCGTAACCGGAAATGCCTTCGTTGGTGTCGATCCTTATGATGCTCGACCGGAACGGGACGCCGGTGAGGTTGGCGATGCGGAGATCGGTTATCTTGAGATCGCTTGGGCGTGAGTAGCTGCTGACCCGGTCTTCTAGGCGTGCCGTCACGGTGTAACTCCTGGTGGTACAGGTTTGGGTGAGCGAGGCTATTGAGCGGGCCGGTGCTGTTCTTTCTTCCACCGCTGGAAATCCTGCTCGATGTGGTCCATCCACGTGGGCACGTCAATTTCAGCGCTGGTGTAGACACGCTCCGACAGCCGGAGCTTTCCGAACACGTCACGGATGCGGATGTCCTCACTCGCCTCGGCGACGCTCTGCGCCAGGGACGGGGGGATGAAGATCAGGCCGCTGGGCGTGCCGAGGACGACGTCGCCAGGTAGGACAGTGGCCTCGCCGATCCGGACCGGGATGTTGATGCCCGCAAGGGTCACGTTGCGGATGGGCGTGGGATCGACGTCCCGGAAGAAGATGTTGACGCCGCCATCCAGTTCGGTCAGGCCCTGGAAGTCGCGGATACCGCCGTCGATCACGGCGCCGGCGCCGGTCCGGGAAGCGACGGCTGTGCCGAGGTTATCCCCCACCACGGTCCCGTACTTCACCTTGCCGAAG
>DASQVO010000438.1:0-3325 GCA_035640715.1 Streptosporangiaceae bacterium
TCGCCGGCGGCGGCCTCGAACATGCAGCGCGCGAAATCTGCCAGCGCGCCCCGGCGCCACGTCTGGACCGCGAACCGCCCGCCACGGCGCAGCAGCGAGACGAGATGCCTGCTCCCGGCGTCCATGTCCGGCAGGAAGAACCGGTCACGACCACCACGGGCAGCGGATCCTGGGCGGACAATGCGCGCTCCTTTCGGTTCAGGACAGCTACCGGGGACGGCGTCCCGCAGAAGACCAGGGGATGCGGCAGGACCGGGCACCACCAGCCAGCTGGCTCCGCGCCCTGCAGGGACCGGTGTGCGCCTGCTGCCAGATGCTGGCGTTGGAGGGACAGGCGTCAGGCAGCAGCGTACACTAATTGAAAATGAGAACCATTACCAGTCATGTAGGACCCACCGCCCATGGCAGGAGAGTCCCTGTCCGCTCTCTGCCAGCTGACAGGCCGTGCGCCGTCGTTCGGCAAGTCCGTGTCCCACTCCCATCGGCGCACGTCCCGCCGGTTCGACCCGAACATCCAGGCCGGCCGGTACTAGCTGCTCAGTGAACGGCGTTACGTGCGGCTGACCCTGAGCACGAAGGCGATCAAGACGATCGACCGGATCGGCGCCGAGAAGGCTGTCGCGATCATTCGCGCCCGCGGCGAGAAGATCTGAGGACGAGCGAGCATGGCCAAGAAGAGCAAGATCGCCAGGAATGAGCAGCGCCGCGCGGTCGTCGCCAGGTACGCGGACCGGCGCGCGGAGCTCAAGCGGGTCATCGCCGGCCACCGGCCCGGAGGAACGCGCCGCGGCCGGGCGGGAACTGCGGCGCCAGCCCCGCGACGCCAGCGCCACCCGGCGGCTGCCTCGCGCTCATCGACCACGGCTCGGCCGCCCCCTGGTCCCGGCGGCCAGACGGCAGGGAACCAGAGTTCCCGACCCCGGCGCAGACCCTCGCCGGCCTCAGCCCCGGCCCCGGCTGGGAAACCGAGATCTGCGAGCAGGCCGACCGGACCGCGACCGGCCCGGACGGGCAGACCGCGACCGTCACCGACAACATCATCGTCCTCCGCCGGCTGTGACGCGCGCCCTGCTCCGCCGCCCGGCGCCTGGCCATGATCCAGATTGCGCAGCCAGGCACGGCGATCAGCGGGAACAGGCCGCACGCTGCCGGGGTGCCGCTGATCTTCTCGATCAGCAGGCGCCTGGTAACGCGACGACCGGCCCGCAGGTACCGCGTGACCACACAGGTGCGCGGTTACCTCATGCTGGCAATGATTTTTCTTTGCGTCATGGACCGGTGCGCAGGACGCCGCGCACTGGACGATTGGGGAGGCGGCGGTGGAGCGGATCCCAGTGGTGGCGCTGACGGGCCATCTCGGTGCGGGCAAGACCACCCTGCTGAACCACGTGCTGCGCCAGCCTGGCGCTCGGGTCGGCGTGGTGGTAAACGACTTCGGCGACATCAACGTCGATGCCGCGCTGGTGACCGGGCAGGTGGACGAGCCGGCCTCGATCGCCGGCGGGTGCCTGTGCTGCCTGGTCGACGACGACACCCTCGACCAGGCCCTGGAGAAGCTGACCCAGCCGCGGCTCGGGGTGGACGTGGTGATCGTGGAGGCCAGCGGCGTCGCCGAGCCGGGGGCGCTGGCGAGGCTGATCCGGTTCAGCGGCGCCGAGCGGGTCCGCCCTGGCGGTGTCGTCGATGTTCTCGATGCCGTCGAGTACTTCTGCACCATCGACACCGGCGGCGTGGTCCCGGCACGGTTCGCGGCAGCCTCGCTCGTCGTGGTCAACAAGTGTGACCGGCTCCCGGAGGCCGGCCGCGAGCGGAGCCTTGCCCGGATCGAGCAGCGGATCCGCCAGGGCAACCCGTCCGTCCATATCGCCCGCACCAGCGGCGGGCGGATCGACCCGGCGCTGCTATTCGACATCGCCTGCGCCGAGGACCCGCCCGGCCAGCTGCCGTTCGCAGCGGCCCGGCGGGAGAGCGACCCGCACCACGGGCATCAGCACGCCGCCGCGGCGACCGTGCGCTCCCCAGGTCCGGTGGATCCCGGTCTGCTCATCGACCTGCTGGAAGACCCTCCCCCGGGCGCGTACCGGATCAAGGGCCGGGTGGCCGTACAGTCCAGCCGGGGGATGCGGGGCTACGTGGTGAACCTCGTCGGGCGGTCCATCCACATCGCCAGCGCCGCGGCGGCGAACGCGGACAGCGAGCTGGTCGCCGTCGGACTGCACCTGGACGTCGGCACGGCACGCACCCGCCTGGAGCACGCGCTCGAGCCGGCTGGGACCGCGAACGCGGCAGGCTACCGGCGGCTGCAGCATTACCGTCGGCTCAGCTACTAGCCCGGGACGAACTGGGCTACACCACCCGGCTCTCCGGCGAGCCGGGATTCCCGAGGCGCACCGCTAGCTCGTGCCATGCCCGTTCCAATGAGCATGGTTCCGGCGGCGCCAGCGCCGGCCTGGCCCCCGGGCGCGGCACTCGGTGCCCGACACCGGCAGTTGCCGCGACGGCCGTCTCGTAGTCTGCGAACCAGTGACTTGCCCGCATCAGCGCCGCGGGCGGGCAGGGCCCGCCTCGTCGCAGCACGGCGAGAACCTCCGCTAGGTCGTAAAGGTCATCCAGCTGGCTATCGGTCGCCGCAGCAGGTGTCATGCCGCGAAGGAGCAGGCAGCCGTGCTCCGGGGTCTGGAGGAACATGCCGCACTGCCAGATGACGACGTGGCCGTCGGCCTCGACCCGCCGGTAGCGGCTGGGCCAGGGGCGATCCGGCACCGTCTGGCGGGTGAACCCCAGTCGGAGCAGAAGGTTGCCGCCCGAATGCTCCACATCGCGGCCCATCAGCCAGAACTGAACGTCAAGCACGCGGACGAACGCGGACTGTTCGCTGCCTGGCGGGGTACTCCCGTCCAGGCCGCGGGCCGGGTCATGACCAACAGTCACCGCAGATGATCCTGCCGAGCGTCCCCGGCCGCGAGGATCCACGTCGTGGTCGCGCTCAACGGGCCGCGACCGGCGCATCGGTGCCCGAGGATGCCCTGGACTCGTTCCAGGGCCGTCGTGGAAGGGTGGCGGCGGCTCATGTCATGGGACCTAGTCCCAGGCGGATCCGGGCAGAGCGTAGCCGGTAGGGCACCCTGCCAGTGTACACAGTAATGACAATCAATTTCAATTGATGCGGGGATGCATCGTCGCAGTGCACCTCCCGTGCGGCGGGGACAGCCAGACGGACTGCGGTTTCACTCCGGAGCGATGGCTGCCGCTCCTACCGGGAACCCGGTAGTGGATGAGGCGGGAACTGTTCCCATGACGGCCACGGAGGAGGCGTTGTGCAGGA
>DASQVO010000439.1:0-2797 GCA_035640715.1 Streptosporangiaceae bacterium
GAGTTGGCGAAGAAGACCTTGGCGTTGGCTATCCCCGACAGCTTCGCGATCTTCTCCGCGAGCTCGACCTGGCTGCGGATCAGATACAGCGTCGATGTGTGCACCACGCCCGTGGTGAGCTGCCGCTCGACCGCCTCCCGCACCTCTGGCACGTCGTAGCCGAGCATGTTGGTGAGAATTCCGGCGAAGAAGTCCAGGTAGCTGCGGCCACGGGAGTCGGTGACCCGGCATCCTTTGCCGCTCACCAGCTCGATGGGCTCGTCGTAGTAGACCGCCACCCAGTTCGGGATGACCGCGCGATGGCGGGCGAGAAGATCCGACATAGTTCCAGTCTGCCCGGCATGGCACGATGCGCAAGAGAACATACTGTATTGAAGTCGGATCAGGAGATGACACTGTGTCTCATGCACGTTCCGCCTGATCACATGACCCGCGAATAACGCCCGCCATGCCGCTGGAGTGACCAGGATGCTGCCGACCCTGGCTGAGGTGCTGGACCTGGAGGTTGTCCGCCGTGGCCGCCCCGAGGTGCTGGCGGCCGGCCATCGCACGGATGCCCCTGTCCGGTGGGTGCACGCGATCGAGCTTGCCGACGCGGCGCGGCTGCTGCACGGCGGTGAGCTGGTACTCAGTACGGGGATCGCGCTGCCCGACGAGGATGACCTGCTCGCCACCTACCTGGCGGAGCTGTCGGCGGCGGGCGTGAGCGGGCTCGCCGTAGAGCTGGGGCGCAGGTACGTGCGCCTGCCGGCGGCGCTGGTCGATGCCGCCGAACGCCACGGCGTGCCGCTGATCGCCTTCCGCCGCGAGGTACCGTTCGTGGAGATCACCGAGGCGGTGCACGCGAGGATCATCGATGCGCAGCTCGATGAGCTGCGCGCGTCGGAACGGGTGCACGAGACGTTCACCGATCTATCTGTGGCCGGGGCACCGCCCGAGGAGATCGTCAGGCAGGCGGCGCTGCTCGCGGGCCGCCCGGTGATTCTGGAAGACCTTTCGCACCGGGTACTTGCCTGCTCGCCCGGGCGGGCGGACCTGCGCCGGCTGCTCGCGGATTTCGAGCGCCGGGCCCGGGCCGCCTCCGGGCCCCGGCGTACCTTCTACGACGAGCGCACCGGCTGGCTGGTGACGATGGTCGGCGCGCGCGGCGAGGACTGGGGGCGCGTCATCCTGGCCTGCGGCAGCCCGCCGACGGCGACGGACACCGTGCTCATCGAGCGGGCCGCGAGCACCCTGGCACTTGGGCGGCTGCTAACCCGGCAACAGGAGAGCCTGGAGCGGCAGGCCCATCGCACGCTGATCAGCGCCATCGTCGAGAGCGCGCACGCCGATCCCGGCGAGGCCGCAGCGCGGGCCCGGGCGCTGGGCGTCCCGGTCAGCGGGCGCCAGCTGATAGCGGCCATCGTCAGGGTCCTCGACTCCGGGCCGGGGATCTCCGGGCACGCCAGGATCGCGGAGGTCACCGATGCCGTGGCGGATGCCTGCCGTGGCGGGCACGTTCCCGCTCTGGTCGGATCGCTGGATGACGTCCGTGCCGGGGCGCTGCTGTCACTGCCGCCGCGCGCCGACGCCGACGAGGTGCTCACGGCACTGTCGGCGCGCCTCGGGCAGCGCCTGCGCCATCGGCTGGGCCGGGACGCCGAGGGCACTGGGGGCGAGCCGTTCGTGATTGGCACCGGGACGCCCACAGAGACGCTGCGGGACGTCCGCCGGTCATTCCTGGAGGCCCGCCAGGTTTGTGACGTGGCGATACGCCAGCCGGATGGCCGCGCCTACTACCGGCTTCCCGATCTGCGGCTACGCGGCCTGCTGCACTTGCTCCGTGACGACGCCCGGCTGCAGACGTTCGCCGAGCGCGAGCTGGGGCCGCTGCTCGCCTACGACGACGCGCACGGCACGGACCTGCTCGGCTGTCTTGCCGCCTATCTCGACGCCGGCGGCAACAAGGCCGGCGCGGCCCAGCGCGCACACCTGGCCCGCCCGACCTTCTACCAGCGGCTCCAGCGCATCGAACGCATCCTCGACGTGGACCTCGGCTCAGCGGAGTCGCGGACCTCCCTGCACGTGGCGCTGCTGGTGCAGGCCATCGGGGCCAGTCAGAGCGGCGGCCGCACGGAACTCACCGATACCGAACGAGGGCGCGGGCTTCCCTGCCGCCCGGTGCGGAGCAGCGCTAGGCGAGGCGGGCCGGGAAGCCGCCGGCCGCGACGGGATCCCACTGCCGGGACGTGACGCACAGCAGCGAGCGGCCGACAAGTACCTGCAGTTCGGGTTCCGATGGAGCCTGGGAAGGGGATACAGATGACGACCGGCAACCCGCCGGAGGGCCCGACAGTGACATCCGCGCTTGACCCGGCCGAGCCCGGCATCACCCAATATCTGCACACCGGCGCCGAGGCCCCGCTCCTCGCCGCTCGCCACGATGAGGGGGAACCGATGAATTTCGACGACCACGACCGCGAGCCCGGCGATATGCGTGCCTATCCATGGGACCCGGCTTACTTCGGCTGGAATCTCGCGGAGTGCCAGCACAGTAAAGACGACGAGATGTTCTGGGACCTGGCAGACGTGCTCGATTACCCGGGGCGCGGCTGGCCGGGCGGTCCGTGGGCCGATGATGAGGATCTAAGACGACGGAGGTAGCCGCCGCATGACGAGGGACCCGGATCTCTTCGGAGATCCGGGTCCCTCGTCATGTGTGGACGTGTGTTAAGAACTGGTCCGCCGTAACCACTCCACCGAGGTGATGTGCTCCCGGCTCGGCCATCTGGCCGAGCCGGGAGGTTATGAGACGTTC
>DASQVO010000440.1:0-4363 GCA_035640715.1 Streptosporangiaceae bacterium
CAGCACAGCAACCTCACCGGTCACAGCCGCTACGGGGCCTGCTGGTGGGCGAGACCGCGCTGTTCCTGCATGCCGCCGGGCGCATCGAGGAGGGCAAGTCCTTCGCCGGCCAGGCCCTGAGCGGGGCTCTCTCACCGGAGCACGAGGCAGAGGTCTGGCTGAATATTTCCGGCATGATGGCAGTCTCGCCCGACGAGCGAGCCGAGGCTGGCCGGCGCGCGCTCATGCTCCCCGGCCTATCTGAGGAACTGCGAGCACGTCACCTGGCCCGCCTGGTGCACAACCTGGTGGTGGCCGACCGCCTGCCGGACGCACGGAAACTACTGGACGAGGCACGCGATGCCGTCCGCTCAGCCGGCGACGCGACCGCGGCGTCCACGCTCGGCTTCGCCGAGGCCGTGCTCGGCTACATGGCGGGCCGCTTCGGGCCCACGCTGGCGCAGATCGAAGCCGTCAGCCAGGAGGGATGCCAGCTGAACGAGCCGGCCCGGGAGGTCATGGCAGCCAGGTTGCGCGTGGAACTCCTCGCCGCTCGACCGCTACGGCGAGTCACTGCGGCTGTCGACGGACGGCCTGGCCGCGGGCCAGCGGGATCACCAGGGATGGGCGCCCCGGGGCGGGCAGTTCGTCCGGTGGATCGACTACTGGGACGGACGGCACTTCGGGGTTGCGGCCACCGAGAGCCTGCGGGTACCGGCGTCGAAGTTCCCCACCGATTTCGGTGAGCAGAAGGTGGGACAGCGCGTGCCGGCCACCTTGCAGCGGACCGTGACGGGGATATCGGGCAGCCTGGCGCGAGGCGACGCGCAGGCAGCAGCCGCGGTCTTCGCCGAAGACGGCGTTCTTGAGGACCTCACGCTCCACACCGAGGTCGTCGGCCGGCGGTCAATCGCCGGGTATCTCGGGCGCGCCCTGGCGGACCTGCCGTACGGGCAGGGAGCACGCGTCCGCCACATCGTCGGGGGCGATTCAGGGGGCGGCTACGAGTGGGTGAACCCCGCTGGCGCCGTGCCGCGCGGGGTAAACGCCGTGGAGCTGAACACCACGGGCCAGATCGTCCGGCTCTCCTCGATCTGGGACGGCTCCCTGGTCCAGCCAGCGTGGTTCACTCAGCGAATGGCCCTGACAATCGAGCACTGAGCACCGCTGAGCACATGAGGCTACGGCCGACGCAGAACAGAGTCGCTGCGTGCCACGGTCGGCTCATCTGTGTGCCCCATGCACGATCAGCGCGATGGAAGCAACGATTCCGCGGCGGCCCGGCCACCAGACTGCCGGGCCGCCGCGATGAAGGCCCGGATCAACTCCGGCGACTTCACGCCGCGTTCGCTTTCCACGCCGCTGGAGACGTCCACGCCCCAGGCGCCAGTGACCTCGGCGGCCCGGCGGACGTTGCCCAGGTGCAGGCCTCCGGCGAGGAGCCAGCGGCCGGTGGGGGCGGTGAAGCTGGGCGAGGCCCAGTTCCACGGCTTGCCCGAGCCCGGGCCGGGGGCGTCCAGGAGCAGCAGGTCCTCGCCCCACTCACCGCAGCGGTACGGGATCTCGGCAGCGGCCGTGGCCCGGATCAGGGTCCGGCACTCCTCCCGGAGCGTCGCATGGCGTCGGGGAAGCAGATCGCTGCGGACCTGGCGGTCGATGCCACTGGGCGCCGGCCCCCACTGGCCGACTGGCTGGCCGATTGCGGCGCCGCGCGGCCAGTGGAGGAGTCCGGGAAACGGGATTCATTTACTATTGCCGCCACTTCCGGTCCGCCGGCCACACCATGCCGAGCCAAGACCCAGCGGACTTCGATTCGCTGCTCGCCGGGACACGGGCCGTGCTGGACATCGCGCGAGGCGAGCCGCTGGCGGGCTTCCTGGACACGCCGTACCTGCCTGACGTGGCCAGCCCCGACGACGAGGTTCTCGCCGCCCACGTGCGCCGTTGGACCCAGACCATGTATCACCCAGCCGGGACCTGCGCCATGGGCACCGGCGAACGGGCCGTGGTCGACCCGCAGCTGCGAGTACGGGGCATCGAGGGACTCCGGGTCATCGACGCCTCGCTCACTGCATGGCAACACGAACGCGCCAACCATCATGATCGCCGAAAAGGCGTCCGACCTGTTGCGCAGCCAGGGTCAAGCATCATTAAAGTTGGCACGTAATGGATGGATTCACCTGACATGTCTACGGTGAGGAGTCCATGGCATTTCGCGGGGCTGGCGCCGGGCCCTGCGGCAGGTTGGCGTGGGGGGCGCGTCATGCTGGGGATCTTGCTTCTCGGCGAGCAGCGTGTCGCCATGGACGGGTCGATCGTCGGGGCATTGTCATCGGCCTGCGCGATGGCCTTGCTCGGGTACTACAGATCGATCCCGGCCCGGTTACGCCCGTGTTCCGCGTAATTCATCAAGCTGGAGACGCGTTTATGGTTGCTGAGCTGGGCTGATATGGCCGGGCAGGGTGGAGGGGCGTTTCTCTAGGCGGCGGTGTCCGGGCTGGTCAGCGGGGTGCAGGCTGGAGGTCGAGGATCTGCGCCGGCTGCAGGCACCAGTGATCACGTCAGATCCGGGTGATCTCGTCAAACTCGATGCGCACGTCGAACTAATCCGAGTTTGACAGCGCGGCTACAGCTATGCGGCCGCCGTCCATACGGTGGATGAAGTCACGGCGTCGTCGTGAGGTGCCACGTTATTTCGCGGTGCTGCCGGTGGCCGGTGGAGGTCGGACGCGTCCGTGATGTCTTCCCTTCCGGGGGCGAACGCCAATGCCCCTGTCCTGGCCATCGCCGAACGAGCCGCGGACATCCTCAAGTGGCAGAACTAAAAGCATGGCACCTCGCCGCCCGTCTCGGAGTGACCGCCGTGGCGCGCGACCGCATCGGGCCGACGCCCTTGCCTAATCAGGCATGTCAAGTTGAGCAAAAATATTGTTAATTAGTTATAAAGCCACTAATTTAATAGTATGGGGTGGTCTTGAATCCGATTACTCTGGACACGCTGATACCAACGGGGCTGATGCGGTCCCCGTTCTGCTTGGTCATGTTTGACACTGACCTGCGGGTTGTCTGGGCCAATGAGGCAGCCGAGCGTCTCGGTGACGGCATTCCGGCGACGGGGTGGGCGGGGCGCCGGCTGGGCGAGGTGCTGCCCCATATGGACGCCGGCTTGATCGAGCAGTCGCTGCGGCGGGTACTGGTCACCGGCGAGCCAATGACCGACCTGGAGGTGAGCAGCCGCGCCGGCGGCGACCCCGATGGTGAGCGTTTCTGGAGCTGCCTCCAGTTCCGGATCGACGGGCCGGACGGTAAGCCCGCCGGGGTGGCCCACATGATGCGGGAGGTCACCGAGCGCGCCCGTAACCAGCGCCGGCTCGCGCTGGCCGATGAGGCGAGCGCCCGGATCGGGACCACGCTGGACATCACCCGGACGGCGGAAGAACTGCTGGAGGTGGCCATCCCGCGCCTGGCCGACGCGGGCGCGGTCGACCTGCTGGCCACCGTTATCAACGGTGACCAGCACGCACCGCATGCACGTGACCAGAAGATGCGTCTGCGGCGGGCAGCGGCGCGGTGGCCGGCTGACCGGCCGCCCCCTCCGGGATACCCGCGGCATGCATGGTTCGAGTCCGACCCGGCGAAGCTGAACCATCAGCGCCTGATCGCCGGCTTGCCGGTCTACCTGCCGGCGTTCGGGGCAATGACCACCGAACAGATCACGGAGATGGACTCCGGCGCGGGCTTGGATCGCATGATGGCCGCGCGCGCAGCGGGCGCTCACTCGCTGATGGCTGTCCCGCTGATCGCCCGGGGCGTCATCATGGGCATGGTCGTCCTGTACCGCCTTACCGGTTCGAAGCCGTTCACCCCCGCGGACCTGTCCCTGGCCTGTGACCTGGTCTCCCGCGCGGCGGTCCCCCTCGACAACGCCCGGCTCTACACCCGCGAGCGGGCCACCGCGCTGGCCCTGCAGCGCGGCCTGCTGCCCCGCCAGATCCCCGAGGTCCCCGGCCTGCAGCTCGCCTACCGCTACATCCCCGCCGAGACCAGCGCCGAGATCGGCGGTGACTGGTTCGACGTCATCCCCCTCCCGGCCGGCCGCTGCGCCCTCATCGTGGGTGATGTGACCGGGCACGACATGCCCGCCGCCTCGCTGATGGGCCAGCTCCGCACCGCCACCCGCACCCTGGCCACCTTCGACCTCACGCCATCAGAAATACTCACCCGCCTGGACCAGATCACCGCCGACCTCACCGACGGGGAAACCTGCGCCACCTGCATCTACGCCGTCCACGACCCCGCCACCGGCACCTGCGACATCGCCCGGGCCGGGCACCCCCCGCCCGCCATCGCCCGCCCCGGCCACCACCCCGTCTTCCCCGATCTG
>DASQVO010000441.1:0-43282 GCA_035640715.1 Streptosporangiaceae bacterium
GCAGCGCCCGGGCGACGACCTTGGCCCCGCGGTCGTGGCCGTCCAGGCCAGCCTTGGCTATGACCACCCTGATACTGCTCACCCGCATGCCTCCCGCCAACTGGAATACGTCAGCAGGGTAACCGCTCGGCCTGCTCCCCGGCAGTGTCCGCCCGCTCAGCCGGGCGGCTCAGTACACGCAAGGGATGCCGTACGGGGCATTCGCCTTCACGGTCACCACGCCGCCGCTCGCCCCGTTGCTTTTCGACGCCTTAGACGCGGAGCTGGACGACGAGGATGACGACGAAGCAACCGGCGAAGAGCCGGAACCCGGCGCGGACGACGAGCCGATGCCACTGGGCACCGAGGTGGCGTCCGTCCCCAGCAGCACATCCACGTGGCCAGCCGCCACGGACGAACTCGCGGACGCTGTGACGCCGTTGAAGTACCCGGCGATCTTCGCCGCGCTGGCCGCCGCTCCCGTGCCGTACAGCACCTGGGTGGACGACCGGGCCGTGATGTTGCCGACCTTGCCCGCCTTGTAGCCGGCTGAGGTCAGCGCCTGCGACAGGTGGCTGGCCAGCCCCGTCGTGTAGCCGCCGTTGTACACGTCCACCGTCGTCGCGCCGGGCGCCAGCGACACAGCCGACTTCTTCTGAGCGGGCTTGGCCGAATGTGTCGTTGATCCCGCCGATGCCGGTGCCGGGTAGAACGCGTTGTGCACGAACTGCTTGACGGAAGCAGGGTTCACCACGTTGGCAGCCTGTCCGTTAATGGTCTGGTAGCGCAGGACCGGCAGGGTGTGGAAGGTCAGGTTCTTGCCGGTCAGGCTCTTCATCTCGCCGGCGAACTGCAGCAGGTCCCAGTGGCCGCTGGTGATCAGGTACTGCTTCGCCACCGCCAGCAGCGAGTTGAGCTGGCTGATATCGGACAGGACACCCTGGTGCCCCAGCTTCCAGATCACGTAGTCGAGCACGGCCTGCTGCCGGTGGGTGCGGTCCAGGTCGCCGTTGGGCAGGCTGTCCCGATCCCTGATGAACGCCAGCGCCTGGGCCGCCGCCAGGTGCAGGTACTGGGCGCCGCCCTTCTTCAGGTTGTAACCGTCCGCCACCGCGTTCCAGCCGGAGGGCGTGTCATACAGGTTCGCGTTCGGGACACCGTTCACTGTCGTCGGCTTGATGCACGCCTCGATGCCTTTGGTGGCCTTGGCGAGCCCGTAGAACCCGGCCAGGTTCATCTCGGCGAAGTGGTCGATGTGCACCCCGGTCAGCTGCTCGACCGTCTGCACCGCCGCCAGCCGGCCCGCCTCGTTGCCCAGGAAGTTCCTCGTGGCCGAGGACATGCCCGGGTTCTGCTGCGCCAGCTGGCTCATCTTGTGCGCCATCGCGAAGCCGTACGCCTGGTCGATCTTCCCCTGGGTCCCGCCGTATCCGCCGGTGCCGGCCATGGTGACCCAGTCGTCGCGCGGGATCGAGATACCGACCGCCTTCTGCCCGCCCGCGAAGATATGGAGGAGGATCAGCGTGTTGGTAGCGTTGCCGCCGATGCTCCCGATGTGCATGATGTCCTCAAGGCCCCGCGGCAACGGCTGCCCGCTCCAGTAGGTACGGCTTTCCAGGCCCATCAGCAGGATGTTCATCGGGCCGGTCGACGGGCCGCCGCTGAGCACGTTTGAGCCGCCGAGGCTGTCGGCCTTGGCCTTCACGTAGTAGGCGAACCCGCTCGTGACAAGAACCACTGCGGCCAGAGCACAGCTGACTGCATAGCCCACCTTGCCCCCGAGCGCCGTCCCGCTGCGTGCCGAGAACATCCGTGCTCCCCTCCGGCCGGCTTGTCCCTACTGAGCCGAAGGTTACTGGCTCATTCCACGCAAAGCATGCCGTACGGGGCATTCGCCTTCACGCATCCCCGCGCCGCCGTTCGCCCCGTCCGCCCCCAGCAGCACCTCCACACGGCTAGCCACCACAGACGAACTCGCGGTAGCCGCCAGGAAAACGCGCCGGGTCAGAGCTTTTCTAGGGGAGCGTAGCGGAGGACGAGGTGCTTGACGCCGTAGTCGGCGCCGAAATCAATCTTCGCCTCGGCGCGCTCACCCGCCCCGTCGACGGAGACGACCGTGCCCAGCCCGAATTTGTCGTGCGTCACCTTGTCCCCCGGCGAGAGCGCGGGCACCCGGCGGTTGCCCGGTGAATCCATCCCCGGCCGCGCGGCGGCGCGCTCCATCGCGGGCGCGGTGGCCGACCCCTCATCGCGCCGCCACTCGAGCAGATGCGCGGGGATCTCGCCGAGGAACCGCGACTGCCGGTGGAAGGCAGGCCGTCCCCACCAGTTCCGGGCCACCGCGCGGGTCAGGTAGAGACGCCGCATGGCGCGCGTGATCCCGACATAAGCCAGCCGCCGTTCCTCTTCGAGTTCTCTTTCGTCGGTGGCGGACCGCTGATGCGGGAAGACGTCTTCCTCCATCCCGGTGAGGAACACCACGGGAAACTCCAGCCCCTTGGCCGTGTGCAGGGTCATCAGGGTCACCATGCCGCTGCGGTCGGCGCCCTCGGGGATCTGGTCCGCGTCGGCCACGAGCGAGACCTGCTCGAGGAAGTCGGCGAGCGACCCGTCCGGGTGCTGGCTGTCGAACTCCCGCGCGACGGAGACGAGCTCCTGCAAGTTCTCCACCCTGCTTGCGTCCTGCAGGTCGGTCGATTCCTCCAGGGCGGTCTGGTAGCCGGACCGGTCGAGCACCGCCTCGGCCAGGTCGGCCACGGGACCCTCGGCGGCCAGTTCCCGCAAGCCCTCGATGAGCGCAGTGAACCGCTCGATCGCCTGCACGGACCGGGCCGACAATCCGGGCACGTCGCCCGCCCGGGAAAGAGCCTCGGCAAAGGTGACCCGCTCCCGCTGGGCGTAGGCGGCCACGTACTCCTCGGCCCGTTCGCCGATGCCCCGCTTCGGCACGTTGAGGATCCGCCGCAGCGACACCTCATCGGCCGGGTTGGCGATGAGCCTCAGGTAGGCGAGCAGGTCCCGCACCTCGCGGCGCTCATAGAACCGGACCCCGCCGATCACCTTGTACGGCAGCCCGACCCGGATGAAGACCTCTTCGAACACGCGTGACTGCGCGTTGGTGCGGTAGAAGACGGCCACCTGGCCCGGGGTCGCCTCCCCCGCGTCGGTGAGCCGGTCCACCTCCTCGGCGACGAACGCGGCCTCGTCGTGCTCGCTGTCGGCTACGTATCCCGTGATCAGCGGGCCGGCGCCCTGGTCGGACCACAGGTTCTTCGGCTTCCTGCTCGCATTGCGGGAGACGACCGCGTTGGCGGCGGAAAGGATGTTCTGCGTGGAGCGGTAGTTCTGCTCGAGCACGATCACCCGCGCGTCCGGGAAATCCTGCTCGAACTCCTCGATGTTCCTGATGGTCGCCCCGCGGAACGCATAGATCGACTGGTCCGCGTCACCCACCACGCACAGCTCGGGCACCGCGGAAGGGCCGGGGCCGTCGCCGGCGGGGGCGCCATGCCCGGCCGCCGCGCCGCCGGCCCTGACCTGCGGTCCGCCCACGAGCTCCCTGACGAGGACATACTGTGCGTGGTTGGTGTCCTGGTACTCGTCCACCAGCACGTGCCTGAACCGGCGCCGGTAGGCCGCCGCGACCTCGGGGAACGCCTGGAACAGGCAGACCGTCACCATGATCAGGTCATCGAAGTCCATCGCGCCGGCCGCGGTCAGCCTGCGCTGGTACTCCGCGTAGGCCTCGGCGAGCGCCTTCTCTCGGTGCGTCTGGGCCCGCGCGGCGAACGCCTCATAGTCGACAAGCTCGTTCTTGAGGTTGGAGACCTGGGCGTGCAGCACCTTCGGGGAGTGCTGCCGCGCATCAAGCTCCAGTTCACGGCAGACCAGCGCCATCAGCCGCTGTGAGTCCGCCTGGTCGTAGATCGAGAACGAGGACGGGTAGCCGAGCCGCTTCGCCTCACGGCGCAGGATGCGGACGCACGCGGAATGGAACGTCATCACCCACATCGCCCGGGCGCGCGGGCCGGTCAGCGCCGCGACCCTCGACGCCATCTCGCCGGCCGCCTTGTTCGTGAAGGTGATCGCCAGGATCTCGCTCGGCAGGACATCCCGCGCGGCGAGCAGGTAGGCGATCCGGTGGGTGAGCACCCGCGTCTTCCCCGAGCCCGCGCCGGCCACGATCAGCAGCGGACTGCCCTCATGCGTTACCGCAGCGCGTTGCTGCGGATTCAGTCCGTCGAGGAGGGAGCCAGCAGCCAGAGCGGTCACCCGAATAGGGTAGGCGCTCCGGCCGACATCCGGTGCGGCCGGCGCGCGCCCGCGGGGCACGGGCAGATATCTGGGCCGGCGTGATTACTGCACAGAACCACCCTGATACTCATAGCCGGGCTATGTGAGGAATGCCTCGATTATCAGCAAATATCACACAGGCAACAGGCCGTTTCGGTAGCCTGAGCGCCCGGACCGGTGACGTGTTTCCGCTCTGGCGGGCGTCATCAGAGGTCCTGACCGCACGCCTCTCGCCAAGGCTAAGAGGGTAAGGATGCCTAACACCAAGGGGAAGAGAAGCGCCGGAGGGCGGAGCGGCCCATCCATACGCAGGCGTCTCTACGCCCTCGTCGCCATCCCACTGCTGACGGTGATCGGGCTGTACGCGTTCGTGCTGTACACCACGGTGGGCGATGCCATCAACCTGGACAGGACGCCCAACCTGATCAACGCGACCTCCGTGCCAGCCGCCGCCTTCGACATCTACATCCAGAACGAGCGCCGGGCGACCCTGGTGTACCTCGCTGCCCCGACCGCGGCGAACCGCGCCCAGATGGACGCGGCGCGGGCCGCGACCAGCCGGGCATTCCCCGTATTCCAGGCCAAGATGACCTCGCGGGCGACGTTGCAGAGCGCGACCACGAGCGAGTTGCAGGCGATCGACAAGATGGTCTCCGACGTGAACGGCCTCGACGCAGTGCACGCCAAGGTCGACTCGCGGACCATCACCCCGGCCGCCGCGTTCAATGCCTACAATGCCGTCATCGCCAACAAGCTTCACCTCTTCCTCGAGGAGGAGGCGAGCCTGACCAACGCCACCGAGGCGACCCAGGCGCTGTCGCTCACCGACACGACCGAGGCGCGCGAACTTCTCCTCCAGGAAGACACCCTGCTCTCCGCGGCGCTGGCCGCCCACCGGCTCACCCCGGCCACGCGTATCCAGATCACCCAGCTCGCTGGCGCACGGCAGGCCGCCCTCTCTTCCGGCGTCACCAGGTTCGACCCCGTCAACCTGGCCGCATTCGAGGGCCCGCTCAACAAATACGCGCCCCCGGCGACGCAGTCCCGGCTCACCAAGCTCGAGGACGCGGTCGCCGCCGATCCCACGACCTTCCCGCCGTTCACCGCCGCCCAGTGGGATCCTGTGGCCAAGGCCGTGTCGGCCGGCTACTACTCCGGCAGCGTGAACAGCGCCGAGGTCGTGATACAACTCGACAACCACATCGCCCGTGCCGCGTGGCTCCGGGTGGCACTGGCCGGCGGCCTGGGCCTGCTCGGCCTGCTCCTCTCGATCCTGCTCTCCACCCTCATCGGCCGCCGCATCGTCCGCCGCCTCCGCCGCCTGCGGGAGTCGGCCCTCTCGCTGGCCAACAACCAGCTGCCGGACGTCGTCGCGCGGCTGCGCCGCGGCGAGGATGTGCCCGTCGAGGCGGCAGCGCGGGCGCCGCAGGTCGGCCGGGACGAGATCGGCCAGGTGGGGCAGGCGTTCGAGGCAGCGAGGCAGACAGCCATCAAGGCCGCCGTCGACGAGGCCAGGCTGCGGCGGGGCATCAACGAGGTGTTCCGCAACCTGGCCAGGCGCAACCAGTCGCTGCTGCACCGGCAGCTGACCGCCCTGGACCAGATGGAACGGCGCACGACCGATCCCGAGACGCTGGAAGACCTGTTCCGCCTGGACCATCTGACGACGCGAATGCGCCGCCACGCGGAAGGCCTGATCATCTTGTCCGGCGCGGCGCCCGGCCGCGGCTGGGTGCACCCGGTCCGGCTGATCGACGTCCTGCGTGCCGCCTCCGCCGAGGTCGAGGACTACTCGCGGGTGTCGGTCACCTGCCCCTCCCCGGCCGCGCTCACCGGGCCGGCCGTCGCGGACGTCATTCACCTGCTCGCGGAGCTCATCGAGAACGCCACCACCCTGTCCCCCCCGTACACGCCGGTGCGGGTCACGGGCGACCTGGTCGCCAATGGCTTCGCGGTCGACATCGAGGACCGCGGCCTGGGCATGAGCGAGCAGCGCTATGCGGACCTCAATGCCCGCCTGGCCGAGCCGCCCGAGTTCGATGTCTTCAACAGTGAGCAGCTGGGCCTGTTCGTCGTCGGCCAGCTCGCCAAGCGGCACGGCATCCGGGTGACGCTGCGGCCGTCACCGTTCGGCGGCACCACCGCGATCGCGCTGATCCCGCTCGAGCTTGTGGTCCTGGAAGACGGCTACATGGAAGGCCTTCCCGCCGGCATGTCCGCCGTCTCCCCGTCATGGACCGCAGGGCGCCACGCGGCGCTCGACGAGGACACGATGGTGCACTCATCCACCCAGCGCACGCAGCTCACCGGCCAGCCGTGGGGCGCGCTGACGCAGGGACCGCAGACGAACGGGGCGTCCGGCGCGGCGGCCGGGGTCCCAGGTGTCACCGGGACCGGCGGGCCCGGGCGGGGGGCGCCCGATCCGTTCGACGTTTTCACTCCCGTGTGGAGATCCCCGGAGCAGGGCACCAGCCAGCAGCAGGCCGGAACCCCGGCCGCCAGCCAGGGCCAGCCCTCCGGCGGCGGTCCCTCCGGCGGCGATCCCTTCGGCGGCCAGGCCTCGAACGGGAACCAGGCTGCCCATGACTGGCTCCCCCAGCCGCGCAACGGCGGTTCGCCGGCGCCCAGCGGCGGCGCGCCCGGCGACTCCGGGACGGGCGGCTACACGGCCGGCGGCGCGACATCGCGTGCACCGTCATTCGGAAGTGCCGCGCCGTCATTCGGGAGTACCGCGCCGGGAGAGGCAGGCTCGGGCGGGCCTGGCCGGCCATGGCCCTATGACCGGCCGGAAACCGCCACTAATGGGACGGGACAGCCGACGGCCCATTCGTCCGGCCCGGGCGAGCCCGCCTACCCGCCAGCGGAGTCGTATCCTCAGGCCGGATCGCCCTTCCCGCAGGCCGAGCCCGCCTCACCGCAGGGCGGGCACCCGTACCCGGGCAGCGAGCCGGCCCATAACGAGCCGACCTATAAGGGCCTGCCACGGCGGGTACGGCAGACCAGCCTGGCCCCGCAACTGCGTGACAAAGGCGCGGCTGGCTCTCCGGCTCCCGCGGGTACTGGCGAAAGCGCCGTCGCCGGCCGCTCGCCGGAGGACATCCGCACGGCCCTGTCCGCGATGCAGCGTGGCTGGCAGCAGGGACGGGCACCCGATGAGGACGCCAGCCGGGCAGACAGCACGTCGTCCGCCACGGCTGCCAGCGACCCGGCGGCGAGTGAGGTCGCGCTGAGCGAGCGGGCAGCCAGCGAATCACCCGCCGGCGGCCCCGGCACGTACGAGGCGCGGGAGGCGCACACGGCGAATCCGGCCCACAGGGTATGGGCGGCAGAGGGAACGCGGGCCGACGGCACGGAAGGCAGTGAAGAGCGTAGTCATCATGACGGAACCAATGACACCTGATCCCGGAGGCCTCGGCGGCGGGCTGAACTGGCTGCTCGACGATCTCGTGAACCGGGTAGGGCAGATCCAGAAGGCCGTGATGCTCACCCAGGACGGCCTGGCCATTGCCGCATCCCAGGGACTCACCCGCGAGGACGCCGAGCATCTCGCGGCGCTGTCGGCCGGTTTCCAGAGTCTGGCGCGCGGAGCCGGGCGGCAGTTCGGCGGCGGGCAGGTCCGGCAGACGATCATCGAGATGGAATCGGCGTTCCTGTTCGTGAGTGCCGCCGGGCAGGGCACGTGTCTCGCCGTGCTCAGCGCGGCCGACGCTGACGTAGGCCTGATCGCCTATGAGATGGCCGTCCTGGTCAGGCGCTCCAATGAGCACCTCGCGGTCGCATTCCGCCCTGCGGGCGGGGAGCACTCCAGCCCTTATCCCACGTCGGCTGGACGTCCCGAGCCGACTCCTTACCCGGAGTGAACCGCCGATGCCGAGCTCTGACGAAAGGTGGCTGGATTCCGAAGCCGGGCCGGTCGTGCGTCCGTACGCGCTGATCGGGGGCAGGACACGGCATGCCGGCGAGAAATTCGATCTGGTCGCGACCGTGCAGGTGACGCGAAAGGCGCTGTCGGAACCGGTCGCGCTGGGTCCCGAGCAAATGTTGGTACTTAACCTAGCCCGGCGCCCGACCACGGTGGCCGATCTCGCCTCCGAACTCGACCTGCCCCTGGGTGTCGTACGGATCCTGCTTGCCGACCTGCGTGACCTCGGCTTTATCTTCATCCATTCGCCGGCAGCCCAGCGGCAAAGGCCCAACGGCCACATTCTGAAGGAGGTGCTTGATGGCCTACGGGCCCTTTGAGCCAGCCAGTGCGGCCGGACGGCCACATACCGCTATCAAGATCCTCCTGGCCGGCGGCTTCGGTGCGGGCAAGACCACAATGGTGGGGACCGTCAGCGAAATCAAGCCGCTGCGGACCGAGGAGCTCCTGACCGAGCGGAGCATCCTGACCGACGACACGGCCGAGGTCGAAGAAAAGACGACCACCACGGTCGCGATGGACTTCGGCCGGATCAGCCTGCGCGAGGACCTCGTCCTGTACCTGTTCGGCACTCCCGGGCAGAAACGGTTCTGGTTCATGTGGGACGAGCTCGCGCTCGGCGCGCTCGGCGCGGTCGTCCTCGCAGATACGCGGCGGCTGGCCGATTGCTTTCCGGCCGTTGACTACTTCGAGCGGCGCCAGATCCCGTTTATCGTGGCGGTGAATTGCTTCGACGGGACAATCAGCCACGATCTGGCTGATATCCGGGTTGCCCTTGACCTGGATCCGGCCTGCCCGCTGATTTTGTGTGACGCGCGCAGCAAGGAATCGGCCAAGCAGGTACTTATCACCCTCGTGGAGCATGTGCTGACGATGGCGGACACGCCCGGCCAGCCGGAGGCCGCAGCTCGCGGCTAAGCGCCGCGGGGATATCACTGGTAACGCAGCACGGCCCATACGGCCTTGCCGTGGCCCTCGATAGGGCTCCATCCCCACACACTGCTGAGCGCGTGGACAATCTGCAGGCCTCTGCCGTTTTCCTTGCCCCAGCCGGGCTGGCGGGGCGCCGGGGCATCGGCACTGGGGTCGATAATGGCGAGCATTACCTCGCCCGCCCGCCGCAGGAGGCACAGCCGCAGCGGGGCAGGGCCGCTCCCGGCCTGGCCAACCCGCCCGGCCCCCGGCTGGCTGAGCCCGGGCTGGCCCGCGTCTGCCTGGCGGTCCGCCCGCCTGGCTCTGGGGCCCCCTGGGTGCCCGTTGCCGCCGGCCAGGCCTCCGGCAACGGGCACGCCGTTTCCGCCATGCCGGCCCCGTTCGGGCATCGCGTCCACGCGCCTGCCGTTGCCCGCGGTATTGCGCATGCCATGCTGGATCGCGTTGACAACAAGCTCGTCAATGATTGTTTCTGCCTCATCAGCGAGCCGATCCAGGCCCCAGGAAGTAAGGATTTCCCTGGTGAAATGCCGTGCGGCTCTGGCTGACTCCGGGTGCGGTGCAAGCACGCGAGCGGTAACCGCCGGCGTCTCCCACCACGCGGACGGCAAGGGCAGCAGCCGGGGCAGGCCCAACCCCGGATCGTGTCCCGTCGAGCCGCTGACAGCCAAGTCGTCACCCCTGGTTCCGGAGATGGCCCGCACCCGGGCCACCGCCAGAGGTTCATGCGAACTCATGGCGCGTGCAGAGCCCTGTCCGTCGCAGTGTAGCGGTATGCGTCACCACTATGGTGCCTGATACATTGTGCACATGCAAGGCCCAATGCACGTTCATCTGCACAGCCCTTGAATGTGTACGCGGTAATGCATGCGCAAGTTCGCGGCGGCATGAGCTCGGCAGTGCCCGCTGAACCATCAGCAAGGGCCTGTTGAGCCATAAGGAGGTCGGCAGCTGGGCCATGCGCCAGGGGCGGCGCCACCGGATTCCGTCCTGGCCCGGCTATCTCATCGTTCCGCTGCGCCCGGACGCACTGTCACCTGTCCGGCCCGAATTCGGCTGAGTAAACCTCTCCAGCCGCCCCCGTGTTCGCCTAGTGACACCACTACGGGAGACAAACACATGGATGAGCCGTACAACGGCATGCCGGCTGCGGCGCTCGGTCGCCTCAGCTGGCTAAAAAGCCAGCACAGCAATCCGAGCGGCAACTGCGTTGAGATGGCATGCCTGCCATCGGGGCAGATCGCGGTCCGCAACTCCCGCCACCCGGCGGGTCCTGTCCTCACTTTCACACCGGCCGAGATTGCCGCGTTCCTGCAGGGCGCCAAGGATGGCGAATTCGACCGCATCCTGCTGTTAGATTCCGGCCCGTGGCAGGGGCCGGGCAGCCACGGGTGACCGCACATCTGTTATGACGGCCGAGACGGGACCGCCGTGCCAGCCTTGCCGATGACTGTCCCCTTCCCATGACCGGCACGCGGCTTCGCCGCGCCCGGCGTCCGCTCGCGGCTCTGCCGTGCGGCTGGCGCTGGGCGGCGGAGCCGCGAGCGCGGGCCGCGGCAGCCAGCAGCATGGGCCGGCGGCGTACGCGAAAGCCCGCAGAATTACCACCCGGATTAACCAGCGCATACCCATAAGCTAACCCGCCAGTAACAATTAGCCGCATCAAATTACCGATATAGCGCTCTTTGCAATCCCAAGATCACGTGCAAGACTTGGCCCCGCGCTGCTATTTACCAACGACCGGAGGAGAAGGCGATGACCACGTCCAGCGACGTCGCCTGGGAGGGCCCGGTCCGGGGTATCGGACGCCGCGCAAGCGGCCCGACCGTGCAGCGGATCGTGCTGGGCGCGCAGTTGCGCAGGCTGCGTGAGGCCAGGGATATCACGACGGAGCAGGCCGCTGAGGCGATTCGCGGCTCACATTCGAAGATCAGCCGCATGGAGCACGGGCGGGTCGGGTTCAAGGACCGTGATGTGGTGGACCTGCTCACCCTCTACGGCGTCACCGACCAGGAGCAGCGCATGAGCCTGCTGGCGCTGGCGCACGAAGCCGGCCACCCCGGCTGGTGGCACGACTACTGCGACCTCCTGCCGCACTGGTTCGAGCCTTACCTCAGCCTGGAAGCGGCCGCCTCGGTCATCCGCAACTACGAAGTGCAGTTCGTCCCCGGCCTGCTGCAGACTCGAGCCTACGCACAGGAGGTCATCCGCCTCGGGCACCCGTCCATCACCGACGAGGAACTCAGCCGGCGGGTCGAGCTGCGGATGAGCCGCCGGCGGCTGTTCTCCCGGCCGACGCCGCCCCGGCTGTGGGCGGCCATCGATGAGGCGGTGCTGTGCCGCCCGCTCGGCGGGACCGCCGTCATGCGCGGCCAGATCGAGCATCTCATCGAGATGGCCGAGCACCCGTGCGTCACGCTGCAGATCGTCCCGTTCCATGCGGGCGGCCACTCGGCGGCGGGCGGCCCGTTCTCCATCCTGCGGTTCGCCGAGCCCGAGCTGTCCGATGTCGTCTACCTCGAGCAGCTCACCAGCGCGCTTTATCTGGAAAAGCCAGCTGAACTCGACAAGTACCTCGAAGTCATGGAGCGGCTCTGCGTACAGGCGGAGACCGCCGCGGACAGCGTCGAGTTCCTGCGGCAACTCCTCAACGAAATGTCCTGAGCCGATCCGGCCCGCCAGCCATCAGGCCGGATCCGTCGGTGCCGTGGCGCCGGGAACGGGGGCACCGGGCGCCACGGCACCCGGGCGTGCGCCAGTATCGGGGACGAGCGTGGGCGTCGCGCGGGTGAGCGTCTCCTTCCGGAAGAAGGCGGGGCCAGTGATCCGGCTGTAGATGCCCACGATCAGCCCGGCCAGCGCGGACAGGAAAGCGATCATGAAGACGCCGCCGATCACCCAGTGCGGCTGGAACGGCATCTTCCACGAGGTGTAGCTGTTGCCCGTGGCCACGTCCCAGTCGGCCCAGAGGCTCCAGCCGCCGGCGAAGTACATGATCAGGCCGCCGGCCACCGGCAGGATGCCCCGCATCCAGAGGTTGCGCGCGCTGGAGGTCAGCGTTGTGCGGTAGTACCAGGCGCAGGCGAATCCGGTGAGCCCGTAGTAGAAGGCGATGTACAGACCGATGGCCGTCACCGCGTCGGCGATGATGTTCCCACCTGACATGTAGTTCATCGGGATATACAAAACGATCGAGATCCCGCCCATGACGAGCGTCGAGACCGTAGGCGTCAGGTACCTGGGGTGCATCTTCGCGAACGCCCGCGGCAAGGCGCGGTAGGCGGCCATCGAGAGCGTGGTGCGCGCGGTCGGCAGGATGGTCGTCTGGGTGGAGGCCGCCGCCGAGCTGAGCACCATGAGGACCAGCAGCCGGGCGAGGAAGGCGCCGAACCCGGAACCGCCGAAGACGGCGCTGCCGAGCACGGAGATGACGTCGCTCGCGTTGGCCGAGTTGCCGAGGCCGATGCCCTTGGTCCCGATGCCGGCGAACGCCTGTGCCGCGAAGATCACCAGCACGTAGGTGAGCAGCAGGATGACGGTCGAGATGATGGCCGCGCGTCCGGGGGTCTTCGTCCGGTCGGCCGTCTCCTCGTTGACGGCGACCGCGGTGTCCCAGCCCCAGTAGATGAACAGCATCAGGATCAGCCCGCTGACGAACGCCTGGAAGCTCGACACACTGAACGGGTTGAGCCAGGAAAGGCCCGGGTGGATCGATACGGCCGGGTGGTGGCCGGTCCCCACCCGCACGAGCGCCACCACCGAGAACACCAGCAGCATGACGATCTCGATGCCAAGGAGCGCCTTCTGGAGCCGCGCGGAGACCTCGATCCCCCGGTAGCAGATGTAGGTCATCGCGACGATCCAGGCCACCCCGGCGAGCAGCACCCAGCCGCTGGTCGGGTTGGAGCCGATGCCCTTGGCCCCGACGAGAAAGAAGAGGTACTGTCCCGCGACCTGTGCGAGGCTCGCCATCACCAGGACGTCGGCAGCGACGATGGCCCAGCCGCCGGCCCAGCCGGTGCGCGGACCGAACGCCCGCGTGGCCCAGGTGAACGTGGTGCCGCAGTCCGGGTCGGCCTTGTTGAGTTCGTTGTAGCCGATCGAGGTCAGCACAATCGGCACGAAGGCGAGCACCGCCACGATGGGCGACTGCAGGCCGACGGCGGCCACGATGAAACCCAGCGTGGCGGCGAGGCTGTAGGCCGGAGCGGTCGAGGCCACGCCCATGACGACGCTGGACACGAGCCCGAGGGCTCCGGGCTTCAGTCCCTTGTCGGCCGGCTGCTCGGCCGCCTGTAGGGCCTGATCGGCAGTGGTCATCCCGTGACCCCCTCTAACGTCACCCATATGCTGATCTAGCGTCACCCATATGTTGACGACGGTTCTAGCACACGTAACCCTGATCTGACGAGGGTTTTCGTTGTTACAGCTACGTTTCACTATCGGATGCGACGTTGAAGCCGCGAATAGCTACGGCATTCCGCATGCCGCGGACGGACCGGACGCGCGTGGCGGAGCCCGCTGGGCCAGCATGGAGCCCGCCAGTCGGCGCGGAACCTGCTGACGGCAACCGGATAGCCGGGACTGCCACCACGGCGAAGCCCGTTCGGTACCCATCGGTACGGCCGTCGCGGCGGCGCGATGCCGGATCACTACGCAGACGCGACCGAGACCTTCACTGCACCGGTACCTCGGGCCCCAGAAGGCCGTCCACAGGAACTCTCACGGTATTAACCGGAATCTCACGGTGTCCACCGCGAACTCTCACGGTGTTCATGGGAACTCTCACGGTGTTCATGGGAACTCTCACGGTGTCCACCGGGAACTCTCACGATGTCCACCGGGAACTCTCACGGTGCGGCTACAGTTCGGACGCCATCCACCTAACCGTCCGCATCTGTTCACCTAACCGACAGCTTTTGCGGGTTGCGATCTACTCCCGGGATGCCCAACCACCAGAAATTAACCGTCAAGCTCATCTCCATTTAGCCAGATATCAACGTTTTGCCCTCATTCGCCTCTTGTGATCAGTGCACATTTCAGGCCAGGCTTTATCGCGATGTCTGCCCCGGATGCGCACCGGGAACGCGCACACTCGCTCCGAGGCAGACACCTAACTGGAGGCGGGAGAATGCCCAAACTAATCAAACTACTCAGCGGTGTCGCCGCAGCAGCAACCCTGGCCGCCATCACGGCAGCCCCGGCCATGGCCGACCCGATCGGGAGCAACGGGAAATCAGTTGTCCCGCAGTCTTACGACGTCGTGGGCGTCGGATCGAACACGACCCAGTACGTGCTCGACCAGATCTCGGTCGACTACAACAAGACGATCCCGGCCAGCAAGCACAGCGCGAGCCACCCGTACTTCTACACCTGGGACGCCGTGAAGCCGGGCTCGAGCTCGAGCGTGCCCACCAAGATCGTGCCGAAGGCTGGCTGTAAGTCGATTACCCGGCCGAACGGATCGACGGCGGGTCTTAATGCCCTCAAGATCAGCCAGCAGATCGCAGGCGGTCACTACTGCGTCGACTTCGGCCGGTCGTCAAGCGGCCGCTCCAGCAGCGCGCCGGGGCTGGGCCCGGGCGGCGTTTCGTACGTGGCGTTCGCCACGGACGCGGTGACGTGGGCGACCAGGGCCGCCAATCACGGCGGGTCCGACGCGCCGGCGAGCCTGACCCTCGCGCAGCTCAAGGGCATCTTCACCTGCCAGACGACCAACTGGAACCAGGTCGGCGGCAAGAACGGCGCCATCAAGGTGTACCTGCCGCAGCCGGGCTCCGGAACTCTCTCGTTCTGGGAGAAGGTCATGGGCATCACCACCCTGGGCAGCTGCGTCGACCAGCACCCGGAAGAGAACGAGGGCACGTACTCGGGCTTCAACAACAAGAACGCGATCTTCATCTTCTCGATCGGCAGCTACATCGCGGAGAAGTACCACTCCGCGGCCTGCGGCAAGACGCCGACCGGGACGCAGAACAAGTTCGGCTGCAACACCATCGGGGTCCTGGGCATCAACAAGATCAGCGGCGTCGCGCCGACGACCACCGCGGCGGTGCCGGTGACCAACCCGAACTTCCCGAGCGCGTTCCACCGCACGCTGTACAACATCCTGCGGTGGACGACGACGTCAGACCACATCCCCTCGAATCTGGAGCCGATCTTCGCGAGGTCCCACGCGAAGGTCAAGGGTTACCTCTGCACCAACGCCACCGCGATCAAGGACATCAAGAACTACGGGTTCATCCCGACGAACCTGTGCGGGAGCATCTCCTAAGTCCTGGGCGCTGAGCCCTCGGGCACAGTAATCCGCTAGGCCGGGCCTCCTGCCGTCATGGCAGGGGGCCCGCACGCGTTCGCCACCCGCCGGAGCACGCCAAACACGACTTGGCATGTTTCAGTGATAATCGATTAGATAAGTAGGGAAATTTCCTTTACGTTCATTCACAGTTTTCCCATCGTCTTGGTGGATATCAGACTCTTGACCCGCCTGTCGGGAGCATTCGCCGGTTCAGCCGGCCAGGAGGGGAACGGGACGGGTCGCTATGCCAGCGCACTTCTGCCGCCAGTCGGCTCCGCGCCCACGCGACTCCACTCTGGCCGCGACCGGGCCAGCAGCCGACATCGCGCGGGCCCGGGCACATCCGTCCCCGGCCCTGGAACTAGCCCCGTCTAGAGGAGGGCACATGCAGCGGTTGAGAAAAGCGCCGGGAGTGCACATGCGCAGGCTGAGATTGGTGCGCGGAGTACGCATGCACAGGCTGAGAACGGTGACCGCGGGCATCGCGGTCGCCGCGGTGGCGGTCGTCGTCGCCAGTACGGCACCGGCGTTCGCGGACCCCATCGGGAACAACGGGAAGCCGATCGCCCCCCAGTCCTACGACGTCGTCGGCGTCGGGGCGAACACCGACGACGGGCTGTTCAACCAGCTCTCGGTGGACTACAACAAGACGATCCCGGCCAGCAAGCACAGCGCGAGCCACCCGTACTTCTATAGCTGGAATGCCACCCTTCCGGGTTCAAGCTCGACCGTTCCCACCACCATCGTGCCGAAGGCTGGCTGTAAGTCGATTACCCGGCCGAACGGATCGACGGCGGGTCTTAATGCCCTCAAGATCAGCCAGCAGATCGCAGGCGGCCACTACTGCATCGACTTCGCGCGCTCGTCCAGCGGCCGCTCTAGCAGCTCGCCGCCGCTGGGCCCGGGCGGCGTCATCTACGTAGCGCTGGCCGAGGACGCCGTCACGTATGCCACCCGGGACACTGGCGGCACCAAGACGGTGCCGAACACCTACGCCCCCAAAAACCTGACCACCGCTCAGCTGAAGAACATCTTCCTGTGCAACTACACCAACTGGAAGCAGGTGGGCGGGCCGAACCAGCCGATCAAGGCCTACCTCCCGCAGACCGGCGCCGGCACGCTGTCGTTCTGGCTGAAGGCGCTCGGCATCAACGCGGCCGGTAGCTGCGTAAACGAGTCCCTGGAGGAGAACCAGGGCCAGTCGAAGCAGTTCAACAGTCCCAACGCGATCTTCATCTACTCAGTCGCCGACTGGATCGCGCAGAAGTATCACTCCGCTGCCTGCGGCAAGACGCCGACCGGGACGCAGAACAAATACGGCTGCAACCAGACCGGCTACCTGGGCCTGAACTCGGTCAAGGTCGGCAGCACGGTCTACTCGCCGATCACTACCGCCAAGGTGCCCACGATCAACAAGGCATTCAGCGCCACCCACCTCACCCGGACCATCTACGACATCCTGCGGTGGACGAGCGCGACGCCTGACCACATCCTGTCGCGACTGGAGCCGTTCTTCGCGAGCGCCCACGCCAAGGTGAAGGGCTACGCCTGCGCCAACCCTACCGCGATCAAGGACATTGAGGACTACGGATTCCTCACCGTCTCTACCTGCGGCGTCGGTTCCTGACCAGCCAATGACCTGCGGAAGCAATTAGCCGACTTACCGAGCGTCCCCCGGCACCCGCAACGGGGGGCGCTCGCTTACGAACTATGTGCACACTCCGCCTATCGCGATGGCATTTATAGGGATATTTAGCACTGTGTTTACTTCTTGCTTGTCTCGCGTACACCGCAGCACTCAAGACTTGACCAGCCCTCGGCGTGCATGTACGCAGGGGAAGGCCTGAAAGGAGCAGGGGGATGCGTTGTCATGCCCTCTGAGACGCATACCCGGGTAATGCCCGCCGTTCCCGAGGACGCCCCGCGCGTTATCGTGGCGCAGCCGTCCACAGGCGACAAAATCTTCCGCGGCATACTGCGCGCATCGGGATGGTCCGTCTTCGTAATCACCGGACTGATTCTGGTATTCCTGGTCCTGCGCGCCCTCAAGGCCTTCAAGTTCATGGGCGCCGCGTTCCTGACCACCCAGGCGTGGGTCATTCAGAGCCCGCAGCATTTCGGCATCGCCGCGATCTTGCCAATGGGCATCCTCATCGCGCTGATCGCGATGGTCATCGCGGTCCCGACCGGGATCGCCATCGCCTTGTACATCTCCGAATACGCGCCGGCGACCCTGCGGCGGCCACTCATCGCGCTGATCGACCTGATGGCCGCGATCCCAAGCATCATCTACGGCCTGTGGGGGCTGCTCTTCCTCGAGCCGCGGATCCTGGGGTTCGACAGCTGGCTCGGCAGGCACCTGGGCTTTATCCCGGTCTTCCACTTCCGGCTGTCGTCCTCGCTGGCGGCGAATTACGCCAACTCAACCTTCATCGCGGGCGTCGTGGTATCGCTGATGGTCATCCCGATCATCACGTCACTGTCCAGGCAGGTGTTCTCGCAGGCGCCGCAGGGCGAGCGGGAGGGCGCGTACGCGCTCGGCTCCACCCGGTGGGGGATGGTTCGCACGGTCGTGCTGCCGTTCGGCCGGGCCGGCGTAATCGGCGCGACCATGCTGGGCCTCGGGCGTGCCCTCGGTGAGACGATCGCGGTCACGCTGATCATCACACCGGTCTTCCACTTCAACTACCACGTGCTGGAAGGCGGCGCGCCCCTAGGCGGAGGGAACTCGATCGCGGCGACGATCGCGCTCGACTTCCAGTCCTTCCCGAACGCGGGCTCCATGGGACTGTCCGCGCTGATGGCGGCGGGCCTGGTGCTCTTCGCCATGACCCTGATCGTCAACATGCTGGGAGCGATTGTGATCAGCAGATCCCGGTCCGGATTGGCGACGGCCGACTGATGGCCACGACCGAGACCGCGCCCCCCGCGGCCACCCAGCCGCCTGCCGACACGCCGCTGCGGATCCGGCGGGTCACCGCGGAAGGCACACTTACCCTCTTCGGCGCCGCGGCCGGCGCACTGGCGCTGGACTGGGTGCTTTACGAGCGGGTCCTGCCGTTCACCGGGGTACTGGGTTTCTGGGTGAGCTGGTACGCGGCGTTCCTCTTGCTCTACACGGGAATGGCTGCTCTGCAGTGGGACCAGCTGGCCGTTCGGGACAAAGTTGCTTCTGTAGCCCTGTCGACAGGCGGCATTCTCGCCACCGCCATCGTCATCGACCAGGTCGCCTACACGCTCGTCCGGGGATCCGCGGCGGTCAAGCACCCCTCGTTCGTCACCCAGTCGATGGCTCGTGAAGGACCGCTCAGCCCGCTCGGCGTCGGCGGCGTGGGGCACGCTCTCGTGGGCACGCTGGAGCAGATCACGCTCGCGACCCTGTTCTCCGTTCCGCTCGGCATCGCGGCAGCGGTGTTCCTCTCCGAGGTCGGCGGCCGGATGGCCCGGCCGGTGCGCACGATCGTGGACGCCATGACCGCGCTGCCCGACATCATCGCCGGGCTGTTTATCCTGGCGTTCCTCATCCTCACCGTCGGCCTGCCGAAGAGCGGCTTCGCCGCCTCGCTGGCCCTCGCGGTCACCATGCTGCCGATCGTGACCAGGGCATCGGAGACCGTGCTGCGCATTGTCCCCGGCACGCTGCGCGAGGCGTCATATGCGCTCGGGGGCAGCCAGTGGCGCACGGTGCTGAACGTCGTGCTGCCGACGGCCCGCTCGGGGCTCGCCACGGCCGTGGTGCTCGCCATCGCCCGCGGCATCGGCGAGACGGCACCGGTGCTCCTAGTCGCCGGGTACGCCAGGGGCCTGAACTGGAATGCCTTCGCTAACTGGCAGACCAGCCTGCCACTGTACATCTTCTACGAGATCCAGCTGCCGCAGATCAACGAGAAGATCCGGGCCTTCGGCGGCGGCTTCGTCCTGGTGATCCTGGTGCTGGTGCTGTTCACCATCGCCCGGCGGGTCGGCGGCGCCGCGCCCGGTCAGCTGACCAGGCGGCAGCGCCGCCGTATCGCCAGGCAAAGCATCACGAGGGAAAGGACGGGATCATGAGGAGGCTGCTGGCCCTGGGGGTAGCCGCGGGCCTGGCGGTCATCGTGGCGGTGCCGGGTGCCGCGCACGCGGCGGGCAGCCCGTCGCCCTCGGCGTCCGGCTCAAGCTCCGCGTCGCCGTCGACGTCGCCTTCCGCTTCGGCTTCTCCCACCAGGCCGGCGTCATCGTCGCCGACCCCTGCGAAGTCCACGACGCCGAATAACACGGCGTCCCATTCCGCGAGCGTGACCGCCCGCGGGCCGCACATGTACATCCCGGGGACGGCCAACTCGCACTACAAGACGGCGAGCACCGTGACGGTCAGCCAGACGACGAGCCTGGTGAACCAGATGGTACAGGTGAGCTGGACCGGGTTCACGCCCAGCAGCCAGCCGACGTATGACAATACGTCAACCGACTACCCGGTGATGGTCGCGCAGTGCAAGGGCACCAACCCGGCCAACCCGAGCCAGTGCTACGACGCGACCAACGGCGGTACGCCAGCGTCGTTCGGCGCCAACGGTCCGGGCAACACCGCGTACGCCACGACCGACGCGAACGGCACGGGCAAGACTGACATCTTGCTGTTCACGTCCGTGCAGAACCAGTTCCTCGGCTGCGACCCGAAGCATCCTTGCTCCCTCGTCGTCGTGCCGAGCCAGGGCGGCGACAGCCTCAATTACGCCACGCCGAACTGCAACAACCACGGCCAGGACAGCCAGTCGCTCGACCTCGGGCAGTACGCCTTCTTGCCGAGCAAGAGCTCCCCGTTCTCGCCCAACGGATACTGCTCCTGGAAAAACCGGATCGTCATTCCGCTGTACTTCGCGCCGACGCCCAACGGCTGCCCGCTGCGGGCCGCGGACTTCACCGCGGGCGGCTCGCCGATGCTCGCCGACGCCATGACCCAGTGGCAGACGGGGATGTGCCAAGGCGGCAACTCGGTCGAGCTCCAGTACAACTCGTCGATCAACGAGAGCGAAGCACGTACCGACGTCCTGTCCGGCCTGAACGACGTCGCCTTCACCACGCAGCCGGTCACCGGGACGGGCAAGCATCCCTACACCTACGCACCGGTCGCGGTGTCCGCCACGTCGATCGCGTACTGGGTGGACAACTCAGTCACCGGGCAGCCGAAGGCGGGCATCAAGCTGGACCCCCGGCTCGTCGCCAAACTGCTGACGACTTCATACAACTTCAGCAATGAAGGATGCCCGCAGGCGGCGAGGGGCCCCTTCGGGTGTGACAACGCGGTGGACAACAACCCGCTGAACCTGTACGCGGACCCGGAATTCCGGAAGCTGAACCCGTCGGTCTGGCGGAACGCCGCGCAGCCGTCTGGCTATGAAATCCCCACCGTGGTCTCCGGGAACAGCGACATGACCTGGGTAACGACAAGCTGGATCGCCGCCGACAAGGACGCGGCGGGCTTCCTCACCGGGCAGTTCGACCCGTGGGGGATGCACGTCAACACCTACTACCTCGGGGTGAAGTACCCGACCGACTCCTTCTTGCCGATGGACCCGTACTTCCCGCTGTCGTCGCAGTACAGCCCGGTCTACCCGCTCGCCACCGTGTCCAAGGACCAGGCCGAGAACATACAGCCCGGCACCATGGACACCCGGGACACCACGACCGGCAACTACGACGCGCTGCCACCGCAGGTACCAGGTAACCGCGACCTGTGGGCGATCACCGACCAGGCGGGCGCCGCCAGGTTCCTTTTCCCGACGGCAGCGATCCAGAACCACGCCGGCAAGTACATCCAGCCGACGATGCAGTCGATGGCCGCCGCCGTCAAGGACATGACCGTGAACCCGGACGGCATCACACGGTCGGTCAACTACAGCAGCAACGACCCGGCCGCATACCCGCTGACGATGGTGATCTACGCGGTGGTGCCCACCGGCGGCATCTCCGCCACCAAGGCCGCCAAGATCGCCCAGTTCCTCGATTTCGTGGCCAGCCAGGGCCAGCAGACCGGGACGTCCCCGGGCAACCTCGCGCCCGGCTACCTGCCGCTGCCGCAGTCGCTGCGGCAGCAGACGCTGGCAGCCGCCTACAAGGTGCTGCACCAGACGGGCAACTCGCAGAAGCCCGCCGGATCAGGCTCTCCGTCACATTCGCCCTCCGCCTCAGCCTCGGCTTCGGCTTCACCGTCCAAGCCGGCGTCCGCGTCCCCATCGGCGTCGGGATCCGCGTCCCGCGCGCCCACCGCCCACGCGATCGCGATCTCGTTCAGTCACCCCGACGCCACCGGGATGTCCTGGATCGTGCTGGCACTGCTCATCGCCGGCGCCGTGCTCATCTTGGCTGGCCCGGGCGCCCTGGTCTACGCGAGCCCCGCTGCTCGCGCCGCTATCGGCTCCGGCGCCCGCCGTATCCGGCGCCTCGGCAACATCAGTCGCAACAGACCCGGCGCCAGCCGGCCGCGGCGGGGCCGCGTGTCCCGCCGCATATGGCGGAGGAATCCATGATCAGGTATCCGGCCCGGCGCCGCGCGCCGGCCTGGGCGGGGGTGGCAGTCTTTGCCTCGGTACTCGCCCTGCTGCTGGGCACCGTCCCTGCCTCGGCGGGAACCTACGCGACGCTCTCCGGTTCGGGCTCCTCGTGGGCCTCGGTAGCGCTTAATCAGTGGGCCCAGGACATGGCGCCCAACGGCCTGACGGTCAACTTCAACCCAGACGGGTCGGCGGCGGGCCGCGGCGACTACATGCAGGGCAGCCAGGTTGACTACGCGGCCTCCGACCCGCCGTTCCGCAACGGGGCCGACGAACTGGCCAACACCGGTGCCGAGGTCCCCAGCTACGGCTACTCCTACGTACCTGACGTAGGCGGCGGCACGGCCTTCATGTACCACATCACCGTGGGCGGCCACCTGGTCACCAACCTGCGGCTGTCCGAGCTAACGCTGACGAAGATCTTCACCGGCCAGATCACCAACTGGAGCGATCCGGCCATTACCCACGACTACGGCGCGCAGCTACCGAACGAGCCGATCACCCCGGTGATCCGGTCCGATGGATCGGGCGCCACCTACTTCTTCACCCGGTGGATGGCGCACGTGTTCCCATCGCAGTGGAACGCGTTCTGCCAGAAGGTCCACCCGGGGATCAAGCTGCCGTGCCCGCAGACGGAGTTCTACCCGCAGTTCGGGAACGCGAAGGCGGAGAACGGATCCAACAACGTTTCCACCTACATCACGTCGAGCTACGGCGAGGGCTCCATCGGGTACGACGAGTACGCCTACGCGCTCAACGCGCACTGGCCGGTCGTCGCGCTGGCGAACCCGGGCGGCTACTACGTGCTGCCCACCGCGTCCAACGTCGCCGTGGCGCTCACCCAGGCGGTGATCAACGAGAACTCCAGCAGCCCGGACTTCCTGCAGCAGAACCTGGACAACGTCTACACGTACACGGACCCGCGGAGCTATCCGCTGTCCAGCTACAGCTACCTGATCGTGCCGAAGGCAGGGACCAAGCTCCCGCCGATCTTCAACAACAACGAGGGCCGGTCGCTCAGCACGTTCATCAACTTCTACTTGTGCGCCGGTCAGCAGCAGGCACCCGCGCTTGGCTACTCCCCGCTGCCGCTCAACCTGGTCCAGGGCGGGCTCCACCAGGTGAGCCTGATCCCGGGACACGTGCAGGGGCCGGATCCCACCACGCTTGCGGGCTGCAACAACCCTACCTTCACCAACGGACAGCTGACGCTGCTCAAGAACGCCCCGTACCCGGGCAAGTGCCAGAAGGTCGGCACCCCGCTGAACTGCAGCACCGGCGGCACCAGCCCGACCGGCACGAGCTCGGCGGCGGCCAAGAACGGCACGAAGGCGAACTCGACGTCCACGGCGGGCGGGACCGGCGCCACGGGGACGTCAGGAAACGGCAGTAACGGCAGTAACGGCACCGGTTCGTCCACGGGAACCGCGCAGAGCGCGAACATTACTGGCTCGGTGGTCAACGTCCCTGGCAACGGGACGGACCGCATCCTGCTGGCCGTGATCACCGCGGTCGGGGTGGCGGTGGCGGTGGCCGCGCCGCCTTCGGTGGCGGCCTACCTGCGGCGCAGACGGGGCGGCGTCCGGTGACGTCAGCGGAACAGGCCGGCCCAGCGGCGAAGGCCGACCCGTCCGGCAACGGACTGGTGACTGTCGCGCCGCCGCCGTCCACCCAGACAGCCGCCACGTCGCCCGCGTCGGCCACCACGCCCGCCCGCAAGGCAACGGCCGGAAAGCCGCGCTCCTCCGACAACGTCGTCAGGTCCGTCGGCGTGACGCTGACCCTGCTCGCGGTGGCGATCCTCGGCTTCGTCGGCTACCTGTACTTCCTGTCCGGCGTGCAGGAGGCAAGGTCGCAGACCACGCTGTACGCGGAGCTGCAGTACCAGCTCTCGCAGGCGATCGCCCCCACCGGCCCCACCACCCCGGGTAAGCCGGTGGCGCTGCTGGACATCCCGGCCATCGGTGTCAGCAACATGGTGGTCGTGGAGGGCACCAGCCCGGAGAACCTCACGGTCGGCCCGGGCCACCTGCGGGACACCCCGCTGCCCGGGCAAGGGGGGATCTCGGTGGTGTTCGGGCGGCGGGCCACGTTCGGTGCACCGTTCAGCCGGCTGCCATCGCTAAGAAAGGGCGACCTGATCACGACGATCACCAGCCAGGGCATGTCCCGCTACCAGGTGATCACGGTGTCCAGCAGCGCGAAGCCCGTGCCGTTCAGCCAACTCCCCAATCAGCTGCTGCTGGTCACGGCGGACTCCCAGTTCGCGCCCGCACATTACGTCGAGGTCGAGGCGAAGCTCGCTACCGCCGTCCAGCCGGAACCCGGCAACCTCCCGGTGGTCGGCTCCCCCGAGGTGGCGCTCGGCCGCGACTTCTACGCGCTCATCCCAGGGATGGCCTGGGCGATCGCGCTGGCCGCCGCCGCTCTTCTCGGCAGCCTGGCGGCTGCCCGCTGGGCACGCTGGCCCGCCTGGAGCGCCACGATCCCCGTCATACTCGCCATCGTCTGGAACCTGTACCAGTGCCTCACGGCCCTGCTCCCGAACCTGTACTGAGGACCTCAGATGACCGAAATCGCAGACTCGCAGACTCAAGTCCTGGAGTCGCCCCTGGTCGGGCTCGAAGCGCGCCAGGTCTCGGCCTGGTTCGGCAAGCACAAGGTGCTGGAGCGGGTCTCGCTGCTCATGGCGCCTGGCACGGTGACCGCGCTCATCGGCCCGTCCGGCTGCGGGAAGTCGACGTTCCTGCGGATCCTCAACCGGATGCACGAGATGATCCCCGGTGCCGCGCTGGGTGGTGAGGTGCTGCTGGCCGGGCAGGACATCTACCACCCGAGCCAGCGCCCGCAGCAGGTCCGCCGGAGAATCGGCATGGTCTTCCAGAAGCCCAACCCGTTCCCCACAATGTCGATCTACGACAACGTGACCAGCGGACTCAAGCTGGCCGGGATCAAGGTTCGCGACAAGGACTCCCTCGTCGAGTCCTGCCTGCGCCGGGCCGGCCTGTGGGAGGAGGTCCGCCGCCGCCTGTCCACCCCCGGCGGCGCGCTGTCCGGCGGCCAGCAGCAGCGGCTGTGCATCGCCAGGTCGCTGGCTGTCGCGCCCGATGTGCTCCTCATGGACGAGCCCTGCTCCGCGCTCGACCCGACATCCACCCGCCGCATCGAGGACACCATCGCCGAGATCTCGTCACAGGTCACGATCGTCATCGTCACCCACAACATGCAGCAGGCCCAGCGCGTCTCCCAGAACTGCGCGTTCTTCCTGGCCTCCGAAGGCACCCCAGGCCACATCGTCGAATCCGGCCCCACCCAGCAGCTATTCGAAGACCCGCAGGACCCCCGCACTGCCGACTATGTGCACGGCCGTTTCGGCTGATGTCCCAGATGTGCCCTGTCCCTTACTCACCCCTGTAGAGGCGCTCAAGGCTGATCAGTTCGACGTCGGGCCGCGCTGCGGCTTCCTCGGTGAGGTCAAGGGTGAAGCCGGATCTGCTGAAGAGCAGCAGCTTGGGCGGCTGCCCGACCCGGGCGCTGGGCAGCAATCCGCGCAGGTGCTCGAGCCGCCGCAACTGCCGCGCGTCGACGGCTGCGCTGGTCGCCTTGGCTTCGCCGATCGCGGTGATCCGGTTTGCCGCCCCGCCTAGTTCCTCGGAGACCACGATGTCTAGTTCGTGGCCCCCTTGGTGCTCCCGGCACGCGATCTCGGTCGGCCGTACGCTGCTGGCCGCACCGCCTAGCGACTCCTCGGCGGCGTAGCGCAAGCACCACTGCCTGGCGAGGTCCTCGAAGTGCGGTCCGTAGATCTTGGCGGCCACCGCCGGCGCGCTGCGCTGCCAGACCCGTTCCGCGCGCCCGGCCACCAGTTCGGGCTCGTAGCGTGAGGTGATCAGCTGGTGCAGCCGGACGATCGGCTCGGCGATCCGGAACACGCTCCGCTTGCCGCGCAGGGCGTCGTCCAGGTGCTCGATTAGCCCGATGTCCTGCAATCCAGTGAGCAAGTGCGCGATCGCTGAACCCGGCCGGCCGAGCGCGGCAGCGATCTCCGATCGCCGGCTGCTCCCGGCGCTGATCGCGCCGAGGGCGGCTGCGTACGAAGTGGGTTCGGTGATTGACGGCTCCTCGCGCAGCAGCAGCCCGCCCTCGCGAAACATCGCGCCCGCCGGGTTCAGCAGCCGACGCTGCACCCACCGGTCGAAGTGCGCCAATGAACGCGGCCCCGAGCCACCGCACATGTCCTTATACGCAGGCGTTCCCCCGGTGAGTGCGTGCAGCCGGAACGCCAGCTCGGGGTCATCAGCCACCTCCCAGAATTCCGCCGCCTCGCGGAATCCGAACGGGCGGACGATCAACTCCAGCCGCGAGCGTCCGCGCAACGGGGCGCCACCGCCCAGCAGCTGGGACATCGTGGTCAGAGCGCTGCCGCACAGGATCATCCGCGTCTTCGTCTCCTGCCTCGCGTGGCCAAGCGGGCTCAGCGCCTGCTGAAGGTAGGACGGCAGCGCCCGGGTCACCGCCACAAGGTACGGGAACTCGTCGATGACCACCACGGTGGGCCGCTCTTCGCCGAGCCGCAGCAACTCGTCAAGCGCCTCTCGGTAGCTGGCGAAGAGCACCGCCTGGCGCAGCCCCCGGTACGCCGCGTACGCGGCGCCCAGGTCGGCCAGGTTCTGCGCTTCGCTCTGCTGGGTCGCCGCGAACATGAACCCGTCCAGTTCAAGCGCGAGCAGCTCGAGCAGCAGCGTCTTGCCCTGTCGGCGGCGCCCGTAGACCAGCCCGAGCGTCGCCCCCTGCTCTGCCGATGTCGCAAACTCGGCAAGCTCATCCCACTCGACATCCCTGTCGAACAGCCGGTCAGGCTTGGCGGGCACCGAACCTCCGCATGAATGATGGCTGAAGCTATGATGTCCATAACTATCATAGCCGTAACCACCATTAACGTGAGCCTCGTGCCGTAGCCGCTCAGGTGCGAGATAAGACCCGATTTATCCTTGATATTGCTGATTGTCTAGCGGCGAGCCGATGATGTATCAACATCTGCGCCTCAGGGGTCTGGTGCGGCGAACGCGACGGTTTTAGGTTTGCAAGCAGGCGCATCTGCCTGGCGAGGAGGCCGTCGCATGAACCACATCAACGTCAGCGTTGACGGCGTCAAGTATTCCGACGACGTCGAACCCCGCATGCTGCTCGTCCACTACCTGAGAGAGGTAGCCGGGCGGACAGGAACCCCGATCGGCTGCGATACATCCAACTGCGGTGCCTGCACCGTGCTCCTCAGCGGCATGTCGGTCAAGAGCTGCTCGGTGCTGGCAGTCCAGGCCGACGGGGCCCAGATCACCACCATCGAGGGCCTTGCCAACGGCGAATGGCATCCCTTGCAGCGCGCCTTCCGTGAAGAGCACGCACTGCAGTGCGGCTACTGCACGCCGGGCATGATCATGGCAGCGTCTGACCTGCTGCGCGACAACCCCCGGCCAACCCAGCAGGAAGTCCGGGAAGGCCTGGAAGGCAACCTGTGCCGCTGTACCGGCTACCAGAACATCGTTGCGGCGGTCCTGCGGGCCGCCGCCGAGATGTCTGGCCAGTCGGCCACCGACGCCCCAACGAAGGCCGCACCGCAGACGGGAGCAGTGTCATGACGGCCACCGAGACACCGGGCGCCGTGCCCGCGAACAGCGAGGTCACCAGCGAAATCGGCCGCCGGCGGGTACGCAAGGAAGACGCCCGTCTCGTCACCGGGCAGACGAACTGGACGGACAACATCCGCCTGCCGGGCATGCTGCACGTGGCGTTCCTGCGCAGCCCGTACGCGCACGCGCGCATCAACTCCGTGGACCTCAGCGCGGCCCGCGAGGCGCCGGGCGTCATCGCCGCGTTCTCCGGCGCGGATCTGGCCAGCGAGCAGGGCAGCCTGCCGTGCGCCTGGCCGGTCACCCCGGACATCGTGATGCCCGATCACCCGCCGATGGCAACCGGCGAGGTTCGCTACGTCGGCGAGATCGTGGCCGGCGTGGTGGCCCGCGACCGCTATGCCGCCGCGGACGCGCTGGAGGCGATCGACGTCGACTACGACCCGCTGCCGCCGGTCCTGGACATGGAGGCCGCGCTCGCCGAGGGCTCGCCGAAGGTGCACGCCGCGGGCAACAAGTCCTTCGAGTGGCCATTCTCCGCCGGCGACATCGAGGCCGCCTTCCGCGACGCGCCCGTGGTCATCGAGCGGACCTTCCGCCAGCAGCGGCTGATCCCCAGCGCCATGGAGCCGCGCGCGGTCGTCTGCGCCGCGGTCGGCGACGAGTACACGATGTGGTCAGCCACCCAGATCCCGCACATCCTGCGGCTGATGCTGGCGATGGTCACCGGCATCCCCGAGCAGCAGATCCGGGTCATCGCGCCGGATGTCGGCGGCGGCTTCGGATCGAAGCTCCAGGTGACCGCCGAGGAAGTGCTGGCACTGCTGCTCGCGCGCAGGCTCGGCAAGCCGGTCAAGTGGACCGAGTCCCGCAGCGAGGGCAACATGGCCGTCCACCACGGCCGTGACCAGATCCAGCGGATCAAGCTCGCCGCCGACCGCGACGGCAGGCTCCGCGGCCTGTCGGTGGACCTGCTGGCGGACATGGGCGCTTACCTGATGCTGGTGACGCCGGGCGTCCCGCTGCTCGGCGCGTTCATGTTCAACGCCATCTACAAGATGGACGCCTACTCCTTCACGTGCACGGGCGTGTTCACCACCAAGACGCCGACCGACGCCTACCGCGGAGCGGGCCGCCCGGAGGCCACGTTCGCGATCGAGCGCATGATGGACGAACTCGCCAACGAACTGGGCATGGACCCGCTGGCCCTACGCGAACGGAACTGGATCCGTCATGAGGAGTTCCCGTTCACCACGATCGCGGGCCTGACCTACGACTCGGGCAACTACGAGGCGGCCACCGCCAAGGCGCGCGAGATCTTCCGCTATGACGAGCTGAGGAAAGAGCAGGCCGAACGAAGGGCCGCCGGGAGCCCCGTCCAACTGGGGCTCGGCACGTCGACCTACACCGAGATGTGCGGGCTCGCGCCGTCCCGCATTCTTGGCCAGCTCTCCTACGGCGCGGGCGGCTGGGAGCACGCGTCGGTGCGGATGCTGCCCACGGGCAAAGTCGAGGTGGTGACCGGTTCCAGCGCGCACGGCCAGGGCCACGAGACGGCGTGGAGCCAGATCGTCGCCGACAAGCTCGGCGTGCCGTTCGAGGATGTGCGCGTGCTGCACGGTGATACGCAGGTGTCGCCCAAGGGGATGGACACCTACGGGTCGCGCTCGCTCACCGTCGGCGGCATAGCTCTCGTTAACGCCTGCGACAAGGTGGTGGAGAAGGCCCGGGTGATCGCGGCCGCCATGCTCGAGGTCGCGCCGGAGGACCTGGAGTGGTCGCCCGGGCGCTGGTCGGTGCGCGGCGACCCGGACCAGGGCAAGACCATCGCCGAGATCGCGCTGGCCACGTTCGCCGCGCACAACCTGCCGGACGGGGTCGAGCCCTCGCTGGACTCCGAGGCGACCTACGACCCGGACAACTTCTCCTACCCGCACGGCACCCACCTGTGCGCGGCCGAGGTGGACACCGAGACCGGGCAGGTGACGATCCGCTCCTACGTGGCGGTCGACGACGTGGGCACCGTGGTGAACCCACTCATCGTGGACGGCCAGGTGCACGGCGGCCTCGCACAAGGCATCGGGCAGGCACTGTATGAGGAGGCCGTCTACGACGACGACGGCAACCTGGTCACCACGACCATGGCCGACTACATCCTGCCGACCGCCGCAGACCTGCCGGAGTTCCAGACCGCCCGGACAGAGACGCCCGCGACCAGCAACCCGCTCGGCGTGAAGGGCGTCGGCGAGGCCGGCACGATCGCCTCCACACCGGCCGTGGTGAACGCGGTCATCGACGCGCTCCGGCCACTCGGTGTCCGCGATGTGCCGATGCCGTGCACGCCGGAACGGGTCTGGCGGGCGATTCAGCTGGCCCGGCTGGGGCGCGCGCCCGATTCCGGGGACGCGCCGTCGGCGGCACCGGCCACGCCACCGGCCAACCAGGCCCATGACGCTGAGCTCAACCCGGCCCACGGCCAGGAAGAAGGCATGTGATGATCCCGGCACAGTTCGCCTACACCCGGCCGGAATCGGTGGAAGAGGCCGTCAGCGTCCTCGCCGATAGCGGCGACGACGCGAAGGTGATCGCTGGCGGGCAGAGCCTGCTGCCGCTGCTGCGGCTCAGGCTTGCCTACCCCGAGGTGCTCGTCGACGTGGGCGGCCTCGACGAACTGCGCGGCGTCAGCGACGAGGGCGACGCGCTGCGGATCGGCGCGCTTACCACGCATTACGACCTGACCAGGGACCCGCTCGTCCGGGCGCACTGCGGACTGCTCGCTGAGGCGGCCGGAACCGTGGCCGACCCGGCCGTCCGGCATCGCGGCACCCTCGGTGGCGCGCTCGCGCACGCGGACCCCGCCGGCGACCTGCCCGCAGTCATCGTCGCGCTGGACGCCACCCTGACAGCCCGCGGGCCGGGCGGGGAAAGGCAGATCAGTGCGGCGAGCTTCTTCGCCGACTACCTCACCACCTCGCTCGACCCCGGCGAGGTCCTCACCGGGATCCGTGTCCCGAAGCTCGGCCGGGGCTGGGGCTATCGCTATGAGAAGTTCCACCGGTCGGCGCAGGCATGGGCGATCGTCGGGGTGGCCGCGCTCGCCCGGCGTGAGGATGGTCACGTGGCCGAGGCCAGAATCGGCCTGACGAACATGGGGCCGGTACCCATCCGGGCGACGGCCACCGAGGACGCCGTGGCAGGCGCCGCGGTGGACCCGGGTGCGCTCCGCGGGGCCGCCGCCCACGCGGACGAGGGTTCCAGCCCGCCGAGCGATCTGCACGCCGCTGCGGACTACCGGCGGCACCTGGCCAGGGTGCTGACCGCCCGCGCGCTTGCCGCCGCGGTAGGGCAGTGACGCCGGAGATAGTGACGGCACAGCTAGCGGCGCCTGCGTCTGGATGGCAGGCGCTGCTAGCTCCGGCGATGCGGGGACTAAAGTAAGCAGTCTGTACGACTTCACAATGCGGCTAGACGCCGTTGCCGGGCGGAGAAGGGACGACAGCCATGGCTATGGAGCTTGATCACTCGTTCACTGTCCCAGTCCCGCCCAATCAGGCCTGGGACGTGCTGCTCGACGTGGAAAAGATCGCGCCTTGCATGCCGGGCGCCACGGTGGAGAGCGTCGAGGGCGACGACGTCGCAGGCAGGCTGAAGGTCAAGGTCGGCCCCGTTTCGCTCACTTATAAGGGGACGGCGAAGTTCACCGACCGGGACGCCGAAAACCATTCCGTCCTCGTCGAGGCCTCGGGCAAGGAGACACGCGGCGCCGGCACGGCCTCCGCGACCGTCCGGGCGGCGCTGCGGCCGCAGGAGGGCGCGGACTCCAACGGTAAAGGCCAGACCCTTGTCACCCTGCACACGACGCTGAACGTGACCGGGCGCCCCGCGCAGTTCGGCCGCGGGGTGATCGCCGAGGTCGGTTCCAAGCTGATCGACAAGTTCGCGGACAACCTCGCCCAGCAGCTCACCAGCGGCGGCGCGACGACGGCGGCTGGGGAGGCAGCCGGCGCGACGACGGCGGCCGGGGAGGCAGCCGGCGCGGCGACGGCGGCACCGGCGGCTGAGGAAGCAGCACCTTCGGCAGCAGCACCACCGTCGGTGGCGGCACAGCCAGGGGCAGGGCAGCCCGTCCCGGTCCAGCACCGGGAAGAGTCCCTTAACCTGCTCAGCATCGCCGGGCCAGTGGTCTTGAAGCGCATCGCCCCCGTCGTGGGCGCCGCCGCGGCAGTGGCCCTGCTCACCTGGAGTGCCCGGCGCATCTTCCGCGGCCGTAAATCCGCCTGACCGGCAGTCGCCCGGCCCGTTCCATGCGGGAGGAATACTAGCCTTCCCCAGATCTAGGTTCTGGGCTCTGGCTCATATCTCGTGGAGGGAACACTCCTCATCGGAGGAGGGCATGTCGGTGGGCTTCCCCGGTTCATGCTCGGTGCCGGCGCACTGGGTGCCGGTGGCGAACCGCTGCACGGCGGCAGTCAGCGCGGGCAGGTCGAGGCCGTGCAGGTGGTCGAACATGTGACGGCGCGCGCTGGCCAGGTGCGTCGGCCAGGCGCGGCGCAGCAGGTCGAGGCCTGCGTCAGTGAGCACGGCGTTCCATCCGCGGCCGTCGTTGCAGCATCGCTCGCGCCGCACCGCGCCGTGGCTCTCCAGCCGGCTGACGACCCGGGTCATGCCACTCAGTGACAGGGTGCACTGGTCGGCGAGGTCGCCCATCCGCAGCCGCCGGCCAGGCGCCTCGGACAGGTGCATCAGCGCCGAATACTCGCTCGCGGATATGCCCTGCTCATGCAGCAGGTCCGCGTCGAAGGCGCGAGGGACGGTGATGATCGCGCGTGCGAAGGCGCGCAGGAACGCCTCCTCCTCGGCGGTGAGCGGCGTGGGTGTGGCCTGGGCACTGTTCGCCATGTGCGTTAGTGTACTTGCTTGACAAAGCATCTAGCACCATTGTACTTTCTTGCCGAAGCAAGAATATTCCGGACCGTCACAGACCAGTACAGGAGAAGTCTCTATGACCCGGATCGGCATCATCCTGGGCAGCACCCGCCCGAACCGCAACGGCGAGCAGGTCGCCAAGTGGGTGTACGACATTGCCTCGCGCCGCGGCGACGCCGAGTTCGAACTGGTTGACCTGCGTGACTACCCGCTGCCGCACCTGGATGAGCCGCTGCCTCCGTCCATGGGCCAGTACCAGAACGAGCACACCAGGCAGTGGGCGGACAAGATCGCCTCATTCGACGGGTTCATCATGGTCACGCCGGAGTACAACCACAGCACCTCTGGCGTGCTCAAGAATGCCATCGACTACCTGTTCGCCGAGTGGAACAACAAGGCCGTCGGGTTCGTCTCCTACGGCTCGGTGGGCGGCGCCCGCGCGGCCGAGCACCTGCGCCTGATCGCCGGGGAACTGCAGATGGCCGACGTGCGCCAGCAGGTCGCGCTGTCACTGCTCACCGAGTTCGAGAACTTCACCGTCTTCAAGCCCGGCGACTACAACCTCGCTGCGCTGGGCACCCTGCTCGACCAGGTCATCGCCTGGAGCACCGCGCTGGCGCCGTTGCGCGCGGCTTCCCAGGCCGCCGCCTGAGGCCAGGTTCCAGTGCCATCTGCCTTTCGTGCAGATCAGCACCAGAACCGGCACACCAAATGGAGATTGCGAGAAATCCGGCCGACTGGTTGCTCGCAGCACTGAGAGGCATGGTGTCGGCGGCGCGCGAATTGACGTGCCGCCGGCATCATGCTCCAACCTCTTCGGGCACATGGACCCCGATAGCCTCGCCAGCCTCCGCAGTTCAGGCTTGTTCCGCTACAAGTCAACCGAGCAGGGTGCCGCGACGAGCGTCCTGGTAGCAAGCTCACCGCAACTTGAGGGCATTGGCGGCCGCTACTTCGAAGACTGCAACGAGGCAGAAATCATCAACTCCGACGCCACCGACCTCAGCGATCACCGCAACGGCGTCGCCGCCTATGCCTTGGACCCAGCAAACGCCAAGCACCTATGGGACGTATCCCAGAGCCTGCTCGCCTGAGCTGCATCGCGGAGACCATTTCCACGTAATCGTGCGCCGTTACCGCTGAATTCGACGTTTCTCCCCACAGTGACGATGGGCGATGGCACACAGAACCGTCGATCGGGTGTTCGCCTAAGATGCTGAAATTGTCGGCCGTTTACACTATTATCGAACTAGACATCGATATGAAGTGCCGCCGGGATCACCACCTCCGGCAGGCCAGGGACACAGGCCGCACATGACGGCGCCCGCAGCCAACCGCTAGCGCGGCTGCACCCGCCCAGCAGTTTCCTGCTGGCAGTCAGCTTCCGGATATCGTCAACCGGTCCGGGAGCAGTTCCAGGCCCGGGGAGGTGATCCAGATGTGCACGAGCAGCAACGCGGTGCCGCCAGCATGCGCGGCCGATGCGCTGTCGATGCTCGACAGTGCGCTGGGTTACCTAGCCACCTGCGATGCGCCCGGGCTGGGTGCGGCGGGTCAGTCCGAAGCGCTGGCAGCGCTGGAACGCGCCGAGGCGATACACACCGCCGCCCGGGCCAGGATCCTTTCCGCGTTCGGTGCCAGCCGCGGGTTCGAGGCGGACGGGCATTACGGGCCGAAGCCGTGGCTGCGGGCCATCACCCGGGTCAGCAAGGGCGCCGCGGCCGGGGCGGCCGGATGGGCCCGGCGCCTGCAGGCCCACCCCGCCGTCGCCGGCGCGCTGGCGGCCGGGGCCATCTCCGCCTCCTGGGCCAAGGAGATCTGCAGCTGGACGGACCTGCTGCCCGAGGACCGGCGCGGGGACGCCGACCAGATCCTGCTGGCCGCCGCTTCGGGCGGCGCGGACCTGCATGACCTGGCCGCCCTCGCCCGGGAGATGGCCGAACGGTCCCGGACCACTCCCGATAACGACGGAGACCGGGACTTCACCGACCGGCAGGTGCGGCTGGATGTCACGTTCGGCGGCGCCGGGCAGCTGGCCGGGGATCTCACCCCGGGCTGCGCCGCCGCCCTGTCTGCGGTGCTGGACGCCTTGTCGGGGAAGATGGGCCCGGAGGACACCCGGACCCTGCCGCAGCGCCGCCACGACGCACTCGAGGAGGCCCTCCAGCGGCTGATCGCCGCCCGGATGGTGCCCGGCCGGCACGGCGAGCCCGTCCACGTCCAGGTCCATGTGGACCTGGCCGCGCTGCGCGGCCTGCCCGGCGCCTCCGGTCTGGAGGCCGCCTGGTCGGCGGCCCGCGCCACGGCCGGGCCCGGGTCCTGCTACCTGACTGGCGCCGAGGCGGAGGCCGCCGCCTGCGACGCCACCATCATCCCGGTCGTCACCGGCCAGATCGACGGGGCCGCCCTGGACCAGCTCACCGAGATCTTCCTGCACGCCCACGGCCTCACCCCCAGCTCCGGGCCGGGACACTACCCCGCCCGCCACGACGGCACCAGCGGGGGCGCCAGCACCAGCGGCGGTGACGAGCTCACCGAAGGCGCCACCGGGCAGCATAACGGCCCCGGCATCCCGCCCAGCTCAGACGGGACGCCCGGATCTGCCCGCCCCGCCACCCCGCCAGGCGCCTGCGGCTGCACCTGCGGGACCTGCACCTGCCCCGACCGCATCCCGATCTCCCCGGCCATGCGGCAACGGCTTCAGCACACCCTGCTCCAGATGGGAACCGACCTGGTCTCCGGCCCTGGCGGACTGGCCTCATACCTGCGCGCCCGGCTGCTGGGCCGTCCCTACACCGGGGTCAGCCAGCCGCTGGACCTGGGCGCCCCACCCCCGAGATCCCTCCGCACCTACGCCGCGCGGTCATCCTGCGGGACAAGTGCTGCCAGTTCCCGGGATGTTTCCAGCCCCCCTCGGTCTGCCACGTGCATCACCTCATCCCAAGATCCAAGGGCGGCACAACCACGTTGCGGAACTGCAGGCTGCTCTGCAGATTTCACCACCTCATCGTCATCCACAGGTGGGGCTGGACCCTGACCTGCCACCCCGACGGCACCACCACCGCAACTAGCCCCGACGGCCGCGTCCTGCACAGCCACGGACCACCCAGCCAAGCGGCCTGAGGGCCGGACTCGGCACCCCCGGCAATCCGCTGCTGCTGGCCCGCGGTCAGGAGTCATTCTCCCTGCCCCCGATCTCCCTGCCCCCGATCTCCCTGCCCCCGATGCCGCAGCAGCCGCAGGCGCACCAATGGGCAGATCCGTGGCTGCATCCCGCTTGACGTGCGCATCAAGCCCAGCGCGGCAAACGGGCCTAGCTGTCGTTCCCAGTCACGTTGTTGACGGAAGGCGACTGGCCGGCGGGCGGTTGCCGATTGCTGAGTGTGGTCTGGCGTAGTTGTAGTCGGCCACGAACACTTCGAGTTCTCGAAGCCGCTCGCCGTTGGTGAGATAGGGCTTGGCATATGCCCATTCGTCGACGAGGGTCCGGTTGAAGCGCTCCGCCTTGCCGTTGGCCTGCGGTCGATAGGGACGAACGCGGTGGCGCGTTCGGGTCCGGAAGACGACCTCACGCGGCGGCGAGCTGTTCGACGAGGGCCTCCAAAAACTCGTCGGCCTCGACATCGCTCCAGACGCCCGTCTGTCCGCTCCCACACCCCAACTGGGCAGACCTGCCCTCGAAGCACTGGTCCGGGGTAGTGGACACACCCCGAGGCTCCCGGGTGAGGTCGCAGGACTCTCCGGGACGCCGCGGAGTGCTGGGCACGTCGTTCGCGAGGAGTTGGGCCGGCGGATGCCCCGCTAGTGACCGATCTTGTCCAGCTCGGCGAGCTCCTCGCCGGAGAGCGAGAGTCCCGCGCCGGCGACGTTCTCGCGCAGGTGCTCCGTTGACGAGGTGCCGGGAATCAGCAGGATGTTCGGCGACCGCTGCAGCAACCAGGCTAGGGCGACCGACATCGGCGTCGCATGACGAAGACCGCGCCGGCGCGGACGAGGCGACCAGGTGGGGTGCGTTGACGGCGCGCCAGCGGCGCTGGGCGGATTCGATGAGCTTGTAGGCCATGGCCAGCCCGGCCGCCTTCGAGCCGGGGCGGGGTTCACGCCGCGGGGAAGTCGGTAGCGGGCGCGGTCTCCGCGGCGGTCTCGACGTTCGCGCGTAGGGCGTCGACCTTGGCGCTGGCGAAGGAGTGCGCGTCCGAACCGAGCAGCTGGCGCAGCGGGCCCTCACCGGAGACGACTCGGTCGATGATGGCGGTGGCTCCCCTGACCGGGTCGCCGAGCTGGCCACCCTGCAGTTTGAGGTGGTCGCGGGTCATTTCGCGGATGGCCGGGTAGGCATCGGTGGTGGTGGCGGGCAGCGCGAGCGACTCCCGGGTGAGGAAGTCGGTGCGGAAGTAGCCGGGCTCGACGATGGTGACCTTGACCTCGAAGTCGTCGACCTCGGCGGCGAGGGCCTCGCTGAGGCCCTCAAGCGCGAACTTGCCGGCGCAGTAGAGTCCCCAGCCCGGGGGGGCGGTTAGCCCGAGGATCGACGAGACGTTGACGATGTGGCCGCTCTTCTGCTGGCGCAGGATCGGCAGCGCGGCCCGCAACACGTTCCACACGCCGATGACCTGGACGTCGAGCATGTCGCGGACCTCGCGGTCGCTGGTCTCCTCCACCGCGGCCAGGAAGCCGTAACCTGCGTTGTTGATCACGACGTCCAGACCGCCGAAGCGCTCCACTGTCTGGTGGACGGACTGCTGGACAGCCTCGTCGTCGCGCAGGTCGATGGTGAGCGGGAGCAGCCGGGACGTGTCGACGCGATCACCGAGCGCGGACAGCAGCCGCTCGCTCGAGCGCGTCGTCGCGGCGACGTTGTCACCGCGATCGAGTAGCTGCTTGACCAACTCCAGGCCCAAGCCGCGGGAGGTGCCGGTCACGAACCAGGTGGCAGGTCGATTCCTCGGGAAACTCATGGTCGTCCTTACTCACGATTCACGGGAGGTGCCGTCCGGGTGGTGCCCCGGTGGTGGCGTGACTTCAGCATGGCTCACGAGAACTGGCTGTGGGCGCTCATCTCGCGCCCTGTGCGACCGCGGACCCGGCAACCTAGGACGCACAGGTCCAGTCACGAGTAGACACCATCGGGGACAATGGGTTGCGTGGCTGAGACCAACCGCGAACTCGCTGATTTCCTGCGGCGAGCCCGTAGCCAGGTCGACCCGTCCCGGGCGGGCCTGCCGCCCGACGGGCGGATACGCCGTGTGCCGGGCCTGCGCCGCGAGGAAGTCGCGCTGCTGGCCGGAGTGTCTACCGACTACTACGCCCGTCTCGAGCAGGGACGGCGCATCACACCGTCCCCAGCCGTGGTAGAGGCGATCGGCCGTGCTCTCGGACTCGACGCCGCCGGACGGGCACATCTCAAGGACCTCATCGGACCGGCCGCGGCACCGGCTCATCGGCGAGTCCGTGGCGTCCAGCGAGTGCGTCCGGGGCTCTATCAGCTTCTCGATTCCCTCGACGGCGAGCCCGCGCTGGTCCTCGGACGCCGCACCGACGTGCTGGCCGCCAATCGGATGGCCAAGGCGCTGTTCACCGACTTCGATCGGTTGGCGCCCGCGCAACGTAACTACGCACGCTGGATGTTTCTGGACATGGACGCCCGGTCGCTGTTCGTGGACTGGCACGACCAGGCCCGGGCCGTGGTCGAGAGCCTGCGATTCGACGTCGGCCGTGATCCCGATGACCGTGCCACGACCGCCCTCGTGGCCGAACTGCGCGAACGCAGCCGCGAATTTGACCAGTGGTGGGAGCAGCACCGGGTCCATCAGCGCACCCACGGCTCGAAGCGGCTGCGTCACCCCCTCGTCGGGGACCTCACCGTCGAGTACGAGACCCTCACTTTGCCCGGTGACCCCGATACGACCCTGTTCGTCTACACCACCGAGCCCGGATCACCCTCGCGCCGGGCCATGGATCTCCTCGCGAGTTGGACAGCGTCCGGCCCGGGCGCCGATATGCAGCACCAGAGCCACCAGTGACGAGCCCATCCGACCTCGCCCGAGTTGGGCGTGAAGGCTTGCAACCGTCGCCTGGCAGCGTCGAGCGGACTGTCAGCGCAGGGATGATGCGGGTGCTGGTATCTCCCTAGTCCCAGGTCGGCCTTGGCGGGCGCAGTCGCGCAGCAGGTCACACCACGATTCCGACGACTCGTGGTACCCGTCGGACAGGGCGATCAGCTCCTTCTGGATGCCCGATCGGACCCCCATCGGTACGGCACCGGTCGATGTCCTCTTCGTTGGATGTCTCGCAACACCCATCCGAGGCAGTGAGACCCCTCACTGTCAACGATCTACCTGGGAACTACACCTAGCGCAGGACGACCTCGGTGACGGGCAGCGAGGAGTCGGCGGGCAGGTCCAGCGGCGACGGGGGGAGACCCCGGCTGGCGAGTGCGGAACCCAGCGCAGCCACCATGGCGCCGTTATCGGTGCAGAGGCCGGGGCGCGGGACACGCAGCCGGATGCCGGCGGCGGCGCAGCGTTCCTCCGCCATGGCGCGCAGCCGGGAGTTCGCGGCTACTCCCCCGCCGATGACGAGGTGCCCGACTCCATGCCGAACGCAGGCGTCGACGGCCTTGCGGGTCAGCACATCTGCCACCGCTTCCTGGAAGGACGCGGCGACATCGGCGACGGGGACCGGCTCGCCCGCAGCGGACCGTTCCTCCACCCACCGGGCCACGGCCGTCTTCAGCCCCGCGAAGGAGAAATCGAGCGACCCGTCGTGGTACTTGCCGCGCGGGAAGGCGATCGCGGTGGGGTCGCCGGACCGTGCGGCGGCGTCGATCGGCGGGCCGCCGGGGAATGGCATCCCGAGCACCCGGGCCACCTTGTCATATGCCTCGCCCGCGGCGTCGTCGACGGTCGCGCCGAGAGAGGTGACCTCGCTCGTAACATCGGGCACGAGCAGCAGCGACGAGTGACCCCCCGACACGAGCAGCGCGATGACCGGTGCGGGCAGCGGGCCGTGCTCGAGCTGATCCACGGCGACGTGAGCAGCCAGGTGGTTCACGCCGTAAAGCGGCTTGCCAAGGGCAAGCGCGTACGCCTTGGCCGCGGCCACGCCCACCAGCAGCGCCCCGGCGAGGCCCGGGCCCGCGGTGACCGCGATGGCGTCGACATCGGCCAGCGTCGCCCCTGCCGTGGCCAGTGCCCGGTCCACCGCCGGGGCCATTGCCTCCAGATGGGCGCGGCTGGCGACCTCGGGCACGACACCGCCGAAACGGGCGTGCTCGTCGACGCTGGAGGCCACGGCGTCTGCCAGCAGCTCGTTGCCGCGCACCAGACCGGCGCCCGTCTCGTCACAGGAGGTCTCGATGCCGAGAACAAGCGGCTGCGTCACCGGATGCCTCCCGCGTGCCCGGCACCGGGCTCGGCGGCTGCGTCCAACCCGCGGCGCATCACGATCGCGTCCACGCCGGACGGCTGGTAATAGCCGCGGCGGATGCCGATCTTCCCGAAGCCGTAGCGGCGGTAAAGGTCCTGTGCGCGCGGGTTGTCGGCGCGCACCTCGAGGAATACCTCCGTGCAATCACACCGCGCGGCCTCCTCCAGCAGCTCCGTCAGCAGTGCCGAACCTATCCCCCGGCCCCAGTGGCCGGCGTCGACGGCCAGCGTCAGCACCTCCGCCTGGCGGCTGCCGGGCAGCATCATCCCGGCGTAACCCACGATCCTGTTCCCTTCCTCAGCGGCCACATAGTGCCGCCCCTGTCCTTCCTGGGCGAGCTCCTCGGCGAACATGCCGGGCGACCACGCGTCGTCCGGGAAAAGCTTCCGCTCAAGTTCCACTACGGCGGGCAGGTCGTCGAGGGAGAGCGGGCGCAGGCACACACTCACGGCGGCGTTACCCGCTTCGGCGGCCCGGGAACCCGGGCGTCCGGACGGCGCAGGTACAGCGGCTCCGGCAGCAGAAGCGGCCCGGCCGCCGGCGAGGCGGCCGGGACTACCAGAGCCGGTTCGCCGCTGGCGGCGCCTGCCACGGCCGGCTCCCGGCCGCTGGCGAAGCATTCCACAACCATCTCCGCCAGGACGACGGCCGACGGGTGCTCGCGCCAGATCGGTTCGCCGAACGCTTCCGGGTACAGGACCGTCGCCTGCCCGGCGGCGGGGACGGAGGCCGCGCCTGGTATGTCCGCGGGACGGCTCACCGCGGGTCCGGCCGTCCGTTCGCCGGATCCCGTGTAGCGGGCCCAGTAGACCTCCTTGCGCCGGGCGTCGGTCACGACAAGGAACTCGCGGCCCGCCGCGGCGGGCCGGGCGGCGCGGGCGATGACGTCGAGCGTGCAGACGCCGTGGACGGGAACGCCCAGTGCCCGGCCGAGTACGCGGGCGGTTACCACGCCGACGCGCAGCCCCGTGTAGGGGCCCGGACCCACCCCGGTCGTGATCGCGGTGAGGTCACCGGGCTCGGCCCCAGCGTCGGCGATGACCTTGGCGATGGACGGGGCAAGCAGCTCGCCGTGCCTGCGCGCGTCCACCGTCACGGCCTCGGCGAGCGCACGTTCCCCGTCGTGCAGCGCGACGGTGACCGCGGGCGTCGCGGTATCGAACGCAAGCAGCAGCACGGATGAACAGCCTAGTTCACATGGCCTGCGCGGCGTTCTTCACCGGCACGCCGGGATCGGCGAGCAGGCTGGTGTCCACAGGCGCGCCAGACGCGATGATGCGCCGCCCTTGGACCAGGTCGCGGGGCCGGCCGACGGTGAGGATCGCGACGAGCCGGGGCCCCGACAGCCAGCATGCCGCCCACTGCCCGCCATCCGGGTCGCCCCGCCAGAGGCGCCGGTCGGCCGCCCCGTGGTACCCGGCGTACTGCATCATCCGGCCGAACTGCTCCGACCACGAGTACGGCACCGGGTCGTAGATCTCGCTGCCGCCGAGGATGTTGGCCGCCGCGACTTCCGGCGCGTGCAGTGCCACGTCCCAGTGCTCGAAACGGAGCCGCCTGCCGAACCTGCGCGACATGAAGGACGCACAGTCGCCGACCGCGTACACGCCGGGCGCGGATGCATGCAGGCCCTCGTCGGCGGCCACCCCGTTGTCCAGCCGCACGCCGGAATCCGCCAGCCACTGCACGGACGGCCGTACGCCGATCGCGGTCACGACCTCATCGGCGGCGAGCCAGCCGCCGCCGGGTAGCGTGAGCCCGCCGTCGGCCACGGACTCGACCGCCTGGCCCGTCCGCAGGTCAATTCCTGCCGCCGCATACCAGGGGGCCGTCCGTGAGCCCACCTCAGCGCCCACGGCGCCGGCGAGCGGCGCCGGCCCCGCCTCGATGACCGTCACCAGGCAGCCGCGGGCGGCCGCCGCGGTCGCGAGCTCAGCACCGATCCAGCCGGCGCCGACGATGGCCAGGCGCAGCCCCGGGCGGAGCAGCGTGCGCAGGGCCAGCGCGTCCTCATGCGTGCGGAGAAACCGCTGGCGGCCACTGCCCGGCAGCGGCACGGGTGCCGCGCCGGTCGCCACCACCAGGCGGTCGAACGGGTACCCTCCGCCGGCCGTGCGTACCACGCCGCCGGGCTCGCCCGGCCGGCCCGGCCCGCCGGGTTCCGCGAGGTCCAGCCCGGTCGCGGGCTCGCCGAGCCGCAGGTCAAGCCCGAGTGCCCCGACGTCGGCCCTGAGGGTGGTGTCAATCTCGGCGCCGAGCTCCGCGGCGTCCGGCTCGCCGGCGAGGACACGCTTGGAGAGGGGCGGGCGGTCATATGGCGGCCGGGTCTCGGCGGCGAGCATCGTCACCCGGCCCTGGTAGCCGCGCGTGCGGAGCTCCTCGACCGTGCGCAGCCCGGCCAGCCCGCCGCCCACCACGACGATCTGCTCGACTCTCAGGTCACCGCCGGTCAGGGAGAAGCTGCCAGGCCGTCCAGCATTCATAACGACATAGGCTAGAGGCGTTGTATGGCGCGCGGGAGTCCGGTGCGGACCGGACTGAGAGGGAGACTGGCGAGTCTCCGACCGCAGGAACCTGATCCGGATCATGCCGGCGAAGGGAGCGAAGGCGATGACGGCAGTGGTGGTGGCCGGCGGCGGGGTTATCGGCCTGAGCGTCGCATGGCGGGCTGCGCAGCGGGGATTCAGCGTCACCGTCGCCGACCCGTCACCCGGCCACGGCGCCAGCCACGCCGCGGCAGGCATGCTCACCCCCGTCTCGGAAGCCGCCTACGCGGAGAAGGAGCTGCTGGCGCTCGGTGCCGCGTCGCTGGAGCGCTATCCGGCGTTCGCCGCCGAGCTGACCTTGGCCAGCGGGGAACCGACCGGTTTCCGCCAGACCGGGACCCTCCAGGTCGGCTACGACGCCGACGACCTTGCCGTCATCGATGAGCTGCGCGTGCTGCAGGAGAGCCTGGGCGTCCCGGCCCGGCGGCTGACGGCGCGGGAATGCCGGGAACTTGAGCCGATGCTCGACCCGTCGGTCCGCGGCGGCCTGCTCGTCGAGGGCGACGGCTCGGTCGACCCGCGGCTGCTGATCCGGGCGCTCCTGGCGGCCGCCGCGGCCGCTGGCGTGCGGCTGGTAAGGCAGCCCGTCACGGAGATCATTGTCGAAGCAGATACCGAACGAAGTCGCGGGGAGTGCCCAGGGCTACGAACAGACGATCGTACCGGCCCAGCGAGTCCGGGCCTTCAGGCCCGGCGAGCGGCCGGTGTGTCGGACCCCAGCCCGGGAAAGCTGACGGGGGGCTCCGGGGGGTCGCCCCCCCGGGCCAGCACAGCGGCCGGTGTGTCGGACCCCAGCC